>NZ_JPYQ01000005.1:0-8032 GCF_000757525.1 Rhizobium sp. YS-1r | reverse complement strand
CGTACGCACGGTGGTGTGGGAGGAGGGATGCCGTAAGGCCCCTCCTACCCGATTCATCAGTATATCAGCGGAATCTATTTCTTCACGACAACAGAGGCGACCTTGGCATCCGTCTTGCCGAAGGCGTAGCCGCCGCCGATCGCGACGTTGAGGGTGACATAGTCCTGTGCGACCTGCTGCACGGCCTGGGCAAGGCTCGCCTGCGCGGTCGAGACCTCGCGCTGCGCGTCGAGCACGTCGAGCAGCGAGGATGCGCCGTCACGATAGCTTGCAGTCGCGAGCTGCAACGCTTCCTGATAGGACTTCACCGTCGCCTGGTAGGCTTCGACCGTGCGGCGGTCGCGAGCCACGGCGGCAAGCGCGTTCTCGACCTCTTCGACTGCATCGAGAACGGTCTGCTTCCAGGCAAGATAGGATTCTCGTGCCGACGATTCGGCAATCTTCACATTGCCCCTCAGGCGGCCGCCGTCAAAGATCGGCAGGCTGAGCTGCGGACCGAAGGACCAGCCGAGAACGCCGCTCTCACCGGCAGAGATTCTGGTGTAGGACGGCGTGATCGAACCGCCGAGCGTGATGGACGGATAAAGCTGCGCTTCGGCCACGCCGATCTCGGCAACGGCCGAGGCGAGTTGCCGTTCTGCAGCGCGAATGTCCGGGCGGTTGCGGATAAGATCAGCGGGGATGCCTGCTCTTGCATTGAAGCGGGCGACCGGCTGGCGGGCACCTTTTTGAAGTTCAGCAACGAGGGAGGATGCCGGCAATCCAAGCAACGTGGCGATGCGATGGGTGGCGCGGCGGAACTGGGTCTCGAGGCCCGGAATTTCCGCGATCGTTGAATTGACGAGACCTTCCGACTGGACGACGTCGAGTCTGGAGGCCGCCCCAGCTTCGAGCTGAAGCTTGGTGAGGTTCAATGTTTCCCGCCGCGAATCGAGGTTCTGCCGAGCGATCGCGAGGCGCTCCTGATAATAGCGGACGTCGATATAGGCAGACGCGACCTGTGACAGAAGCGTCAGCCTCGCCACGTCTGCGCTGGCATAGGCAGCGTCAAGACTTGCGAGCGCCGATTCCTTGGAGCGGCGATAAAGGCCGAAAAGATCGAGGAACCAGGACGCAGTCAAATCGCCGCTGGCCGTCGTCTGAGGACC
Source organism: Rhizobium sp. YS-1r (assembly GCF_000757525.1). Classification (NCBI taxonomy): domain Bacteria; kingdom Pseudomonadati; phylum Pseudomonadota; class Alphaproteobacteria; order Hyphomicrobiales; family Rhizobiaceae; genus Rhizobium; species Rhizobium sp. YS-1r. Next base: position 6,884 of record NZ_JPYQ01000005.1, on the reverse strand, counting down.
GGACGACGACGGGCTCAGCGGCCCTCCAATGTCCTCACTGCCGCTTCGGCTTGCAGAGGCTCCAAGGTCCAGGGCAGGCAGCCCGCCGGCACCTGCAACGATGACATTGGCCTGTGCGGCATTGATTCGTTCCAGAGCCTGGAGAACGTCGAGGTTCTGCCCAAGGCCCGTCTGGATATAGCCATTCAGGCGGCTGTCATTGAAGGCGGTCCACCAGGCAACCTGCGACACGTCACCGTTGCTGGCAGCGCCGGCCTCGCCGAACTTTCCCGGCAGGGAGATTTCCGGCGGCGTGTGATCGGGACCGACGACGCAACCCGAAAGCAGAAGCGCGGTGATAAGAGGAGCAACAACTCGAGTGGATAGCATTTTTCTGTCCCAGTGCCCTAAACGCTTGGAAGTCAGACATTCATGCCGCTTCCGATTGCTCCGTCAGGAGCGATTCGATTGTTCCTGACGGTATTAGAAGACCAAATCCGTTAACGACATAATCCTTATGCTACGCTTTTTCACGGTTTGATAACCGTCTAACGACAACAAAGAAGGAGGGAACGAAGAAAATTCCGAGGAGTGTTGCAGAAAGCATACCACCCAGCACTCCGACGCCGATCGCGTTCTGCGCCGCGGAGCCGGCTCCCGTGGCTATGGCGAGCGGAACAACACCCAGAATGAAAGCAAGCGACGTCATGATGATCGGCCTCAGACGCAGGCGAGCCGCTTCGAGTGTCGCTTCCACAAGGCCCATGCCCCCCTGCTGTCGATCCTTGGCAAATTCGACGATCAGAATCGCATTCTTCGCCGCCAGACCGATGGTCGTCAGAAGGCCGACCTTGAAGTAAACGTCGTTCGACTGCCCGAGAAAGTGCGCCGCGGTCAGTGCCCCGAGCACGCCGATGGGAACCGCGAGGATAACCGAGAAGGGGATCGACCAGCTTTCGTAGAGCGCTGCGAGGCACAGAAAGACGATCAGGACCGACAGCGCGTAAAGCATCGGCGCCTGCGAGCCAGAAAGCCGCTCCTGATAGGAAATTCCCTGCCATGCTACCGAATAGCCGCCCCCCATCTCGGATACCAGGCGTTCCACTTCGTTCATGGCGTCGCCCGAGCTCACACCTGGTGCGGCCGACCCCTCCATGGAGAAACCCGTGACCGCGTTGAAGGCAGAAATGGAAGGCAGGCCGTTGATCCAGGTTGCTTCCGTGAAGGAGGAAAACGGAACCATCTCGTTGTCGGAATTGCGGGCATCCCAGTATTTCAGATCCTCCGCCTGCATGCGGTAAGGCGCATCCGCCTGCACATAGACCTTCTTGATCTTGTTGTTCAGCGTGAAGTCGTTCACCCGGCTGCCGGCGAAAATGGTCGTCAGCATGGAATTGACGTCGGAAATCGAAACTCCCATGGCGCTCAGCTTCTCCTGGTCCAGCAACAGCTTTACCTGGCTTTCCTGATCGCGGTCGTTGCTGCGCATGGCGGTGATCTTGTTGCCGCTGTTGGCGGCCTGCACGAGTTGTTTGGACGCCGTCACGAGGGCTTGCGAGCCGTGATTGCCGCTATCGACCAGATACATGGAGAAACCGCTGGAGTTGCCCATGCCCTGAATTGCCGGAGGAAGCAGCGGGAAGACCTGGGCTTCGCGGATCGTGAAGAAATAGCCCATGGCGCGCTGAACGATGGCGCCTGCAGCGAGCTTCGGGTCCTGACGTTCGTCGAAATCCCGAAGGCTCGCAAAAACAAGGGCGTTGTTCTGCCCGGAGCCCGTGAAGCTGAAGCCGTTTACCGCGAAGACGTCCTGGACGCCTTCCTTTTCCTGGTCGAGATAATAGTTTTCGACCTTCTCGATCACCTCGGCTGTCTGGGCACTGGTTGCGCCATTCGGAAGCTGGATGATTGTCATCAACACGCCTTGGTCTTCCTGCGGGAGGAAGGAGGAGGGAAGTCGCGTGAAGAACCAGGCACATCCCCCGATCACGATGGCGAACATGATCATCACGCGCAGCGGACGCTTCAGGAGGTAACCCACGGAGCCCACGTAGCCATGCGTGGTCCGGTCGAAACCCCGGTTGAACCAGGCGCCGATCCCTCGCCCCTTCTTATCATGGTCGATCGGTTTCAGCATCGTCGCGCAGAGGGCGGGCGTGAGCACAATGGCGACCACAGCCGACAGGAGCATCGCCGACACGATCGTCACGGAGAACTGCCGGTAGATGATGCCGGTGGAACCGCCGAAAAATGCCATGGGAATGAAGACGGCGGTCAGCACGAGCGCAATGCCTATGATCGCGCCGGTGATTTCCCCCATCGATTTCTCGGTGGCTTCGAGCGGTCCGAGGCCTTCCGCCGCCATGATTCGTTCGACGTTTTCCACCACCACGATGGCGTCGTCCACCAGAAGACCGATGGCGAGGACCATGGCAAACATGGTCAAGGTATTGATCGAGTATCCCGTCAACGCCAGAATGCCGAAGGTTCCCAGCAAGACGACCGGTACAGCGATCATCGGAATGAAGGTTGCCCGGAGATTCTGCAGAAATACCAGTAGGACCACGAAGACGAGCACAATGGCCTCGATCAGCGTGTGGACCACCTTTTCAATGGACAGCGATACGAAAGGCGTGGTGTCGTAGGGATAGATGATCTTCACGCTTTGCGGGAGGGCCGGTGCGATCTCGGCGAGCTTGGCCTTGACGCGGTCCGCCGTATCAAGCGCATTCGCGCCCGTTGCCAGGTTGACTGCGAAACCCGAAGCGGGCTGGCGATTGGAGCGGGAACTGGAGGAATAGCTCTCCTGGCCGATCTCGACGCGCGCCACATCGCTGAGGCGCACGTTGGCGCCACTGGTGTCGACCTTGAGGATGATTCGTTCGAATTCCGGCACGGTGGTCAGCTGGCTCTGGGCCGTCATGGTGACGTTGATCTGCTGGCCTTCGACGGACGGCAGGCCGCCTACCGACCCTACCGAGACCTGAGTGTTCTGGATCTGGATGGCCGATGTGACGTCTGCGGGTGTCAGCTGGAATTTTCTGAGCTTGAACGGGTCGAGCCAGATTCGCATCGAATAGGCCGAACCAAAGGAGTTGATGCTGCCGACGCCTTCCAGGCGTTTCACCTGATCTTCGATCTGGGTCGAGAAGATGTCGCCCAAATCGGCGGAAGATCGCTTGCCATCGGTGGAAACGAGTGCACCGACGAGCAGAATGCTGGATGTCGATTTGGTGACCTCGATACCCAGATCCTGGACGATGGACGGCAGTTGCGACGTCACGAGCTGCAGCTTGTTCTGGACCTGCACCTGGGCAATGTCGGCATCGACACTGTTGTCGAAGGTCAGCGAGATGCTGGCCTGCCCGGTCGTGGAGGAGGAGGTCATATAGGTGAGGCCATCCAGGCCAGTCATGCCGTCCTCGATGATCTGCGTCACCGTTTTCTTAACCGTGTCGGCACTGGCGCCCGTATAGGAAGCGGAGATGCGCACGGTTGGCGGGGCGATTTCCGGATATTGTGAAATCGACAAGGTATTGATGGCGAGAACGCCGCCGAGCATGATGACGATGGAGATGACCCATGCGAAGATCGGCCGCCGAATGAAAAAAAGGGACATGATCTAGTTCCTGATCCCGATGTTGCCGAACAAGCCGCGAGACATCACGACTTCGGCGTCGGGGCATCGCCGACGACCGGTTTCTCTATGACGAAGCCCTTGGAATCAATCTCCGCAGGAACGGGATTGACGGTGGCGTTATCGGTGATCCACTGGAGGCCATCAACGATGAGCTTGTCTCCGTCGCTCACGCCGTCGGTGACCAGCCAGTTGTTGCCGGAAAGCTGGCTGCTGCGGAAAGTGCGCGTTTCGACCTTGTTGTCGGCGGTCACGAACTGCGCCGTGAGTTCGCCATTGGCGTTCCGGCTGGCCGCGCGCTGGGGAATGAGATAACCCGTTTCCCTGCCAACGGTGATGGTGGCGCGCACAAACATGCCCGGCAGGATGAGATTGTCGGGATTGTCGAACAGGGTGCGGATGGAAACGGTGCCGGTGGTCGTGCTGACCGCCATTTCGGACATGTCGAGCTTGCCGATGTGGGGATAATCGGAGCCGTCCTCCAAGGTGAGGCGGATTTGGGTTATCTCGTCATTTTCCTTGCGGTCAAGGTTTCCGGCAGCGATGGTCGTCCTCAGACGCCGCAGATTCACGCTTGATTCGTTCAGCTCTATATAGATCGGGTTGATTTGGCGCAGGGTCATCAAAGCATCGGTCTGGCTTGCCGTGACGACGTTGCCGACCGAGAATCGGGTGGCCGAGGTGACCCCGTCGAAAGGCGCACGGACTTCGGTCAGGCCGAGATTGATCTGAGCTGTCTGCAGAGCCGCGCGAGCCTCTGAAACAGAGGCCCTGGCTTGAAGCAGTGTCGTGCGGGCGTCCTCATATTCCTTTTGCGAGGCGCCGCTATTGGCCAGCCGCTCGTAGCGTTGAAGATTGGCCTCGGCCGCCGGCACGCTCACCTCCGAACGCTCCAATGCGGCCTGGGCCTCGGCTGCCGAGGCGAGATAGGTGTCGTCCTCGATCTTGTAGAGAAGATCGCCGGCTTTCACGAAGCTGCCTTCCTTCACCGCAATCTGCTTGATCACCCCGCCGACGCGCGGCCGGATGTCGGCCGACTGGAAGGCTGCCGCACGGCCGGAAAGAACCGTCGTGAGCGGCTGTTCGGATTTCTGCAGGGTCACGACGCTGACCGGCTGCGGCGGTCGTTGCGGAGCTCCGCCTGCGGATTGCTGTTGGCCAGAATCGCTGCAAGCCGCAAGAGCTGCAGAAAACAGCAGTGGTAGAATCAGTTTGCGTCCGATCATGGCGTCATCCAAGGCAAGGCGTTTGGGTAATCGCCACGGCAGACGATATGTGCCGGGGCGAAGGACGGAGAAGGTACCCCGTCTTGAGTGGTCAGAACAGTGGTGGTCGAAAGAAGAATTCGGCCAACGGTCTGCGATGTGGGGAAGTGACGTAAGTTAAAAATCGTCACTTTACAAGCGGATTTTGCAACGCAGCATTCACAAGTCCAGTGAGGCCGTCACATCGGTCATAAAGTTCGGCCTCGTCGGACTTGGCCAGAAGAACAGGATGGAGCACGCTCGCAAAAGCGGCTGCGACATGCCGACTTATCGCGTGCGGGTCGGTACATTTGTACGCACCGCTCGCTACGCCCTGGCGGATGAGATCGGTAAAAAGGGACTCTATCAGTTCCTTGTAATGCTGCCCGCTCGGCAGATCGGCTTCGGACATCAGAAAGATCATCTCGAAGAGGAAAGGGTTTTCGCGGATGTCCTGAAGATGTGCCTCCATCAGCTTGCGCACGACGATCGCAAGCCGCTCGGGCGCCGGAGCGGGTTCGTCAAGCGTCCCGAATCGCCCGATCATGCGGCTGATATGCCGGTCACAGATGGCATCCGCCAGCGCTGCCTTCGAGTGAAAATGCTTGAAGATATTGGCCGGCGACATCGAAAGCGCCTGGGCGACATCGGCGATCGAGCATTTGGCGATGCCGCGTTCGCGGAAAAGGATTTCCGCCGTGTTGAGGATGTCCTCCCGCGTCTCTTCCGCTTTGCGCCTTGGCCTTCGCACTCTCACCTCTTTAAAAATCGGACGGATTTCCCGATCAACGCGTGCTGAAATAGGGCTCCAGGTTCTTCCGGACCCGATCAAGCACTGTCGCACTGCCGGTGTCCGCAACGAAGGTGTTTCCCGTGATCGTCTCGTAGGCTGAGCGGTAGACCCTGGCGGTCTCCTCGATCAGTTCCGGCGGTATCGGCGGGATCTCGTCCTTGTAGGGATCGCAACGCTCGACCACCCAGGCCCGGATAAAGTCCTTGTCGAAACTCCTTGGCCGGGTGCCTTTCTCAAAAGCCTCCCGATAGCTGTCGGCGATCCAGTAGCGGCTCGAGTCCGGCGTATGGATCTCATCGGCGAGGATGATGTTGCCGTCGGCATCCGTGCCGAATTCGTATTTGGTGTCGACGAGGATGAGGCCGCGTTTTTCCGCCAGTTCCTGGCCGCGGGCGAAGAGCGCAAGCGCGTATCGGGACAGAGTTTCCCATTGCTCCGCCGTCAGAAGACCGCGGTCGACGATTTCCTTCGGCGTCAGCGGTTCGTCATGGCCACCGTCAAAGGCCTTGCTGGTCGGTGTGATCACCGGGTCAGGAAGAATCTGATTATCCCTCAATCCGTCCGGAAGGTGGAGCCCGTACATGGCTCGCTCACCTTTCTTGTAGAGGGTCAGGAGCGACGTGCCCGTTGTGCCGGCAAGATAGCCCCGGACGACGATCTCGACCGGCAGTATATCGAGCCGTTTGCCCACGACCACATTCGGATCGGGGTAGGTGAGCACATGATTCGGGCAGATGTCGCCAGTCGCCTCGAACCAGTAGCGTGCGGTCTGGGTCAGCACCTGGCCCTTGTCGGGGATCGATGTCAGGATGCGATCGAAAGCGCTTAGGCGATCGGTGGCGATGATGATGCGGCGGCCGTCCGGCAGATCGTAATTCTCCCGCACCTTGCCGCGGTAATGGTTCGGCAGTTCGGGAATGAAAGCATCGGTAAGAATGCGCACGGGAAACCACTTTCCTGAGAGTTTTCGCAGTCCTTTTGCTATCGCATGTTTTGACGCGGCCGCACAAGAACGGTCGGACGTCGCAGCTTGCCGCTTCGATTTCTCCATCCAGCGAGGGTGCGTTCCGCTGCCAGACTGTTAACTTCCGTTAACGGTTGGAATGCAGCTCAAATTTCTAATTCTCCAGATTTTTCAGTGTGTTGTAAGATTTTTCATTTTTTCCGATTCAATTCAGTTGACTTCATCTTGGGTGAGCTTCTATAAGCCGTGTCACTGACGAGGGCGGCG
>NZ_JPYQ01000004.1:91841-144925 GCF_000757525.1 Rhizobium sp. YS-1r | reverse complement strand
AACTGCTGTCCGGGATTTAGCGGAATTACTGTCCAACTTTTACGAAGCGCGCACTCTTTAACGCCAAATTCGCGACGCCACCGATAAACCAATGACCGATCAAGGTCGTGACGTCGCGCAACATCCATCACTGTCGTTTCGACGCTCAGAGTCTCTGAAACAATCGCCTCTTTGGCAGCATGCGTAAACTTCCGCCGCCGGACTGTCCCAGTCCGAAGCTCAAGCTGATGAATAGACAGTAAGCGCCGTCTGGGCCCCATTGGATTTGTTGTGTTTTGAGGCTTGCTGGGTGTGCGAGAAGGTTTCCAGGGTTATCTGGAGACTTGCATGGCAGAAGATGGATTTGTTGGTCGCTACGAAATCGTCGAGCCGCGCCGCGGAAACCGGCGTTGGCCGGATGACGTTAAGGCTCGGATTGTAGCGGAAAGCTTTCAGCCCGGTGTTCGTGTTGTTGATGTTGCGCGTCGTCATGACGTTATAGCAAACCAACTTTCCAGTTGGCGGCGACAAGCACGAGATGGGGTTCTGGCGCTGCCTTTTGAGGCTATGCCGGGCCTTTCGGAGAACGGTGATGCCGAACCTGCATTTGTGCCTTTGGCGATTGTGGCTGAGCCAAGCGAGGCTGCGAGTGTTTTGGCACCGCCGAAACTGCCAGAGGCGGTATCAGCGGTCTTGACACTGGAGATCGGCCCGGACTTTGTGATGCGGGTTCCCGGTGACGTGCCGGTTGAACGTGTGGCGGCACTGGTGCGAGCCATGCGAGGGACGGCATGATCGTCGCGGGCCAACGACTGCCGATCCTGATTGCGACGCGGCCGGTGGACTTCCGCTGCGGGCATCAGGCGCTGGCTTTGATGGTGCAGACTGAATTGAAGCTCGACCCGCATTCCGGGGTTACGGTGATCTTCCGGTCGAAGCGCGGGGATCGCCTGAAGATCCTGGTGTGGGATGGCACCGGAATGGTGCTGACCTACAAAATTCTTGAACATGGAAACTTTGCCTGGCCGAAGGTCCAGGATGGGACGATGCGTCTTTCCAGGGGGCAATATGAGGCTTTGTTCGAAGGTCTTGACTGGCGACGGGTGATGGCGCGACGGGTGACCGCGCCGTCGGCGGCAGGGTGAATATCCGTCCATCTTTGCATTGTTTTATTTGGCTTTTTCGTGCTGCTTTGCTATAAAGGCGCGATGTCATCGCCCCTTGATCTCAGCCTGTTTCCGGACCTTCCGCCAGAGGTTGTCAAAGCCTTTGCGGCGATGCAGTTCGAGCTGTCGGTGGAGCGCGCTGCACGTCAGCATGAGCAGGCTGTGGTGGCCGAGAAGGACGCGTTCATCACTGAGTTGAAGGAACTGATCGAGAAGCTTGAGGGTCAGGTTCACGACTATCGGCGCACGAAGTTCGGGCCGAAATCGGAAAAGCTCGATCCGGCGCAGATGGAGCTTGCGCTGGAAGACCTCGAGACGGCGATTGCCGAAACACAGGCGCGGATCGCCGCCGTCGAGAAAAAGATCGAAGCCAGCGCAAACAATCCTGGAAAGGTTGGCGATCCGGAAAAGGCCATTGCTCGCAAGGAGCGTAAGGCCCGTGCACTGCCCGAACACCTGCCGCGGGTCGAGCGAGTGATCGAGCCCGAGAGCATCGTTTGTCCCTGCGGTTGCGGCAACATGGTCCGGATCGGTGAGGATCGAACGGAACGGCTCGACCGGGTGCCGGCACGCTACGAGGTGATCGTCACGATCCGCCCGAAATACGCATGCCCCAAGGGTCGAACGGGCGTTGTCCAGGCCGGAGCGCCGGCACACCTCCTGGAAGGAAGCTGGCCGACCGAAGCCCTACTGGCGGAGATTGCCGTTTCCAAGCATTCCGAACATATGCCGCTCAACCGGCAGGCTGAAGTCATGGCGCGACACGGGGTGCCGATAGACCGCACGGTGCTGGCCGATTGGATGGGGCGCACGGGCAGCGAAATCGCACCGGTGGTCGACCACATGGCCAAACGGCTGCTATTGGAAAGCACGCGGCTCTATGTCGACGAGACAACAGCTCCGGTTCTTGATCCGGGGCGCGGCAAGACGAAGACCGGCTATCTATGGGCGATTTTACGCGACGACCGCGGCTGGAATGGCTCTGCGCCGTCAGGTGTGGTGTTCCATTATCGGCCCGGCCGTAAAGGAGAATATGCCGCCGAGATCCTTGATGGCTTCAATGGCACTATCCAAGTCGACGCTTATGGTGGCTATTCGCATTTGGCCACACCAGATCGCACGGGTGGCAAACCACTCAGGTTGGCATTCTGTTGGGCACATGGCCGCCGAAAGCTGATCAAGGCCGCGCCGAAGGCGGGATCGCCCATCGTCGATGAGGCGCTTATTCGCATCGCCGCGCTTTACAAGATCGAAGATAGTATCCGAGGCTCAGATCCCGAACATCGCCGGGTAGTTCGACAGGACCTGTCCCTTCCGCTGGTGGACGCGTTCTTCACCTGGCTCTCGGCTCAGGCTGCGCGTGTCTCACGCAAATCCGATCTCGGCATTGCTCTGGCCTATATGCTGAAACGGCAAGATGGCTTTCGGCTCTTCCTTGATGACGGCCACGTCGATATCGACTCCAACCTGGTGGAGAATGCCATCCGTCGCCCGGCCATGAACCGCCGCAATGCGCTCTTTGCAGGCCATGATGAAGGCGGACGTAATTGGGCCCGGTTTGCAAGCCTGATCGGCACGTGCAAAATGAACGGCGTTGAGCCCTACGCCTATCTGTGCGACCTCTTCACCCGCCTCGCGAACGGCCACCTCGCCAAGGACATCGATGCCCTGATGCCATGGGCCTATGCCGCGCGCATCAGAGCCTCACAATGAGCTCGTCAGATACTATCCGGTGAGCTCACATCCGGCCCTCAGGCAGCACTACCAAGTAGCTGAAACTGAAAAATCAATGGGGCGTAGACGGCGCATACGAATCTGATTGCCGCCCGTCACTCAACCCGTCTCAACAACGTCATCCTTTGATGAGCGACAATGGCAGCGAGTTCACCAGCAATGCTATCCTGCAATGGACGGACCGAGACAAGGTGGATTGGCACTACATCGCGCCGGGTAAGCCGATCCAGAACGCCTTCATCGAAAGCTTCAATGGGCGACTGCGGGATGAGCTCTTGAATGAAACGCTCTTCTCATCACTGACCCATGCTCGATCAGCGCTTTCAAACTGGCGCAGCGATTACAATCCTGTTTCATGACACCCATCTTTCTATGTCATTGAAGGGAATAGGTTTTCCTGATCTGGAGGCGATCCCGCGGGGTGGCGAGGGTTCTTCCGGGCACGATTGAGGATCTGACGTGCTTGTGGGGTCGCGAGTTTGGAACGGCTGAAGATCCATGGGCCATCGGGTAGCGGATGAACCCCCTCAATATCGCCCGCCTCGGCCGCCAGACGCAGCGTCTTTGGCGTTATCCCGAGCAACTTCGCCGCACCGCCCAGATTAAGCCACGGCTCGACCCCGTCGATCTGGGGACGGAAGACCGGAATCTTGCGATATGACCTCAGCGCGGTGACCCGCTCCCGTGTCCAGCGATTGCCATTGCCGGTCGTCAGTCCGTTGCGATTGAGGACACCGGCAATCACATCATCATTGGCGATCAAGACGAGCTGTTTCACAGCGTCGACAATGTCGTCAGGGGTCGCGTTTCTTTGGCCACGGTGTCGCTTCGGCAGGCGCAGTTCGGTGTGGACGCCTCCAACCCAATGAATGACGAGGACGATCTCAGAGGTTCCATCATCGAGATCGGCGACCACTTCATTGATGAGCGTGCGCACGATGCGCTTCTTCAGCCTTGCATCGGTTGTCGGCGCCGTCCAGACGGCGCGAAGGTTTCCCGCAAGTGCGGTTACCTGTGATGCGGACATGGGGAACGGATGCGGCGTAACTGTCCGATGTTTGGCAATCTTGGCCTCGATCTCGCCGACGCGTGCGAGTGTCTTGTTCCAGCGTGCTTCCAGCTCCGACGTTACAAGTCTGTTCTCCGGATCGGCCGCGTCATATTGCCGGAATGCCCGGTCGGCTCCATAGCGTGCTGCCTCGAGGTCGCGAAGCAGGACATCCTGAACCTGATCGCGTTGGCTGGCCATATTGCGTTCCGCCTCGATGGCGGCGGCAATGGCTCCTGGTTCGACCACGCCGAGAAGTGCCTCTTCGATCGCGTCATCGACCCGCAGACCGCCGAAGGCGATGCAACGTGGTTCGCCGTTGTCGAGCAATCCTCGCCAACAGGAATAGCGCGGGATGTTATGGTTGGCTCCCGTGTAACGAACCGTCAGCTTCCGGCCGCACCTTTTGCAGCGGAAAAGGCCGGCAAGCAGAGCGTCGCCATGCTTCGGCGCTCCATGATGGCGACTGGCCGGTACATTGTCGCTGACCATCTTGCGGATCTCCTCCGCCCGTTCCCAACTGACGTAACCTTCATGTGCATCCGGGATCAGCGCCAGCCATTCATCGCGCGCCTTGCGACGAATTCCAGACCGGCCATCGTATCGGGGCACGGAGCGACTCTTACCATAAGCGTAAGCGCCGCCGTAGATCGGGTTCGCAATCATCCGATGGATGGTTGCATAATTTGGCCTGCGCCAAATGACGTCACCGTTGGCGCACCTGACCGGCAGGTCCAGCCCCTGCTCGAGGAACCATAGCAGAGCCTGCCGCGCACTGCCGAGTTCGGCAACCTTGTCGAAGACGAGTGCAATGGCTTCCTGGATGCGTCGGTCGGGATCCTTCTCGATCCTGTCACCGGCCTTCACGAAGCCGGCCGGAACAGTGACCACGAGCTCACCGCGGCGAGCCTTCTCATAGCGGGCGGAAAGGGAACGCTGACGCAAGAGATCGAGTTCATACTCGTTGAGGCTGCCCTTCAAACCCAAGAGCAGGCGGTCGTTGCCCTGGCGGGGCGCATAAACTGCTTCCTGGTCGACCAGGACGGTATCGACAACGCGGCACATCTCGATGAGTTGCTGCCAATCGCGGCTGTTCCGGGCGAAACGCGATACCTCACGCGCGGCCACGGCTCCAACCTTGCCAAGGCAGACTTCCGCCACCATCCGATCAAATCCAGCGCGGGTCACGCCGCCAGCGGCCGAACGACCAAGGTCGTCATCCACCGTCTCTATTTGTGACCATCCAAGCGCTGCCAGACGGTCGCGCATGGCGTACTGGAGGGCGCTGCTCTCTCGATTATGCAGAACCTGGTGAGCCGAGGACTGCCGAACATAGAGAATAGCCTTCCGCTCCAAATGGTGCGGCCCGATCTTCTCATGCATCATGACCGGCCTCCTTCTGCTGAGAGGCGTGGCCGCAGTTTGCGTGATCTACGAACAGTCGCACGATGAGAACCGCCAACGCCTGGCGGATCTCCTCCGGCAACTCCGGCCATTGCGGCATCCCTGCCGTCATCCCCCGCTGCGGGGCCGAAAACAGATCGAACTGGTATGTCATGGACTGGCGAGGCATGGACATCTCTCCGACTCGTTTCGTGAGAGACCAATGCTGCGCCCATTACCGAAGATTGCGATGAGCCATCAGCGTCCTTCAGCAATCTTGCCAAAGTATGCAGGCTTGCGAGATTGACGTGCGGGACCGCCAGGCTGCGCCAACAACCACTCACTGATCTGTCGAACATCCACGACGGGACCTCAAGAAGTCGACCAGAAGAAGAACCAGAAAGGCTGCAGCGGAAAATATGCGTCCCTTTGGACACCGCCTCATGCACGTGAACGAGCCGCCCGGACCAGGGATGCCACGGATACAGAAGCTCGCGAACCTCGGTCCCGTGGGTGTTCTGTCGTCGTGTTGTACAACGAAATCCATCCCCATTCCGCGCTCAAGATGGCTTCCCCTCGGCAGTTCATCAGGGCTAAATCAAACTAGCCGACATGTCCGGTCAAACGGGGTGCACTCCATATGCCGCCTGAACGGCCTCGGCTTGTCGCTTACTATGGTTCCAGCGATGTTCTCGGACGTTGCGCAGGTAAAGGAAGCACAAGCCGAAGCCTCAACTCTTCTTTGCCCGTGTCAGCCCGATGAGGAGATCGGCGATCTGCTCGTTCTCGTCGTTCAGCTTGGCCCTATAACGATAGCAGGTTTCGCTGACTTCGAAGGTGCGGCAGGCGGGTCAGGTGTTATCTCTCATAATCTTGAGAATGGAAATTGCTTCTTCGATCTCGATTCTCTGCTTCGTTACCGGGTCGAGGTATTTCGGGTAGAGGATATATGCTGCGGCAAACACCTGTTCCAGCGTGAGTTTCCGTCCGCGCCTGGAGTTGGGCTGCCGATCATCAGTGATGCCCCAGCCGGAATAGAATGGGCACCCGACGGTCGTCACCGGAATGCCCCTCATCAAGGCTTCAAAGCCTGAAAGAGAGGTTAACGTATAAACGTGATCTATACTTTCGAAGGCATCAGCAAGGCTTATGTCTTCTTCGAGAACAAGAGCAGCACCTCTAACCAGATCTGGATTCGAAAGAGGCTCTGCAGTTCCCTGCAGGACCTCCGGATGAGGCTTGTAGATGATCTGCGCATCCGGGTTTTCCCCTCGAGCAAGCCAAACTAGATCGTTGTTCATTATCTTTCGAATACAGCCGTAGCGAATTGACGCGTCACGCTCTACTTGGCCAATAACGAGAACGCGCTTTCTCGTCTTAGCTCCATAAATGCGTTCAATATCAGCTTTAACACCAGAATTGTACTTGCTCAGCCGAGCAGTGAGTAGGGTATTTATCACTGCTCTAGCTCTGGCAGTTAACTCAGGGTGCGCCTCGAAATCGTAGGTCGAAAGCAATATCTCGAGGTCGCTTGGCGCATTCGCATTGAAGTACATGTCCCGCGTATCGAAGGTTAACGATATCGGCTCGGTATGAAGCGCTCCGAGGGCGACAGACCTAAGGAAGCCGTCCTCGACATACTGAAATTGGATACCGTGTTTCGAGCAAAAGTCCTTTAGGCCAGGGACGCTCTTGTACTGCCAGGCCATGACCCGTGACCGCGTGTCGGCAAGAATCCGCCATCTCCATTCACAGTTGAAGTCGAATTCGCGAACCCGCGTGGGCACGAAGATAATCTCCCTGTCCGGGAACCAATCCGCCATAAAGGTTTTCCATTTGGAGAAGCCAAAGAGAAAAAGAGGAGGGCGGCCCGAGGTATTCGACTTTCTGCGTCGAAGTTGAGATGAGGCTATCCAAAACGGTGATTGCACGGCACCCAGGAGGAGGTTCTTGCCTGAGATCATGGGTTACCTCCTGGGTGGGAACAAGATCGCCCCAACGCCTCGATACCATGGATTTCGGAGCTTTGCGAAGAATTCCGCGGGGTCAGAATCGAAGTCCCGAACGTCCTTCTTGTTGCCTATCCTGGCAACGAATGGTCGAACGATAGGCACCAAAGGGCGCCTATATGGTGCAATATTTTGGTATGCTTTGTCGTCCGTGCTGTCAGGCGGATCTTCGGAGCTCGACATTGTGATGGGCGGGGGCTTGACCATCGACTGAGGTTTCTTAACCGCAACAGATGTAGTCTGCTTGCTGTCTCTACTCAGGGACATCTTTCCGACTTCCACGAACTCGTGTCCAATGATGCGGTCGCGGATAAGTCGCACCCCAGAGCGGTGAATGGATGCTAACTGCACTTGCAGCAGACGGGTGACGAAGTCCACAAACGATTCATACTCGGAGAGCTCGAGACACCACTTTGACCTATCGTCTCGGAGCGCGGCAATAAGATCTCCTACGTTTTGGTAGTCATTGCTGAACCCCTTCGCGGAGTAGAATGGGTGCCCGGCAGTAAAGGGGCGCAACCCCCCATATAGGCAAGCTTCGATTGCTGACTGAGATGTCAGAGTAACAAATGCGTCGCATCTGTTGAGTAGCTTCCTTAAGTTCTCATTCTCGCAGATGTGGATACGGCTTCTCTCCTCAGGCTGCAGATCGTTAAAGTATGTGGTCAGCTCCTCATATGTAAACGGCCTGCCTAGATGGGTTTTGCGACGTTCCCATGGGTGCGTCTTGATAATCACATTGAAGTCAGTAGTCGAAATAATTCCCTCGACGATGCGCTTGTAGTTGGCGATGGCGTTCACATCTTCCAGTTTGCTTTCTAATATCGAAAAATCGTTCTGGACTTGGGCTGAAACTAGGATGCAGGGCGCACTGCCCTTAAAGTCGGGGAGAACAGCCTCGTCCGGTTGGGTGACGTTTTTATTTTGACCATTCAGAAGTTTGTTTAAGGCTATGTTCCGCTCATTTTGCCGCTCAAGAGGGTCAGCCGGGAGAGCCAAGCTATTGAAAACCGTTGAGTAGCGAATGTCGGAGCCGGCCGATATAGGCGTATAGCGCTCTTCAAAGTAAAAATCGTCTCCGGTTTGGAACGACTCCACGACGATTGCCCGTGAATTCGAGGATTTGCAGTGTTCCAGTAGGAGTCTTTGGTATATTTGACTGCCACTAAAGACGACGCAAACTTTTGCGCGGGGATAACGGCGAATTTCAGTTGCATAAATGCTGCACCAGTGCAAGACAGCAGCTAAGTTTAGTCTTAGTAGACTATTATTCTGAGAGTAGAGCTTTGAAAATATTATATCATCGTTATTAGGTATAGGGTTGCGGTACCAACCCTTATCGCGGGTGGTAACGAAAGAGAGAATTTCGGCACGCGCAATCTCAAACGCATTTGTGGATCCGGATCCGATCTTACACGTAAGTTCTCTTAGTCGGGACTCATCGAGCGACCTTAAATGTTCGGCGATGTCCTCGATTTCTGGTACGCCAACGTATTCGCCATACCTATTCCAAAGCGTTCTTCCTTGCTGGAGCGTGGAGTACTTTATGGTCGCAGTGGTGTTTAGGAGATCGAATAGAGACGCGAAATTCCTTGGGTGAAGATGCACGTCATCTGAGAGCAGGACGTGAAAGGTCATTTGGAGCATACCTCACGATATATCCTGTGGTAGCGCATCGAGACCTCCATCCACGAGATTGCGGTATTGCTAAGGTCGTGTGCTCCCTTGTTCAACACCTCGTGAAAGGCAGGGTCGTCTGCCAGCGTGCGAATTTGTTCGGCGTCCACGTCAGGGTTACGTTTCAGTAATATTCCGTTCGTGCCTTGCTTGAGGTAGTCAGGGGCCATCCCCACTGAAGTTGAAATGATCGGCGTGGCTGTCGCAATAGCTTCTGGGATGCATGCAGGGCCGCCTTCATACCAACTTAGTATCAAAAGCGCGTCGATCTCCTGGTAGAACCGCTGGAACAGACGATAGGGGAGGTGTTCGAACACACGCGTTTCGAACCCAAAGTTCAGGAGGAAATGAGCTTCCTGAGTCCGCCCAGGACCGACCAACAAAAATCCAAATTTGTCGGGGGGGAGGCGCTTTGCGATTTCAAACAGCAAAGCTTCGCCCTTTACTCGCCTACCATAGCGTCGAGATGCGAGGCCTAGAATGATCTTTGGTCGGCTGCCACGCTTGATAGGATGCAGAAACCGCGCGTTGTAGCCATGAGGTATGATCTCAAGTCGTTCATACCCTCGCATAGTGAGCCATCTATATTGCTGTGAATTGAGGCAGACGATTCGGCCGGCATCTTTGTAAGGCTGGGAAAATCGTGAGAAATCTAGCCACGGATCGCTTTCCGCTAGGTCATGGTGCACGGTTACGACGCTATTGGCCGGAAGGCGATCCTCGAGTTGAGGTCGGTGAAAATGATAAACATCCGCGTCCGGAAGTGGCGCGATAGTAGTGATATGTGAGATATCATCTCCGCCATTTTCTGCCAAGTAACCGAGGAAGTCGCTAAAAATTCCGCTTTTGAGGTCGCTGGACATCACATGGTTGACGACTAGCCGAGTTTTCCCAGTCTGCACTGTATTGTCCGCTAACATAGAACGCGGTTTCCCACTGAATTCATGGATGTGGTGTGTCTGCGAGCTTCATCTATGGCTCTCAACCAGGGGCATGCCAATGCTTATCTTGAGTTCGGCTCATTTAGTCGGCCGAGGCTACACTGCAACTGCGGAACGTTTTTCAATCCGCAGTTCGCTTTGAAGTACTTCCGAGAGCGTCGCATACCGTAGATAGGGCCGTAGCATTGATTTCTCGCTGCACAAAACTATCTCTCTTCCAGCCGCCTCGAAGCAGCGGGCGGCCTTGATTATGTTAGCCATCTGCACACTCAGGAATGGATCAATGGGCTGTATTTTTCTCTCTGCGTAAAAGCGTGGCATTGAAGAGCGATAAACCAAATCCACACCTAGGAGTGCAAGTCGTGTAATCCCTGCATACCAGGCCACCTGAATCCCGATGGACACCGATGTGCACCAGAAATAGAAACCCGCAGCCAGATCTTCGGAAAAGCCGTTTTTGGCAATTGTCCGAAGATAGATCGTGCGGTGCTTCTCGTTCGCTGCATCAAACGGACGAATGATGTCCCGCACGAGCCTCGTCGATGAAGAATGAACTCTGTTTGACCCGAGTTCGCGAGTTTCTGCGCCAGAGAGAAACCTTGCGTCAGTAGTGCAAAAATAGGCTGGTACAAGGCTAAACTTTTCCTGCAGCAGTGTAGCGCCATTGACGGTGATAACGATCTTGTCTCGTAAATAGGACAAATCTTCATTGGCGATGGACGGGCCACTCGCAATCAAGAAGGCAGTCTGGCCGGCAAACCGCTCCTTGTGATTCCGAATGTCAGCTAAGTCCATCATAAACCTCCACATAACGCCTAATAAGGTTCTGAGGCTGTAGATGCCGCTCTGAATATTCGACAGAAGTCGACTGAACCTCGCGGCGATAATCTTTATCGCGAACCAGTCGCATGAGGTTCTCCCTGACGTTTTTAGGGTTGCTGACGATAAAAGGGGGGGGCGCTCCCGCCCAACCAACCATAGTCCTCAATGACAGAAAATCGGCTCCATTAACAACTGCGTTGCCGGCTTGCAGTCCCTCGATCGAAATCTGATGGAAGCCACCCGTCACAACTTCATCGATCGTAATGTCGGATATGGCTCGGACCTTCTCGATAACATGGGAAGGGGCCGGTTTCACCAGAGCAATAAGTTCCACTGCTGGATCAAGTCGAAGTTCTTCAAGGGCTGCATCTAAGGTCGGTGTGCCCTTTCCATTCCATCGACCGTTCCGAATTTCCATTGGCGCATACAAGATGCGAACTTTCTCGTCGTTGGGACGATCAATCGGGGAGGGAGGTCGTGGTACAATATTCGGAACAGGGATAGCCTCCGGGTAAAACCTGGGATGCGCTTGGGCAACAACTAATATTTTCGAAATAGAGCGCTGCAAATCCCCCCCGCGAGGTACATAGAGCGGCCCTTCTCTCCGTGGAGAGTGCATGTGATAAATGGTGGGGATGTAGGGATGTTTCTCCCTAAGCAAAGTCGCCAGGCCAGGAGAAATCATATTGTGAATGTGAAGAACGTCTGCCTGTTTGAGGCATTCGGAAAGGAGCCTATGCTCAAGGGTATCCTTATCTTCCGGAAGATAGACCGCGCTACCTCGGAAGATGCCTGCTTGCCCGCCCTTATAGTCACTTTCGATGAAGCAGACGGATCTATATCCCGTATGGGCGTTAAGAGTATCCGACAGGCGTATGGGAGCTCCGGCGGCAGGGGTTCTTGATAGGTGAACAATCAGCTTAGGCATAGTACACCTCTACGCGAGCTCCATCTTGGAACGCGCGCTCCAAAAAATAAGCCACACCTTGAGGCGCTCCAAGTCTATCGATTAGGTTCAGATAGCGGTTCCTGGCCTGGTCGGTTGCTGCTATTCGATGAACCTTTGGAGCAAGATCAGCGACAAATTGTCGGAAAGTTTCGCTTACACACGGTGCGGCGTCTTCAGAACATGTAAGCCACAGAACAATATCGGTCCTTGACGTATCGACCGCTTCCATCTCAGGCAACCGTTCCCAGCAATTATAGATTGGAAGGAGAACATTAAACTCTTTCGGATACAGATCGATAACGGCGGCTTCCAGCGTTGGGAATAACGCGTCTGGGGTGGGGGCGACATCTATCCGCCTAGCCGAGTATGCGATGACATCGTCCGCAGGTTCTTTGTATGTGACGATAATATCGGCATTTGCCAACGTATGGATATCCAACTCTTTTGATTGTCCAGGGGTTTCGACCACAATCAGTCTTACGTCCGCGGTTGACTCTCGCATAGCCCAAGGGAGCGAATTATCTGGGTCGACTGCAATTATGCATCCGAACTTTGACATCGTCTGCTTAGTGGCGATGATCATCCGCTCAATGTTCCGAGTGAGGTCGTCGGTGCCTGCCACTGTCAGTGACGACGGCGCATCGTCAACAAGAACCCGATAGAGACGATCTGGGCTGAAGGCGCTCGACTTGCTCTTGATGATAGCCTGGTAAAGGTTATCTTCAGCATCGCTGATTGGCGTACGTCGTTGGATGAGGAGCGTATTTCTCCACCATTCGGACGTCTTGGAATCAAACGAAAGCTTGATGGCGTCGTTCTTCCAAATATTGATAACTGGAACTGCGGGCGGTTTCGGAACCGGAGTAGTCGTACTCGATGTTGTTTTCTTGGGAGGTCGCTTCGAAAATCCGATATTCTTCAGGATTTTTTTGAGCTTCATAGTTAGACCCTAAACATCAGCCGCTTGTCGGTTTCTTTTACGAATACGCAGTCGAGATTGTTCGGAGGGCCACCAGATGAACTCAGTATGTCCATCAGTTGAAAGCCATAATCGGCCATAATCTGAATTAGCTCTGAAAACTTGTAGCCATTTTGGAACATGCGCTTAATGGAGCATTCGGCAATTACGAACTCGACATCTTTCATTATGCCAGAACATCCCTTGAGAACCTCGATTTCAAAGCCCTCAGTATCAATTTTAAGCCCAAAGGGGGGGGCAAACCCGCCCGCGGCAAGGAACTCGTCTAGCCGCACAACGGGGACAGTTCGTGAGGAATCAGCGTGATCTTGCCGTTTGAGGAAAGAGCTATGACCAGTCACCGGCATGACATTGATGGTCATCTTGGTATTTTCACTTCCTGCGCCTGCGGCAAGCGGAACGAACTCGTAGCCCGGGTTTTCTTCCATCGCGACGTCGAGAATTTCGGAAAGAGGTTCAACAAGCACAATTTTCTTGCCTGGAAATGCGTCCCAAAACTCGGGCGTGCCGCGGTTTACACCAACATCAACGAGGGTGTTAGCTTCGAAACCAAGACCACGAATGTACCGAGCTGTGAATTTATGCCTGTAGACCGTGAAGCCGTAATCATTGAGGGCGCCCACGAGTTCTTTGAACGCTGCACCTGCGACACCGCCAGGCCGATGCATAATCTTATCGATTCCATCTTTGATATCGGCAAAATCGTTGGTGGTCGTCTTCATGGCAGCCTCTTTCTATTCCAGCGCGCGCAAATTCGCCGCTGAGGGGTAGCGAGTCAAGGGTCATGCTGCTAATCGATGAGCCGGAGGTGCCGCATGACGACCGAAGCTTCCCCTAACGATTTCGTTCTCGCAAACACATTTGGCGTGGACGCTATGGCATTTTCAGATCCCGACCCTGAGTTCGCTATCATCAACTTCAGCAGCATGAACATCGGCAAATTCGAGCGTTGGTCCTGGTTTTATCAGCGACGCCTGCGGGTACCTTGCCTTTATTTGTTTCTCAGGGATGACGATCAGCACTATTACCTGGGGAAAGAGGGAAAGCTTGCGTCTTCACGGCTAGGCTTGATTAGAAATGAGCTGGAGAAACATCGCATTCCAGAACGGAATACGCTGACAATCGGTTCTTCGATGGGCGGGTATGCATCGGTTTATTTTGCCCATGAACTGGAGTCTCGGGCTGCAATGTCAATCAATCCGCAGGTCGATGTGGAGAGCGCATCGCTGCATAATCTCACAAACTGGGTGAGGAAGATGCGCGAGGTTGGAAACGGTTGGGTTGACCTTCACGACTTCGTTTTGAGTCATGCAGCTCAGCCAACGATCTATCTACGAACGGGCAATTACATTGCGGATCGGGTAGCGGGAGAGAAGTTGCAAGGTGCGTTGATAATCAAGGGGCATCGTGTAATTCGGGAGTACGACGAAATTGAAACCCATGGTTGGGGAAGCCTCTCGTCTGGAAGGTTCTTTGAAATCGTGGAACATCTGGCCTTCGACTAGCTACCCGCGTCGGCTCTTGTTGCGATTGCCGCCAGGCATAGCGCGATTGCAGGAGTGGCTCCCCTCCAATAATGGCCACCTTCGAGTCTAGCGTGGCCTTCGCCGTCTTCCCAACTGACGCCGCCGACGTTGGAAGGGGAAATAATCTGCGCGAGCTGATACGCGTCATGAATGTTTTCGGTGTAGGCTGGCACGCGCCCCGGCACACTAGTTGTTGGGAGCATCCAAACGGTTCTTGTCCTGCCGGAACCATCTGACGACAGCTCGGAACGACTGGTCCAGCCAACCAGTTTGGCAATGTCTGTGTCCAAATTCCTGTCCGGCCCCTGGAGGGCCTGAAGCCTATCAATCAACTTTCTTATCTCTACATTCATTGGACACTCCTAGGCAGGGCAATGTTGATTGGGTTCACCTTGAAGCGGGTCATAGCAAGGTTTCGCTCCGAGCAAGGATAGAAATCGAACATTGTCTGAACCGTTCCAGCTTATCGAGTGTGTCGCCGCGCAACTGGCCAGACGGTGAAGACGAATAGGCCCGAAAAGAGAAAAATCAAAGAAAACCAAAATAGATAGGCAAGGTCCAGCCCATCCAGAACGCTGGCACCATAGATTCCTTGACGAAAGAGAATGACTACCTGCGTAATTGGGTTTGCCAAAAGTATCTCCCTAAAAGGGTGAGGCATCTGTCCCGGCAAAAAGAAGACGCCTGAGAGCATCAACAGAGGCCTAGTTACGATTCCGAAGATTTTTTCGTACAGCGGGAACCGTTCGAAGAGGACGGTGTTGGCTAGTGCGATTCCCGCCGCCAGCATCCACGCGCAAACCGTGGATTCGAGTAGTGGTGCCCAGGCCACGGAATGAGGGTGTTTCTCAAGTAGTCGAGCAGCCCACAGTATGACCATACCGACAACGATCGACGTGAGAGCTTGAAGAACGGCTCTTCCAACGATCGGGTCAATAGGGGAAACACTAGGATATTGCAGCAGGTTCTTGTTGGTGCTGATTGCTGACGAGAGATAGCCTGACATGCCATTGTACATGTTGTAGGCGATAAACCCGGTAGCAAAAAAGAGGGGAAATGTTTCTCCCTCGGGCGGTAGCCTAGCGAATGCTCCGAATAGCACGCTCATCATGGCTACGTATGCGACGGGTTCGAGAAAGGCCCAGATATAACCGCCTGGGCTGCGGCCGTATCGTGTCGCGATCTCACGAATGACGAAGGCTGACACGACGCGCAGGTGCAAAAGCAGATGATCCAAACTTGTGCTCCGTCGTTGTTTCGGTTCCGCTCATAGCCCAAGCAAAGTGGCGCCTTCAAGCCAAATCCAAGTACGAGAATCGGATAGATAATCAACGCGGCACCAATGCGGCGTTATAAGAGATCGACACTTGGCATATTGGGCAACCGCCGACAGACTGCGGCTACCGAATAGGGTCTGTCGCCACAGCGCTTCCTACTCCTCGGCGTGACTGCGCCGTTCCTCAATCAACATCACAGAAACCGGGCAGTGCCCGACGCACCCGCGGCGGTGCATTTCCGTGCTCATATGTGCTTGCCGTTCAAAACCAAGGAGCATTGCAGCCGTCAATGCAGCAGATATTTCGCATCGGCTTTGTCGAAGCTCACGTCATCCCAGTCTGGACCTGTTCCCCTTCCGCTGAGCAACCATGCGAGGCTCACCTTTAGGGCTCCAGCGATCCTGTCGAGCTGGTTGGCTCTTGGTGCTAACCGGTCGTTTTCCCAGTTCTGCCAGGTTTCTGATGTGACCCCGACAATCCGGGATGCATCGTCGACCGACATCTCGAGTGCGTCGCGTGCAAGCGAGATTCGCCCCCCGATCGTGTCGTCGGTAGCAAACGTCGAAACGGGCTGTCCATCGTACATCGTCAAATTCCCCTGGATGTGGAAGCGGGCTTCGCAAAAACCTCCGTCGCGAGGCCCGCGATCGAACCTGGAGTGCCGTCCGCCCGATCGGGCGCACAAAGCACTCCAAACTCGTTGAAATCGGCGCATCGTGCCTACTTGCCGAAAAATCGATTCCGGCTTTCGGGCCGCTGCGTCAGCCTTCGTCCTTGCCCAACCAGGCCTTGACCTGATCCGGATGGTCCGTGATGTATTTTTCGACCGCCTTGTCGTAGGAGGTCTCCTGGGCATTAAACATCGCGCTTTCGAGATCGGGGAGCGGCAGCTTCATGCGCGACAGGAAGTCGGCGACTTTCGGATTGTCTTGCTTGAAGCCCTTGCGCGCCAGAACGTCGACATGTTCCGCTTCACCGAGAGACTTCTTCGGGTCGTCGATGTAGCGCAGCTCGTATTTGCCGAACATCCAGTGAGGGCTCCAGGAGGTTGCCACGAACCACCCTTCCGAACGCATGGCGCGATCGACCGTGGTCAGCATTCCCGCCTCGCTGGAAATCTGCAGCTTATAGTCGTCCAGGCCGTAGTCCTTGATCGCCTTTTCGGACAGGCGGGTCAGGCCGGCACCGGGATCGATGCCCTCGATACGCCCCTTCAACTTCTCCTGGACGTCAGCCTTCTTCAGATCCTCGATCGAGCCGATCGCATCTTCCGGAATATATTTCGGGACGACCCAGCCAAGCTTTGCACCATCATAGACGGTGCCAAGCGTTTCGACCTTGTCCTTGATCTTGGCGAAATAATCGGCGTGGGTCTGCGGAAGCCAAGCCATCATCATGGCATCGAGGTCTCCGCGGCTGACGCCCTGATAAAGGGGGGCGACGTCCGTCTGGACGAGTTCGACCTCCTGACCAAGCTCGTCCTTGATGAGCTTTGCCGCAAGCTTGGTGACGAATTCCGCATCCGACCATGCCGCCCAGCCGATTTTGACCGGCTTGGCATCCTGCGCCATCGTTGCCGTGGTCGCGCTGCCGAACAAAACGGCCGCGAGGCTCATTGTAACGAGTGTCTTGAACATGTCTGCTCCTTTTTTGAAGGTTCGCATTCGGCGGCATGTGGGCCGCCATGGTTCAGCACGAGATCAGGTGGCGGCTTGTGCTGCCTCCTGTCGTGCTGTTTTCTGGAAAAGCACGCGCCAGATACCGGCGCCCTCTCTTCCGAGGCTCTGCGTGATCCGGTCGAGGATCACGGCCAGAATGACGACGGCGATACCGCCCTCGAAGCCGGTACCGACATCAAGCCGCTGGATACCGGTCAAAACCGTGTTGCCGATGCCGCCGGCGCCGATCATCGAGGCGATGACCACCATCGACAGTGACAGCATGATCGTCTGGTTGATGCCGGCCATGATCGAGGGCATGGCGTTCGGCAACTGCACCTTGAACAGAAGCTGGGACGCCGTGCAGCCGAAGGCGTTGCCGGCTTCAATGAATTCCACATGCACCTGCCGGATGCCGAGATTGGTCAGCCGGACGACCGGCGGCATGGAAAAGATGACTGTTGCGATCGTGCCGGGCACCGCGCCAAGGCCGAAAAACATCGCCGCCGGAATAAGATAGACGAAGGCTGGCATGGTCTGCATCAGATCGAGCACCGGCCTTACCACGGTTGCGACCCGATCGCTGCGCGCCATGGCAATGCCTAAGGGCAGGCCGATGAGCATCGCGACCAGGGTTGAGGCAATCACAAGCGACAGCGTTTCCATCATCGCCGACCAGAGCTGCATGTGCTCCACCAGCCAAAGCGACAGGCCAGTAAAGACGGCAAAACCCAATCCGACGCGCCACAGCGAAAGGATGACGAAAACAGCAAGACCGACCGGCATGGGAGTAGCCAGAAGGGCATCCTGTATGCCGTTCGTCACCAGACCGATCGCCGCCGCAATGAAATCGAGCAGGGGACCAAAGTTGTCGAGGATGTAATTGACGGCGCTGTCGACGCCGTCGCCGATATCGAAAGTCATCTGTCTGTCCGTTCTTTCTAAAGGTCAGCTTGCGCGGTCGAGCGTTTCGAGAAGAGCCGACTTGCTGATGGAACCGACATAGCGGTTTTCGTCATCGACCACTGGCACGGGCCAGGAACTGCCTGCAACCCTGCCCAGAACGTTCGACAACGGTTCGCTGGCAGGGATAGGCTCGACGTCGGAAAGAAAGGCGCTCCGATAAGGATCGGCAGCTTTTAAACGGATCTTCTCGACGAGCGATGCCTGGCTTACTATGCCGTGGTAGGTTTTGTCCCGACCGACGATGATTGCGAATTCCCGGTCGAAGTTCTTCATCCGCTCCAATGCTGCCGCCGCAGAGACGCCCTGGCGCTCGATCAGCGTGACTTGGGTTTTGCGGGCGATATCTCCCGCTCTGAACACACGCGAAACGTCGACGTTGCGGAAAAAGGAGCGGACGTAATCGTTTGCCGGGTTGAGGACGATCTCGTCCGGCGTACCCACCTGAACGACATTGCCGCTTTGCATGATGCAGATGCGGTCGCCGATGCGCATCGCTTCGTCGAGGTCGTGGCTGACGAAAACGATCGTGCGGCTGTGTTCTGCCTGCAGGCGGACCAGCTCATCTTGCATTTCCGTGCGGATCAGGGGATCGAGGGCGGAAAAAGCCTCGTCCATCAAAAGGATCGTCGGTTCGCTTGCAAGCGCCCGCGCCAATCCGACGCGCTGCTTCATGCCGCCGGAGAGCTGATCCGGCCGGCTTTCGCTGTAACTGTCAAGTCCGACAGCCTTGAGCGCCGCGAGCGTCTTTTTTCTCCGCTCGGCTTCGCCGACACCGGCGACCTCGAGACCAAAGGCGGCATTGTTGAGAACATTGCGGTTCGGCAGCAGCGCGAACGACTGGAAAACCATGCTGATGTCGCGTCGGCGCAATTCGATCAGTTCGCGGCGCGACATGCGGGTAATATCCCGGCCATCGATTTCAATCTTGCCGGATGTCGGCTCGATCAACCGGTTGAGCAAGCGCAAAAGTGTGGATTTTCCGGAGCCGGAAAGGCCCATGATGACGAAAATCTCGCCGGCCTTGATCTCGAAGCTCGCATCGTTGACGCCGATCGAGCACCCCGTTTCGGCCAGGATTTCCGATTTGCTTTTGCCCCGCTTCAGCAGGTCGAGCGCCTTTTCAGGTCGCTCGCCAAAAACCTTATAAACATTCTTGATACTGATCTTGGTCGAAGCCGGCTCAGCCGACGCGTCATTTTCAGTTGCAAAAGCCATTTTGAATACAAGCCCCGGCTCAACAGCGGAGGCGCTCTCCTTAAGTTAAAGCTCGACATACGGAGAATATAGGGCTCCGCAAGGCGAGTATTCGGTGGATTCTTCGACAGCGACACATGCGCCATCATCTGGTTTTCGAATATCTCTCCCTGTTTCCGGAATAATTCCAAATGAGAGATATGGTCGAAGATTAAGGAATGCTCAAATCTGGAGGGCCCAGTGCATTCCCGTGGCGAAGACGAGCGCTTTTTTAAGGTGATGAATCTCAGATGTCCATACAAAAAACCGAATTCTCCGAATGGCCATTTTAAGTGATTGAAAGAAAAGCATTTCGATTGTTCCGCTCGGTGCGCAATTCGCCCGGCGAATGTTGTCCAAGTGCAGACGGTCGCCGGTTAAAAACTGAGGACCTTGCCTGGCGACTGGCGGAAAGCATTCCAAGCCGCCAGACCGGCGTCAGCATGGCCGGCAATGCCGAACGACGTTCCAGGCGCCCGATCTTCGGTTCCCGGCTAAGGGGAGGAGAGATCGATTACAGCGCTTCTTGGGCGCGCGCGGGGCGGAGGCCGAACCGCATATGAAACTCACCTCTACCCGCGTCTTGAAAGGAAATGAAAGTCGCCGTTTTCTCGTTCCTTACGTGTTTTCGCGAGTGATATTTCATCCTGGCGAGACCTTTGTTGTTTAGCATTCAATGAGATACAACGGCAGACTTGGGGCTTTCCGAAGGCCTCCGAAGACCGAGGCTCGATGGTTCCCGTGATCAAGGCGGACAACCTCCAGGACGACATTTTGCGGGGACGAGAACCCCCTATGTCGAAAACCGATGGCCAGGCCGGGCAAGAAAGGCTGCGTCTCGTCCCTCTTCCTGCAATGTTCATCTCCGCGCTTGGGGCCGAAGACGTCGTTTTGATTGGCGTCAATGTCATGTGAAAGCCCGGCGCTAGAAATACAGACAGCAAGTCACCTGCTGTTCAGGTCGCGAGGCGATAGGCCGCCACGGGGACAAACGCTGCCCTCGAAGCCGGAGCGGAAAATCGGCGAAGGAGAGATGAACCATGGAAACACCAGTCGAAATCGCCAGTCACGGAGCGGAAATCTCACCCGCTGTTGAGGCTGCCCTGAAAGATCATGTGAGCGAACTTGAAACACGCTTCGGGCGAATTACCGATTGCCGTGTCGTCGTCACCGGGCCAGGCAAGCGACATCGCACAGGCGGCCTTTATGATGTGCGCATCCATCTAACCTTGCCGAATGGCCGGGAAGTCGCCGTCGACCACATCGATCACGGCGACGAGCGCCATTCCGATCTGAACTTTGCCATCAATGATGCCTTCAAGCGCGCGAGGCGGCAATTGCAGGACGAGGCAAGGAAGCTTCAAGGGGAGGTGAAATACCACGAGCCGCAGCCGTCAGGCACGATCGCGCGGATCGATCATGCGGGCGCCTTCGGCTTCATTGCAACGTCCGATGGCCGTGAGATCTACTTCCATCGCAATAGCGTCATAGGCGGGCGTTTTGATGACCTGGAAAAGGGGATGCACGTCACGTTCGTGGAAGAACAGGGCACCAAGGGTGACCAGGCCAGCACCGTGAGGTTCATGGGCAAGAGATAAACGGGACGCCGAAACGATCCAAGCAGCCTCGACAACGGGTGCATCTCACCGGGGTGTCCATCGATCGCCGATCTTGACATAGGAGCGCTTGACGGCGGCCCATGCAATCCGGTGTGCGACCTCTTCCTGACGCGGATCGCGGGCATGCGCCTTGAACGCGTGATTGAAGGCCTCGCGGTAGATATCCTGAGCATGTTGAGGCAAGGCGTGCCGAACCGATGGTGGTAAATCCGAATTCGTCGCGTAAGGCATATTGGCTCCAATCGGGCTCTCGGCCTCCCCAGCCGCCGGGAGGGGTGAAATTGTCCAAACCAAGCTCAGGGCGAGTGCAATGCTCTTCAATTTTGAAAGGCGATTGGGTTCGCCTGGCGGTGGGATCGGTATTATAGGACGGCGCTGCTCTTCGTTCCTGTCGCAATTCAACCGGCCATGGTGCTGCACGCTTCGAACCCTGAACTGCCCCGCTCGGGGTAGCACGCAGCCACAAGCGCGAGCACGGCTGACCCTACTATCCTCCGACCAAGGTTGAAATCGATCTTGCATTGCTTGGACAAGAGATGGTGCGACTGTCGAGGAGACGAGCCTGGCAGCAGGGCCTCGGTCACGAGCAGTCTCTCCGCTCGCGTCCAGCGTCGTGGTCGCCGGCCGACGACTACGTGCGGGCGCATATCAGGCCGGTCGGTCAACGGGGGCGGTTTGCTCCGCGACCGCGGCGGGGCGCTGTTCCTCATCGTTGGCTTCCTGGGCTGAGCATGCATTCCTGCGCAATATAGCTGATGCCTGTCCATAAACGCCTGTTTTTCTGGTTTGTAAGAGGTGTTTTGCCCGCTGCAGCGTGTTTTTCCGGCCGCATGATGGCACAGGGCTTCCAGGTTGGGTCGAAGGGCGGTTTGGCCGCAATACGGTCGTGACGTGTCGGCCGACGCTCGCGGCCTGCTCGCTGAACGCGGCGTCATGACCGGCGTCAGGTCGGCCTGAGGCGGGCGAAGCGGGCGAGATTGTAGGCGACCATCGAGGACCAGACGTAGGTCTCGAAGTGGTCTGGCCCGCGCCAGGTGCCGCGGGCCAGGCCATAGGTCCGCTTCAGGCAGAAGATGCCGGTTTCGATGCCGGCCCGGAAGTTTCTGAGCTTGCGATACACCCAGCGGCTCCCGTCCATATCTTCGATCCGGAGGCCGCTTCTTATGGAAGGCCATGTCGCGCGCACCCCAGGCCGGTCGCCGCGCCCCCCTGTCGGCGCAGATCGGACGTCGCCAATTCCAGAAGATCTCGATGGCCATCCAGCCGCTGCGACATCGCCTCCGACTCACGACCGATCTCGTGCCCGGCGAAAAGATCGAATTTGGAGCCCTTGCACATGTCCGCGGACGGTGCGTTCTTGGCGCATTGTCGGCTCCGGCGGCTGTGGGTTTGTCTTTAGAATCAGTGGCTCGATGCTAAAGTGTACCTAAAACCGCCGGGCCTTGCCCGCACAACAAGCGCGATTTCCTTAGCAATCCCAAAAGCTTGCCGTTTATGGACGTAGGCGAGACCAGTTACTGTGCGAGGCCGAGGTTCGCCAGATAGGCCGCAGAGGCCTTAATCTGTGACTTGTCGCGGATCTCGATGATCAGACGGGGATTGGAGGTGATGCCGGCAAGGCGAGCGAAGAAGGCGCGCCAGTTGATGCTGCCGTGGCCGACCGGCCAGTGACGGTCGGCATAGCCATCGGCATCCTGCAGATGCACGTGCTGCAGCAGGTTGCCGGCGTCATTGGCGAAGTAATCGACCGGCGGCGCGCCGGTGGAACCGGTGGCATAGGCCGCATGGCCGGTATCGATCGACAGCGCGAATGCGCGCGAATTGAAGCTTTCCACCAGACGGCGGCGGTTGGCGGGGTCCTTGTCCTCGATGTTTTCCAGCACGAAGACGCAGCCTTGGTCTGCGGCGCGCTTGACCGCGGCATCCAGCGTCTGGTGCGTCATCTCGAACACGCGTTGGCGCTGCTCCGGCCAGTTGTCGAGATTGTTGTGCATCCACGTCGTATAGGGGCTGTGGATGACGATCTGGGTGATGTTGAGCGCGGCCGCGACGTCAAGCGCCTGCTCCATGCGCCGCGCCACCAGTGTCCGCACATCCGGATCGGCCGAGGCGATATTGAGACCCATGAAGGGACCGTGCATGCCGAGGCGGCCCTGATGGCCGTCAAGAAGCTGCTTAGCACGCTCCGCCAGCGGTTGCCAGTCGCCGCAGAGAACTTCGGCCGGAACAAAATCCTGCAGCTCGAGATCGCGCGGCTTCTCCAGCAGCCAGTCCCGGTTCAGTTCGACGTCCTTCAACGTCATGGCGGCGCCAAGGATGGGCAGATCAGACATGGTATGGTCCTTCTATGGTGTCGAGCAGCATGCTGCGGGGGAGGGAGATCAGGAAAGCGTGGGGTCCAGCCGGTCGCGCAGCCAGTCGCCGAGAAGCGAGACGCATAGCGCGGTGGCGGTGATGACGAAGGCCGGCGCCAGCATGATCCATGGAGCGGACGACAGATATTCGCGGCCGAAACCGACCATGTTGCCGAGAGAGGTGCCCGGCGGCTGGATGCCGAGCCCCAGGAAGGAGAGGCCACTTTCCAGCAGGATGATTTCCGGAAAGGCGAGCGTCATCGAGACGATCAGGGTCGAGGCGATATTGGGCAGGATGTGGCGGCCGTAGAGGCGCCAGGGCGAGGCCCCCAGCTGATGCACGGCCGCCGCATAGCCATGCATCCGGCCGCTGATCGCAAGGCCGCGGGCAATGCGCGCATAGCGCTCCCAGGCGTGAAAACCGAGCAGGCAGACGAACAGCACCAGCGAGTTGCCGAAGAAGGCCAGCACCGCCAGCGCCAGCACCAGGAAGGGAATGGCGGCGGAAAAATCCACCAGCGCCAGAACGGCCTGCTCGACGATCCCGCGGAAATGCGCGGCGACGAACCCCAGCGTCACCCCGATCACGGCACCGATGATGGTGGCGCCAAAGGCAATCAGCAGGCTCATGCGGATCGAGGTGATCAGTCTGGACAGCACGTCGCGCCCCAGTTCATCCGTTCCGAGCACATGGCTCCAGCTGCCGCCCATGAAGACCGGCAGGCTCAGCCGGTTGCGCAGGTCCATCTGCGTAAAACCGTAGGGCGAGATCAGGTCGGCCGAAACGGCAATCGCCAGCATCAAAACGAGCCACAGGACGGCAATGGTGATCAGGATCGGCATGCGGTTGAGGCGCTCCAGCAGCGACCTCAACCGCGCCATCGGGGAACCGCCGGCCGCGGCGGTTGAGGAGGTGGTATCGGCCATCTTTTGGCTCCTTCAAGGGCAGGGCGGGCAAGAAACGGTGTGGATTATCAGCGGCGCGCCGGCCTTGCCTGCCCATGCATGCGCGGGTCGACCAGGCCGTAGAGAACGTCCACGATCATGTTCGCAGCGACCATGGTGATGGCGATCATCAGGACGATGGCCTGCACGATGGCGAGGTCCCGGTTGGCGACGGAGATGACCAGCAGCCGGCCGACGCCGGGCCAGGAGAAGACACTCTCGACGACAACGGCACCCGCGACGAGACCGCCCAGCATGAAACCGATGATGGTGATGGTCGGAATGGCCGCATTCTGCAGCGCATGACGCCAGACCACGGCCGACCACGGCAGGCCCTTGGCGCTTGCCGTGCGGATATACGGCTGGCCGAGCACCTCCAGCATGGCGCTGCGGGTAAAGCGCGCCAGAAGGGCGGCGCCGCCGAAGCCCATGGTGGCAATCGGCAGGATAGCGTTCAGCCAGCTGTCCTGCCCGGCCGAGGGCAGCCAGCCGAGATTGACGGAGAGGATCAGCACCAGCAGCATGGCCAGGATGAAGGAGGGCACGGCGAAGCCCGTGACCGCCATCACCATGACGCAGCGATCGATCAGCGAGTTGCGGTGAAGCGCGGCATAGACGCCGGCGGGAACGCCCACGATGAGGTTTACCAGGAAGGCCGGCACGGTGAGCGCCAGCGTCGAGGGAACCCGCTCCAGCACCACCGCCATCGCATCGCGACCATCGCGCATGGACCGGCCGAGTTCGCCGCTGAAGATGGCCTCGAAAAACGAGAAATACTGGACCCATAGCGGCTGATCGAGACCCCAGGACTTGCGGAAGGCGTCGATTGCCTCCGGTGGTGCATCGGCGCCCATGATCACCATGGCCGGATCGCCCGACATGCGCAGAACGACGAAAACGAAGGTGACGACCATGATGATGCTGACGGCAGCGCGCAGCAGCCGGGAAAGAAGGTAATGCAGCATGTCAGCAGGTCTCCAGCAAAGCGGGAGCACGGGCGGCTGCCGCCTCCCCGTGTGCGATATGGCAGGCGACGCGCCGGCCGTCGCTGCGGCGCGGCTTCAGTTCCGGGGTCTCAGTCCGGCAGGTCGCCGTAGCGACCGGACAGCGCGGATGAAAGGCGCAGCCCGTCGGGCGATTGGCGGGGTTGGGCGGATCACCCTGCAGGATGACCCGGTTCGTCGTCTTGCCCGGATGCGGAATGGCCGAGACGAGTGCCTGGGTGTAGGGATGGGCGGGTTCGTGCAGCACCGCATCCGGATCGCCTTCCTCGACGATCCGGCCGAGATACATCACCGCGACGCGCTGGCTGATCTGGCGTACGGCCCTGAGGTCGTGGCTGACGAACAGCATGCCCATCTTGAGGCGCTCCTGCAGGTCGGTCAGCAGGTTCAGCACCAGCGCCTGGATCGAGACGTCGAGCGCGCTGATCGGCTCGTCGCAGACGAGTAGATCCGGATTGGTCACCAACGCACGGGCAATCACGGCGCGTTGGCGCTGCCCGCCGGACAGAGATTGCGGATGCCGGGCGACATGATGCGGCTGCAGACCGACCTCCGCCATCACGGCGGCGACCCGTTCCTCTCGTTCGGCTGCGGTGCCGATCCGGTGAATATCCAGCGGCTCGGCAATCTGCACGCCGACGGCCAGACGCCTATCGAGGGCCGACAGCGGATCCTGATAGACCATCTGCATGCGCCGGCGAAGGTTCGCCCAGGCCGCCGTGCCGCTGGGCGGCATGGCGCTTCCGTCGAAGATGACAGAACCGGTATCCGGCGGCTCGATGCCCAGCACCAGCCGCGCCGTGGTGGATTTCCCGCAGCCGGATTCGCCGACCAGCCCCAGCGTTTCGCCGCGCGCCACGCGGAGCGAAATCCCGTCCACGGCCCGCACGGCGGTCGGGCGCCCCAGCAGCCCACGCCGCACCGTATAGCTGCGCGCAAGATCACGCGCTTCGAGCAGATCTGCCGTGCCCGCACTCATTGCATGGCCCTTTCGCGCGTCGTCGCAGCCCGATGATGCGATGGATGGCCTGCCTGGTGGTATGGTCTGGCATGGATGCAGGCTGCACTATGGTCCTGCGTCAGGGGCAGTGGCACCGGATCGACTTCCGCGCAGCGGTCGGTTGCCGCATTGCAGCGGGGCGCGAAGGCGCAGCCTTGCGGCATATGCGCCGCCTCCGGCACGCTGCCGGGAATGGCAACCAGCCGGCGCCGCGCGCCGCTGAGCGGCGGCAAGGCCCCCATCAGCCCGCGCGTATAGGGGTGGTTTGGATGGGTGAAAATCTGACCGCTTGGCGCCTCTTCCACGATCCGGCCGGCATACATCACGGCAATGCGCGAACAGGTTTCCGACACGACGCCGAGATCATGCGAGATCAGTACCAGCGCCATGCCGGTATCGCGCCGGAGCGTGGTCAAGAGATCGAGGATCTGCGCCTGGATGGTGACATCCAGCGCCGTCGTCGGCTCGTCGGCCACCAGAAGCTCCGGCTCACCGGCCAGCGCCATGGCGATCATCACGCGCTGGTTCTGCCCGCCGGAGAGTTCATGCGGATAGGCATTGATGCGGTTCTTCGCATCGGGAATACCGACCTGATCCAGCAGGCGGATGACCTCCGCCTTCGCCCTCTGCCCGGTCATGCCGCGATGCAGGCCGAGCGCCTCGCCGATTTGACGCCCGATGCGATGGACGGGATTGAGGCTCGCCGCCGGATCCTGGAAGATCATGGCGATCCGTCCGCCGCGCACCGGCTCCAGCCGCGCCTTCGGGGCGCCGAGGATCTCGGTGCCATCGATGAGAACGGAACCGCGCACCGTTGCTGAGGCAGGCAACAGGCCAAGTGCTGCGAGCCAGGTCACGGACTTCCCGCAACCGGACTCGCCGACCAGCCCGACCGCTTCGCCGCGCTCGACCGCAAGATTGATGCCCCGCAAGGCGGGTGAGCGGCCGAAAGCGACCGAAAGGTTCCGGATCTCGACGAAAGCCATCACCTCAGGCGCTCCAGTTGTGGCGACGGAAATCCATGACGAAGGACTGGGAGGGAACCCACTTGATATCGGCGCGCTTGGCGGTGAAGGAAGCGTTGCGGTGCAGGACGACATAGGCCGGATCTTCAATCTCGATGATCTGCAGCATGCGGCGCCACACTGCGATGCGGCGGGTGCGATCAGTGCTGGAGCCGAGTTCCTTGGAGAGATTGCCGAATTCTTCGTTCCGCCACTGGTTGTTTCTCCAAGGCGAACCGGCAGGGCCCCAGGAGCCGGACATCTGTACATAGGGGTCCGGCAGGCTGGCTGCCGCCGACCAATCGTGGATGCCGCGGGTTTCCGGGCCGCCTTCGCTGATCTGGCCCCAGTTCTCCACCATCTGCAGCTTGATGTTGAGGCCGACCGAACGCCAGTTTTCCGTATTGATCTGGGCGGTGGCCGTCTGGGCGGTATAGTAGTCGTTAAGCACCCGGTAGGGGATAGGCTCGCCATTGTAGCCTGCCTTGCGCAGTAGAGCGCGCGCCTTGTCCGGATCGTAGGCGGGGTTTTCGTGATCGGCGATGTAGAAGTCGCCATAGAAGGTCCACTGCAGGCCGCGCGGCACTTCAGTGCGTCCGCTCCACAGGGATTCGACGATCAGTTCGCGATCGACGGAATGGGTGAGCGCCTGGCGCACCAGCGGATTGGCCAGCACCGGATGAGACTTGTTGAACACGGTGTAGCGCGTGTTGTTGATCGGGCCGCCCACAACCTTGAAGCGCTTGTCGGCCTCCACCGTTGCGATCTGGTCCGGGGGGATGTCGCAGGCGAAATCGGCGCCGCCGGAGCGCAGCAGGTTGATGCGCGAGGCCGTCTCCGGCGTTTCCACGAAACGGATCTGGCGAAGCGGCGGGCGACCTTCCCAATGATCGTCGAAGGCGGCCAGCGTCAGGACGGAATCCGGCTTGTATTCGGCGACCGAATAGGGACCCGTGGTGACAGGCTGGCGCGCCCAGTCCATCCAGCTCTTGGCTTCGAGAAAGGCGCGCTTGCTGACGATCATGCCAATCGAGGCCGAAAGGCGACCTTCGAGAACCGGGTCGATGGAGCCGTTGTGAAGCCGGACCTTGTGCGGCCCGAGCACCTCGATCCGCTCGAAGGCAGGAAGTGCCTGACGGGCCACGGCCTTGACGTTGTCGGGAACCTCGACTGATCCGCCGCCCCACATCCGGTCGGGACCGTAGGAGAAGGCCACGTCCTCGGCGGTCATCACGTCGCCGTTGTGGAACTTGACGCCTTCGCGCAGGTCCACATCGACTGTTCGATCGTCGAGGCGCTTCCAGCCGGTCGCCAGTTGCGGCTGCAGCGACATGTCGCCGATCCAGTCATTGCCGAGCAGGGTTTCGGCATAGCTCGTGTAGATGCGAGCGCCGACGTTCGACTGTTCCGTCAGCATTTCCAGCGTGTTGGAGGTGGAAATGCGCTGAACGGCAACAGTCACGGCGGGGCGGTCGGCGGATTGTGCCGAGGCAAAACGCGGCATGGCAAAGGCAGCCGTTGACACTGCCGAAAGGGAAAGGAGATGGCGACGGGTGATTCCAGTCATTTTCTTGACCTTCTGAAAATGGCAAGCAAAGGGGCGTGCCGCAACAACGCGAGAGGCCCGCGTCCGGCGTGATGAAGCGTCGATGATGACGTGACGATGATCTGCGTTGCCCGGCGGAATGCTCACTTTCGGTGTGCCCGCCGCGATGCGAATTTCCTTAAGGGCTCATTGTGAAACGCGCATGACAGCTGTAGGTACAGCTATGGAATTTCAGGGGTCGGGGACGATTGATGGAGCCGCAATGGTTCAGGGTATATCAGGCGGTGAAGAAGGCCATTCTGGTGGGAGAGATGCTGCCGGGCAGCCAGGTTCCGCCTGAATTCGATCTGTCCGAACAGTATGGCGTCAGCCGCAACACGGTGCGGCGCGCCTATCTGGCACTGTCGCAGGAGGGATTGATCCGAAGCGTGAACGGTCGCGGCTCGTTCGTCATGCAGACGGGCCTGACCTATGAAGTGGATGCAACCTCCCGTTTCCGCGATGTGCTGGACCAGCAGGGCGTGCGCTCCGCCATCCGCATCGTGGAAAGCCAGGAGGTGCCGGCAGACGACGAGATCGCCAATATCCTGCACCTCGAGAGCGGACATCCCCTGCTGCGCGTCACCACGCTGATCCTCGGCGACGAAGTGCCGTTCATCCTGACGGTGCGGCACATACGCGCCGATCTTGTGGTGGACCTGGACAGAAAGCTGAAAGAGACGGATTCCCTCACGCAGATTGCGCGGCGCGAAGGACTTGGCCAGTTGCGCCGCGTGTCGACCACTGTGGCGGCGCGGTTGCCGACGGAACGGGAGTCAGCCCTGCTGCAGTGCCCGGTCAATGCGCCGGTGCTGGTGGTTCACTCGACCGGGCGCATCGACAATGGTCTGCTGCTGGAGTGCCAGAGGGCTGCGATGAACAGTCAGCTTATTCGGCTGTCGTTCCAGGCTGAGGGTCGTTGATCGCGCGCGGCGCAGGTTTCGTCTCTTGCGCGAATTTCCGTGCATCCATGAAATCTTGAGGTCCTGCGCTATGTAATGGCCAGGCCTATAGCCGCGGCCCGGACATTCAGGACAGCATCCGGGTGGCCCTGCCACTAGGCCGTTGCGCATGGTTGTCGTATTCTGACGCCTGCTGGACGGATCGATGCCAGGACTGCTCCATGGCCTCTGGCAGCGGGATGCCTCGGTTGGCCGCTTCGGTGAGATAACCGGAGCGTAAGCCATGGTCTAAAAAATTCCTCCAGGTCCAGTCCCGCCATCTGCGCCCGCTGCTTGACGATGTCGTTGATCCCTTTGGATCAAGCGCACGCTGCGAGACATTCCCCAGCGATCAATCGCCCGGAACACACTGCCACTTTCGATCCTGGCGAGGTCAAGCCAGGCGTCGAGCGCGTCGCGAGGGCCGCCGCTAGACATTAGGAAACGCCAGGCGGCAGAGTGCTGCAGCCTGGCCTCTTTTCGCTTCTTCGGATCATGCTGCTTCGATGATGACTTTCAGCGCCTGCGTGCTCGCCGCTCTCGAAAAGGTATCGTAGGCATCGAGGATCGCGTCGAGCTTGAAGCGGTGGGTGATGAGTTTCTTCGGATCGATCTTGCCCGATTGCACCGTCTTCAAAAGCATCGGCGTCGAGACCGTGTCGACCAGCCGGGTCGTAATCGAGATGT
The DNA here is from genome assembly GCF_000757525.1 of Rhizobium sp. YS-1r. Taxonomy (NCBI): domain Bacteria; kingdom Pseudomonadati; phylum Pseudomonadota; class Alphaproteobacteria; order Hyphomicrobiales; family Rhizobiaceae; genus Rhizobium; species Rhizobium sp. YS-1r. Next base: position 114,439 of record NZ_JPYQ01000004.1, on the reverse strand, counting down.
TCTGCGACCACAGCTTTTCGAGATGCAGATCGGCCTTTACGCCATGTACGCCGACATTGGCGATGACGCCGCCGGGCGCGATGATCTCCTGGCAGAATTCGAAGGTGGCAGGGACGCCGACGGCCTCGATCGCCGTATCGACACCCTTTCCGCCGGTCAGATCGAAGATACGCCGTTTGGCCGCCTCTCCATCCGCCTTGACCGTCTCAGTCGCGCCGAAACGTTTCGCGACTTCAAGCCGGTTTTCGTCGAGATCGACCATGATGATCTCCGACGGCGAATAGAATTGCGCGGTCAGCAGCGCGGCGAGCCCGATCGGCCCGGAGCCGACGATGGCAACCGTGCTGCCGGGCTGAACCTTACCGTTCAGGACACCGCATTCGAAGCCGGTCGGCAAGATGTCGCTCAGCATGACGAGCGCCTCTTCGTCAGCGCCGTCCGGGATCGGATAAAGGCTGGTATCGGCATGGGGAATGCGCACATATTCGGCCTGGGTGCCGTCGATCGTATTGCCGAGGATCCAGCCGCCTGTGGTGCAATGCGAATACATGCCGCGCCGGCAATATTCGCATTTGCCGCAGGAGGAGATGCAGGAGATCAATACCCGGTCGCCCTTCTTGAACTGGGTCACGCCGGCACCGATATCCTCGACAATTCCCACACCCTCGTGTCCGAGGATGCGGCCTGGCGTGCAGGTCGGCACATCGCCTTTCAATATATGCAGATCAGTGCCGCAGATGGTCGTCCGGGTGACCTTGACGATTGCGTCGGTCGGTGCCGCGATTGTCGGGACAGGCCTCTCCTGCAGGCTTTTCTTCCCCGGTCCTTCATAGACGAGAGCTTTCATGATGTTTCTCCAGGTTAAGGCGGATACGCCGCTTTCGAGCAACATCGCACCACAGGACCAGATCGCCTTGACCCTTATCAATGTCGGCGGGTTCGCCCCGGGACTCGCCAGCCGTCTCAGGGCTGACTGAGATCAATGCCCTCATCGGAAGGGTATAACAAAAGACGAGGGGCATCTTTTCGATAGTGGTCCGGCTGACGTCGACCGCAACCGGCGCCGACAATAGCAATCTCCTGCCCGACACTCAGCCGGCCGAAGCCGTCAGCGCGTGCGTTACGGCATCCTGGATTCGATGTGGACGGTTTCGCCATCTACGACGAAGGCGCCGTATCCCTTGTGGTGGAGGGTCCTTGGCGCCTTCTGCTCGGGATCCTGCCAAGCGGCGACGACTTCCAATACAAAGAGATTATAGTCATCCACGAGGCGCGTTTCCTTGACCTTGCATTCGAGGTTGGCGAAGCATTCCTCGATCAGCGGAGCTGCAACCTGACTTGCCGGTAGCGGCGTCAAGCCGAAGCGCGTGAACTTGTCGAAGTCGCGACCGGAGCAATTGCCGATACCCACGACCTTGTGTGCCAGTGGGGCGGCCGGAATGGCGATGACGCATTCCCCGGTTTGCCGCAGCGCCGCGAAGCTATAGTCTGCGCTGGAGACGACGCAGGCGATGAGCGGCGGCGTGAATTCCACCATCATATGCCAGGACATGGTCATGACATTGGAATGGCCGTCATGGCTTGTCGTCAGCAGCACGACCGGCCCGGGTTCGAGCAGCCGGTAGACGTCGACGAGGGCAACTTCTTGCATGGCCGCCTCATGAATATTGCTCACGGTCTTCCTTAGCCGCGGCTTGTCCGTCGCGACGGTGCTTCACGATAAGGTTCAATCGACAACCAACAGGACCTTCCCGCCTTGAGCAAGATCAATGAGCAACGGGGAGGAGGTAGTTTTTGCTGCAACGTGTTCACGACGCAAGAAGAGGCCGGTGAAAGCAAATGTCTATATAGCCAGATCCGAACCATTCCGCCAAACCACCCTGAAGAGCGCCTGACCTCGCCCGAAATGATCTTTGTGACAAAGCTCTATTCTTTCATTTTGTATCACGACGTGATATAAATGATAAAAAATGCCCCGAATTGCGGGCGCAAAATGGCGGAGGCTAAACCTCGCAAATTGAGAAGGTGCCAAATCGGGGGGAGACATGGCCAACATAGATGAATTCGCAAAGCTGTCACTGCTTCTCGAAAGCAAACTGAGCGAGCGGGGAATTTTGAACGTCGACGGTTTGTTGATGTCCGCTTCATTGCCCCCCGACATCGAGGAGAAGCTGGACGGATTGATCGATAACATAGCTGAACTGGAAGGATTGATCCGCATTGCCCATGCCGCCCGGCAAGGCGAAACTCTTTCGCCACCGGTCGCGGGTGCCGTTCGCGTGATGATTGAGGAAATCTGCGACGCCCTCTTTGAGCCGGAGGAGCTCCGCAACCTGTCGAGGCTGCATTAGCCTGCAGGTCGTTTCAATCATCTCGCTGTGTCCGGTCCCGATGACGTTAAGACCCTTGGTTCTGCTTGCACTTTTGCTCCTGGCCCATCCGATCAAGGCTGGAGAGGTCTCAACCTGTGCCGCTGCAGCCAAAGGCCTGCTCGTGACGACACCAGGACAACTGCTATCGGTTGCGCAGGCAGGGGAAGGCTGCACCGCAATTTATCTGATGTATCGCGAGGGAAAACGCCCGCGGAGGATGACGGTCAAATTTCGAAGAAACCCTGACCAAAGCGCTGGCATCCGATGGGAGACGGTTGGTGCGGCGAAGATATTGCCGGTGGCGGGACGCGAGCCATCCTCCAGGGAATAATCTTGCTGCGTTGCGTGGAACAAAGGTCCGAGCGTCAGATGGACTGTGCTCGCTTCGGGAGATGCTCATCATGAGATTGAGGACGGCACCCTATTTAAAAGCGCTCGCACTGTTGGGCGTCGGGCTCAGCTCGTTGCCTGCCGCCGCGGCAACGCAGGTACGGCCCACGGGCGCTCCCGATGTACCGCGCTATATCGTCGATATCGCCGGAAAGCGGGTCCGATTGGTCGGCCCAAGATTCTTCACGGATGCAACCAAAAAGCTCAGATTTCCCGGCAGAAATGATGACGACCAAGAAAAGCAGGCGAGGTAGCGATTTGGTTAGCTCATCAATGCGCTTTGTCGAAGCAGGCCCAAAGAGGCTGCGCTTATCCAGCCAGCGCTGATATCCGGTTTTAAGCGTCCGGTTCGCCCATCTGGCGAAGGCGCCGGAGAGACTCGGCCAGCAGAGGTTCGTGTGCGAGCATCTCGCGAAGGTGATCACGCGCAAGCGTATCGAGAAGCGCCTCGCCAGAGGTCGTCAGTTTCAGAAAAACGCTGCGCCTGTCTTCCTGAGATGCTGTACGCAGCACAAGTTTTGCCGCCACGAGACGGTCGGCGAGCTGCACGGCGGCGTGATGTGACAGCAGCATATCGTTTGCGAACTGCTTGATCATGATTGCGTTGTTCGCAGCGACCTTGATGACAAGAAGCGCCTGATATTGCTGGGAGGTAATGCCCGCCTTGGTCAGGACCGCTTCGCTGAAGGCGAGAAACCGGCGCATGGCGAGCCGCACCCCTGCCAGTCCTTTGAATATCTCAATGTCTAACTGGTCCTGACCAAGGCTCATCTGGGCTTACTCGAACGAAGAGGATCAATATTGCAGGGATAGAGCTGCAGAAGATAGCTCGCAAGAGCATTCAAGATCGATCTTCAACGGCAAGCCAGGGCAACCCACACCACAGCTCAAGGTCGTTGCGAGGGTGCTTCACGATGCTACCGAGCGCTTCCAATCAGATCGCGTTTCGATGTACAAGCCGGAGACAACGCGGCAGCCAAGTGGATTGTCCCCGACAAGTCGAATGCGGAGACTGGTCTAAAAGATCGGATCCGGCTCCCACCGGATAGTTTCTCCGAGCGAATGATCTCGCAGCCCTCATGTCGAACCCAGATGTTACGGTGCGGGCTGTATTGGCGGCATATTACTCGGGGGTATACCCTAAGGTGCTCGCGCATGGGGTCGAGCGCGGCCTTCTTCAGACCTGTCGATAAATGGCCGCTATCGTAGTTTGGAATCTTGCAAAGCGAAGTGCCGCCCACGGGCAACCTGGACATTCAAACCGGCTTGAGTTTTCCCGCCGGCCAATCCGTGATTAACTACCGGCGATTTCCATTCCCTCGCCTGTTTGCCTCCGATATGTCGCTTTTGGATTTGATTTATCGCCCCTTCGAGACGCTCGTCCGTCCACTCGACGTCCCCTATGCACCGCTGCCGGCGACGGGGCCTTTCGCGCTGCTTATGCATTTCGCGTGGATGTTCCGCGGCGTGCTGGCAGCCGTCGCCATATTCATGATGGCGATCGAGGGGATCAACCTCGCGACAATCTGGGGCATTTCGTTCATCGTCGACGGGGTGAGCGCAAAAGGTGCAACGGTCTTCCTGCGCGAGGACTGGCCGACCCTGACGGTTCTCGGCGTGCTGCTGTTCCCGGTAATGCCGCTCCTCATCTTTCTCGGCAACACGCTGCGTTCCCAGGTGTTGGCCGTGTCGATGCCGGCCGCGATGCAGTGGCAGGGCCACAAGGCAGTCGAACACCAAGACCTTGCCTTCTTCCACGACCTTTTCGCCGGCCAGGTTGCCTCACGCATTTCGCAGGTCGCTTCTGCCGTGCAACAGCAGATCGCTGTCGCGTTCCAGAGCTTGCCGTATTTCCTGGTGCAGTTTGTCGGGTCGCTTGTGCTGCTTGCAACGCTTTCCTGGCCGCTGGCCATCCCGGTCTTCATTTGGATTGCTGCGAATGCCGCGCTTGCGGTGGTGGCGGTGCCACATTTCTCGGAACGGTCCCGCCATTCGGCCCGCGCGCGCAGCCTTATTGTCGGCGCCATGACCGACCTCTATAGCAACATTCAGATGGTCAAACTGTTTGCGGCCGAAGACAGCGAGGCGGGTGCGATGCGGACCGTCATGGGAAACGCTATCGAGACGCAGCAACGCGAAAGGCGCGTCCACCTGACGACTGACAGCAGTGTGGTCCTGCTCAACGTGATTCTCATCATCGCCAATTTTGCGGTGGGGTTTTGGGGTCTCGTCTCGGGCTTGGTGACTACCGGTCAGTTCGTCGCCTCGATCGCAATCGTTCAGCGGCTCAACGCGAATTCCCGCGCTTTTCTGAATATGGGGCAGCAGATATTCCAAGCCGTGGGCACGATCCGCGACGCGATGCCGGTCGTCACCACACCTCCGACCATCACCGACGCGCCGAACGCCCGGCCGCTTGCTGTCACCACGGGCAAGGTCGAATTCAGGAACATTCGGTTCGCGTACCGCCAGGGGCCGGGCGTGATCGAGGACCTGTCGCTCACCGTCGATGCCGGTGAGAAGGTCGGACTCGTCGGCCTGTCTGGCGCCGGCAAGTCGACCCTGGTCAGTCTGCTCCTGCGGTTGTTCGACCTCCAGGACGGTGCGATTCACATCGACGGTCAGGACATTCGCAACGTGACGCAGGCAAGCCTCAGGGAGAGTATCGGCGTCGTCACCCAGGATGTCTCCCTACTGCATCGCTCCGTCGGCGACAATATTCGCTATGGCTGGCCCGATGCCTCGCATCAGGAGATGGAACGCGCCGCAATGCTGGCCGAAGCCGACGGCTTCATCGCCGATCTGAGGGACGGCGAGGGCCGCACCGGCTATGACGCCTTCGTGGGCGACCGCGGAGTGAAGCTTTCTGGCGGGCAGCGTCAGCGGATCGCCATCGCCCGGGTTCTGCTCAAGGACGCACCGATCCTCGTTCTCGACGAGGCGACGTCGGCGCTCGACAGCGAAGCTGAGGCAGCGGTCCAGGACAAGCTCGCGCTCCTAATGGAGGGTAAGACGGTGATCGCCATCGCCCACCGTCTATCGACGATCGTCAGTATGGACCGGATCGTTGTGCTCGACAAAGGCCGTATCGTCGAGGAGGGAACGCCGTCGGCTCTACTCGAACGCGACGGGCTTTATGCCCGCCTCTGGAAACGGCAGACCGGGGGTTACATTGCCAACGCAGTCGAGGAAGCATGAAAGCCGATCCAAAAAGTGGTCATCGGGAAACCTAGGCAAGATCCTCTATCCGCGGCGTTTTAGGACAGTCTACGGGATTTTCGCGACAGAGAAGCTATTCATTGGAGTTGATGGGCTGATGACACCGGACGAATTGAAGATCGTGCGTCGAGCTTATGCGAAGCAGATCACGGCGGCTGTTAGAATTGTCGATGAACATGTTGAGGCAGCTTTTGCCGAAGTGCCGCGAGAAGATTTCCTTGGTTCCGGTCCTTGGCCGATCTTTCGAATGCGGAAAGCCTACGTTCCGACCCCGACTGCCGATCCGGTCTACCTTTATACGGACGACATTGTTGGCATTTGGCCGAAGACGAGTGCGGTGCGGGCAAGTGCGCCGGAGGACGTCATGTCCAGTAACATTTCGTGCCCCTCGCGGGAGCGCTCGCCGACGCCCGCGAAGACGGAAATACCCCGGTAGCTCTCGACCATTGCATGGATGAGTTCTATCACGAGAACCGTCTTGCCGACGCCCGCGCCGCCGAACATGGCGGCTTTCCCGCCCCGGGCGATCGGCGTCAGGAGATCGATCACCTTGATGCCTGTGACGAAGAGATCGGAGACGCCCTTTTGAGTGACGAGCGCCGGAGGTTGCCGATGGATCGGGCGACGCGGCAGGCTGGCTGGAAATTCCCCGCGACCATCGACGGCATTGCCGGCGACATCCATCAGTCGTCCCAGGACCGCATCGCCGACGGGCACGTTGAGCGGCTGGCCGAGACGCACCGCCTCGTCGCCCCGCCGAAGCCCGCTGGTTGCCTGGAGCGCGATTGCGCGGACCGTGTGACGGTCGAGATGCGCCTGTACCTCTGCCAGCAAAGTGACGGTCTCGCCCTGAAGTGAAAGAGCTTCGTCAATTTCGGGAAGTGTTTCCGGCGCGAAGGTGATGTCGATCACTGCGCCGCGGATCGCTACGATTTTTCCCGATTTTGCCATGGCGATTCTGCCTCGAGTGAAAGCTGAACTCCACGTCAGACTGTCTCGACGAACCGATCGCTACATTGATTTTTGTCATCCCCCGTTTGGGAATTTACAGCGGCCCGTCGCGGAGCGTTCGCATGGCCTGAAATTCGAATACAGCATCCTGAGGATGATCCTGGTCCGGAACGTTCAGGATGTGTGTGGTTGGTGCACCGGATCGAATGCCGGAATTTTGTAGATCGATATGTCCGACGTCAACGATAAGTCTAGGCAACGACCGGCCCGAAGCAGCCGTCGTCGATCCGAAATCTCCATCTTCCTGCGGGCAGGAACCGCGGCCCACGCAACGCGTTGTGTGTCGGAAACAGAGGAGAAAGACGATGCTTAAGGGTGTTGTGTTGTGGGCGATGGGCGTTCCTATTTTCGTGATCATCCTGCTTTACTTGTTTGTCTTCTAGGCAGACGATCAAATTGGCGGAGTGCGCCGCCGGCAGGTGGCGGCACCACCATCAAGGATCCCGCAACTGCCGTGCGAGGACAGTTCTCGTTCCTCGATGTGATGATTTTGGTGGTGTAAGCGCTGCGTTCGTTTCAGCCGACCGAACGCGCCCGCATGGACGGGCGAAGTCGCGCTTATTACTCCGTCGGCCGGTCCTACCTAGTGCACGGACTGGGTGGCGTCGTCGTCGCCGAGGAACGAACGAATGCCGTCTCGTTCCGTCGTGGCGAGAAATTCCTCCCACGCCTCCTTGTCGCTGGTGAAACTGTCCTCCCACGTCGTCACGTCTTCTTCCTGCGAGATCACCTCGAGGGTCCACCCGTCGTTACTGCCGGCGAGCCTATGAATGTCCACTAGGACGGTAATACTATCGTCTTCGAATTCGCCGGAGAAATCCGAATGCTCCAGCTTTGGCTTTTTCGTCATAGGCACCTGCTCCTCATTCCAATGTCGCGTCCCCTGGAAAATGGGAAACCTCCAGCAGAACTGGTAGAATATTTTTAGTGGCCTCAACCTATCGGAGCAAGATTTTTCGTCTGCATTGCTGCAGAAGCGGTACATCCGTCCGCTGAGGCGGCGATTGCATTCAAAAGTGCTCCTGCGGCGATCATACAGATTACCCGCTTAAAACTGGAGGCGAGAACGTGCCGTGCCATCTCGGTTCGAGCGTTTGGTAGCCTGCGCATTTGGAAGCGGGGTGAGCCCGTCCATGCGTTGATGGTGCCGAACAGATGCTCGACTGTGCGTCGTCGGGCGCGCATGAGGGGCGGGTTCTCCTCCATCCGGGAATACATGGCTTTGATCAGATGCTCGTGTTTTCAAAGTGTAATCCATCGGTCTTGCCCGTCGTGCATTCGGCCCTGAGAGGACATGATCGACAAGCATTCCCCCGAATAGCGGCGCAACATCAGGCCCATTTCCTACGTGGTGTATCGGTATGTGAGTGCCTTTCCGGCAAGGCAGACGTACGTGTCGGCGCTGGCATCGTAGAGGGGAGAAATTTCAATCGGATTTCTAGCCCCATGAATAATCATAATTCATCATATTTGACATGTATATCAAAGATACTGTTCATTTTTGACATTAAATGGCGAGTGCAATCTCGGTCTGGTCGTTCACGAAGGCGGCTTCATATTCGCGCGCCGCCGCACCGGATACATCCACGGCTCGAAGAGCCTCCCGCCACTCTTCGGCGATCCTTCGAGCGGTCTGGCGGATCATCCGTCGCGCATCTGCCTCGACGACCTCGAAAAACTCGCAGGCTTCCAGCGCCAAATGGATAGACCGGTCGTGAGCGCCCCCCTCCAAGATCGCGGTTTCGAGATGTGGATTGCGATCAGGCGCCGGGTTCACATCGAAAACCGGGGACAATCGCCAGCGGCCCGACCCTACATAAAGAAAGCCGTGATTCTTCAGATGGTCATCCTTGTTTGATACGAGGATCGTGAAAATCAAACGCAGGAAGAGCTCGCGGAAATCCGCCTGTGGATAGGCGCCATAGGCACGCATGAAATCGACCATCTCCGTATATGAACCGAGTTCGGTTCCGGTCTTTCCCAGCGCGGTTCGCGCCGAGATATAGGGAATCCGTGCGGTGTCGCGACGGTCGAACCGCTGAATCAGGGCGACCGGAAAGGGCGTATCAGCGAGTTCCAGTCTTGCTTCCGGCGTCCGGATTCCACAAGCTCGGGCAAGGCGGAGCGTGGCGATCTCGACGCGCTCGATCGGCCCCTGGTCATGGACAGATGTGAATTTGGCCAGCCAGAGCGTCTCGCCATCCCGAACGTTGGCTTTGGGACGCGCGCCACCGGAACCGCCCGCACCGGCAAGCGCCTGCATCTGCTCAGCGGAGATATCCTTGCCCTGCTCATACGCCCGGGCGATGGCGGTAATGACCTCCAGATCGACAAGGCGTGGCACAGCATCAGCCGCCCCGCCCCGGATGATCTGTCCTTCATCATCGAGAAAGCGCAAAGCACCCTGCCGGCAGGTGTCATCGGACAGGGTTAGATATTCAAATTCAGACAGGCCACTGCCGTAGGCGCGCTCCAGAAGCCTGCGACCCCAGCTATCCGGAGCGGCGTCGGCAAAGGCGCCCACAAGCGCATCGCGCACGTTTCCGGACTGGCCAGACGCATGAAATGGCCCTGCATCAAGAGAAAGGCTCGGCTGCACGGCAAAGGAGCGCGGATTCTCGATCCAGGCCGGATCATAGGTGAAGGTCGAAAACTGCCGTGGCCCGGCTTTTGTGAACCGTAATTGACCAACCGGGGTCAGGCTCTCGCCGAGAACAACGTGCGCGTTGAAGTTGCTCATCAGAACGACGCTCCATCCGGATCGACGACATCAGCGTCATCCTTTGGCATCTCGCCCTTCGCCTTCTGTCTGCGCAGCATCGTGGCAAAAGATCGTCCACGACGCGGCTGGCGTTCACCAGCCAATGCCAAGCCCAGATCATCGTTGCGGATGTCGACCAAATCCGCCAGGCGGTGGACGAGACCAAGCACCACCAGGATATCGGCGAGCGTGCCGATACCGACGCCGGAATCCCCTTTTTCAAGACGGGCAACCGTGCTTGGCGACGTACCCGCGCGCACCGCCAGATCGGCGACGGTTATGCCACGTCGCAAGCGAGCGCCACGGAGGTCGTTTCCAAGCCTTTCAAGGGCGGCATTCGATTTCGGAGATCCCACGGTAATCATCCATATCCGAAGAATAATGTTTTATACTGTATCATATATGATGAATTGTCGAATTCAACAATACCGCAGCAGCGATCGTTTCAACGTGGAACAAAAAATGGTTGGAGCGCACGGCCAGGGGGATGGAACCTTCATCGCCCAGCCCTGCGACAGGGTGTTCTCGGACAGGCTCAGCCGACCGGCCGGCGCCTTGCTTCCGTAAGAGCCGATGCTGCTGACACACGCGCCGTGCTGCCTCCGCGTCCCGCCCCTCACGGATAACGATAGCCCGCATACCGATTTCCAGCTGTACCCAAAAAGCGCATCCGCTGCAGAGATCGCGCTTGCGGTCGGCATGAATGGTTGCGGCAAGGGGATTTCGTCACCATGGCTCCTGGTCCGGCATGTTACCTTCTTAGGGAGCCGAAAACGATTGATCTCAACTGTTCATTTTTCCCGAGCCAGCCCCATCGGTGAACGGTTGAAAGGAATAACAAGATCTCCACTTTCCGCGGTGGACGCAGTAGGTAGATCACGGATGATTTGTTGACCGATCGTGACCTCGCTCATCTTGCTCTTCTTTTTGATGGGCTTTCGTGGTCTGCGTCGAGCGGTGGTTTTGCCCGATCGGCAAGTGTTCATTCGTCTCGACATCTGCGTCTCCTGACCCGTATCCGCTTGGGCATCAAATTGGTGTGCATTAGAGGTCCGTCATATTGGGCTCGCGCGGCGCCTAATGCCGAATTTCGAGCATCTGGCCATGGCTGACGAAGCAAGACGGCAGAACATCCTTCAAGGCATCCGCGACAGATATGCTCGTTAACAGCCGACCGGCGTCGTCCATGATATTCACCCTCATCAGTGGCAGCGGCTCACCGCGCAGGAGATGCTGGGCGACCGTCGCGCGGATTTCGGCGGTCGTGTCCGCAACCGCGGCTTCAAGCGTCACACATTCGACCCCCAAGGGGTCGACCATTCTGCTGCCAGCAAGTTCAAGGTAGAAAAAAAGTCGCACGTGTTGGCTCATTTGTGCTCGGGGTTGGAACGGTACGTCGCGTTTGACGCGAAAACGGTGTCCTTTTCTTTCGGTTCGCATCCGGTGGGTTCAGCCAATCCGGCAGCGTTCGAATAAGTGCGGACAAAACCAAGGGACCGAATTTTGCTCCGCCGGCCTCGCTCCAGTGGTCTGCATCCATGAAATAGACGTGCCGGCAGTCCAAAATGTCGTTGCGCGGGTCGAAATTCACAGCACTGATCGTGGAGACGTAGGTGATCTGATGTTGGTCTGCCATGGAGCGGGCCATCTCATCGAGATGTCTGTAGGAGGGAATGACGAACGGATTTGGGAGAGCTGCCAGTCCATCGCAACCTCTGGCGACCAGTTGGTTCTGTGTGACATGGGGATCGATCCATGGTCCCAGCCAAACCATCGGGGTGTGAAGGGAGAGCTTGCGCAGGTAGGAGAGCGTCAAGGTTATGCGCTGGCGGCTCGCATCGAAGGAGCGTCCATCGTAGCGGTGGAACATGTCCCTGCTGCCGATCGTGCCGTCCGGGGCGTCGAGCAGGTAAAAGCCGGCCTGCATGTAGACGATGAGCGAAATCGATGAGGAATGTTCCTCGGCGAAATCAAGCAGGGTGTCATAGAAGCACTGGGGATTGCTTTCGACGGCGCGGCAGAAGCCCTTGCTTAATCCAACGACAAAGGGGCGCTGCGAAATGGGAGCTAGGGCATCGAAGAGATTTCCCGCGTGGGAGTCCCCGACGATCATCAGGGCCGGACCATGACGGGCTGCGCAGGCGGCGAACTGGTTCTTGAACACCTGGTTCATCTCGGCTGTGCGGAAAATGCAGTCCGTCAGCCTATTCCCATCGGCGATTTCGTCGACGCGTCTCTTTTCAGTCAACAGATTTCGATAGACGACAGCTTGCTCCGGCGAAAGCCGCGCCAGGGTCCAGGCCGGAAACCCTGACTTGACGTGAATGACGGCGCCAACGCAGATCAAGATCAAACTGCCGAATGTCGCACCGGCAAACACTTTGCGCGAACTGAAGCTCGCCTTTCTGACCGGTTGTTCAACAAATTTCCAGGAAAGCGCGGCCAGAAGAACGCTCAAAGAAATCAGCCCGAGCATTTCCAGCCACGAGGGCTCGGCCGGTTGCGCGTATCGGTAAAGCGCAAAGATCGGTTGATGGACGAGATACAGGCTGTAGCTGATCAGTCCGATGCCAACAGCTAGCCTGGACGATAGAAGCCGAGCCGCGGGGGTCGAGGAATGCGCATACCGGATGACAAGCACTGATCCGCACACGGGTATCAGTGCGAAAATCCCGGGAAAGGGCGTTTCTTGGTTCAGCCGGAGCACGGCATAGACGATGAGGAGCAGTCCCAAAACCGCGCCGAGCGACGCGATGCCACCGTTGAGACGGGGATATCTTGTTTCATAAAGCGCCAGCAAGGCGCCGGCCAGCAGTTCCCACATCCGAAACGGCAGAAGAAAGAACCCGCTTACGGGAAATGTCGTTGAAACATATTGCGCAGCGCAAAAGCTTGCGAGCGTCAGCGATGAAAGAATGAAGAAGGTGGCGGAAAAACTCCAGCGCTTCGTCAAGATCAGCAGCAGCGGAAATAGGACATAGAATTGCTCCTCGACCGCGAGAGACCATGTGTGGAGCAGCGGTTTCAGTTCCGCGTTCGGGGCAAAATAATCCGTTTCAAACCAGAAGAGCAGATTCGATGAAAAGGTTAGCGTCGCGACCACGCTCTGGCCGAAGTCCTTGAAGTCGTCGGCATAAAGCGTGAAGGCTGAAAGGACGGTACTCACGATGATGGTCGCGAGCAGAGCCGGGTAGATGCGCCGAATGCGACGATTATAAAAGCCTACCACCGAGAAGAGCCCGTCGTGAACCTCTCTCAGGATGATCCCCGAAATCAGGTATCCGCTGATGACAAAAAAGACGTCTACCCCGACGTAGCCGCCCGTGAAGGGCCATATGCCGGCGTGATACAGCAGCACCGAAACAACAGCGACAGCCCTAAGCCCATCGATTTCCGGTCTATAGCTCATGCAACGAGCTCCTTCGGAGCAGTGTTGAGCTCATCGCACGCTTCAAGATACCAGCTGACAAAGGCCTCGACGCCGACATCAAGCGTCGTATCCGGTTTGTAGCCGGTCAGCGCATAAAGCAGATCAGGGCTGGCAAACGTATGCGGTACATCGCCTTTCTGCATCGGAAGAAGTCTTCGCCTCGCGGTGCGACCGAGGGACTTTTCGACCGTCTCCACGAACGTCATCAGGGTTTGCGGCTGACCGCCCCCGATATTGATGATCCGGAAGGGTGCCTGATGAGACAGTGTTTCGACGCGGGCATCCGCGATGCGGCTTGGTTCCGACGGGACGATTTTCGAGAGGCGAACCACAGCTTCCACCAGATCGTCGATATAGGTGAAGTCACGGCTCATTGCGCCTTCGCCGTATATCTCGATTGGCTGGTCTTCCAGGATGTTCTTGACGAACTTGAAGAGCGCCATGTCCGGTCTGCCCCAAGGCCCGTAGACGGTAAAGAAGCGGAAGGCGGTCGTCGGTATCTTGTAGAGATGCGAATAGCTGTGGGCCATCAGTTCCATCGACTTCTTCGTGGCCGCGTAGAACGTCAACGGCTCGTCGGCGCGGTCCGTTTCGCGAAACGGGATGGACGCATTTGCGCCATAGATCGACGAGGTGGAAGCAAGCATGAGGTGGCCGATCCCGACCTGTCTGGCAATCTCCAGAATGTTCCAGGACCCTTCGAGATTCGACGATAGATAAGCTTTGGGGTTTTCCAGGCTGTAGCGAACGCCGGCCTGCGCTGCCAGGTGTATGATCACATCCGCGTCGGCTTCTGCGATGGCCTTCTCCACAGCCTCGCGGTCTTCTAGCATGGCGATGACCGGGTGGAATGCCGGGAACTGCGCCAGGGCCGCATGCCGCATCTGCTTCAGCTTGATGTTGTAGTAATGGGTCATCCCGTCGAGGCCCGTGATCGTATGTCCGTCCTGCAGCAGCCGTCGAGCAAGATGGAAGCCGATGAAACCGGCGGTGCCCGTGATAAAGTATCGCATCCTATTGCCTCTGACGTCCTTTTGTGCCGGGATAGCTAAAGCTCTTCTGGGCAGGTTCATTGATGGGCTAGGCTTGTGGCGGAACCATCGGGCGGACCTGTTGTCCGCGATACAGACTGACCTCCGTTTTTCTAGGAAAAGACCTTGAAGTAATCGACGCGCATGTGGGTCGACCGGTCCTCAGACCGCAGCGGTCGTGGGAACGGCACGTCGGTGCGCAGCGCCAGGGTCAGCAGCGGCCAGAAGACATCGCCGTCGTTGTCCAGCTGACGTGAGCGGGTAATCGGCCAGTCTGCAGGTCTTCCCGTCCTTCGATCGACAACCGGCCTGCGCTCGAAGTAGGGGATGCAGCGGTTATCATCGACAAGCATGCCGTAGCGGTGATAGCCCTTCGTCATGTCAACCGGTGTTTCGACACCGGTGCTTTCGCTGTTTTGACCCGGCTGACCCCATTCGTGAAGATACGTGCCGTACAGCGTAGGCTCCCAACCTTTGTGCTCCACGATGTCCAGCTCGATGCTGGTCTTGGGCTGCAGAATGCTTCGCCCGTTCAGCATCCAGAATGCCGGCCAGGTGACGGGATGCCGGGGAAAGAGCATCCGTGCCTCAAAGTAACCTTTGCGCCATCCTTTGAGGATCGTGCCGTCTTTCCTCGCAGTCTGAATATTGCCGGAAATCCATTGAAACTCAGGCAATGTATTTCCGTAGTATTTTCGCACATTCATCGGCTTTCCGATGTAGCGGGCGGAGATTTGTAGAGCTTTCCCGTCCTCTGCCATGGGGTCGTCGACAATCGCATACGGGTTGAAGCCTTCTTCCCCGTCCTTTTTGGCAAAAGCGGACCGTCCATAAAAACCGGTGTCGGACGTGGTCGCTTTCGGGCCCGCGTCCCAAACCGACCAGTCCAGTGTGTGGAACCGGTCTTCGAAGACGACTTCGCGGCCAAGCGTGGGATCGTCGCCAAACAGCGCGGTGGCCGAGCTTCGATGAGAGGAAAAAGTCAGCCCAAAGGCTCCAGCGCAGCCTTTCAGGAGGCCGCGCCGCGACAATGAAGACATCATGGCACCCTTCCGTGGGACGGTGGTTACAAAAGTTCTCTTGCAGCAACCCGCAACGCATCGGCGTGAAGATCCACCACTCGCTCCGGGCTGTATCGGTCAATGAAGCCCTTGCGGAAATCGCTGTGGAGGCGTTCCGAAGTCAGGTTGTCGCAATAGTAGATCATGGCGCTTACAAGCGGTTCTCCGCCGCGAACCGGTACAAGCCGGCCGAGACGCTCATCCACGAGTATGTCGCTTGGCCCGAACTCGCAATCTGTCGCAATGACCGGCAACCCAAATCGCAATGCTTCGCATATGGCCAGCGACCAGCCTTCCCATCGCGACGTCGACACGTAGATATCGCTGTTGGCAAGTGCGGGCTGGGGGTTGACGGGATGATGCTCAATCGAGACCGCGTCGGAAAGACCCAGCCGATCGATCTCGGCGCGAAGAGCGGTTTCGCCGGCGCCATATCCGACGATCTTCAACTTCGCGTTCGGGCGGACTTTGACGACTTCGGCAAAGGCACGAAGAAGAATATCCTGTCCTTTTTGGAAGGCGAACCGTCCGACATTCACGAAGGTGACCGCCGCTTTGTCGCCGGCTTCTCCCTTGCCGGAAAAGTCGAACCTCCTGACGGGGTTGGGAACCCAAACCTGTGGCACCTTGCTGTGGAACATCCTCTTAAAGGCGTCCAACTGTTTTGGTGACGTTCCAAAGACATAGGATACTTTCCTCAGAAAATAGATGCGCATCAAAAAGAACAATATCTTCGCCTTCGCGTGGCTGCGCTCCCGACCGGGATTACCATGCAAGTGGATCGCAAAACGACGATCAAGGCCGAGGCATGCGGCCATGCAGATCACCGTCGGTTCGATCTGCGGTACCACCACGAGCGCATAATCCTTCGCCTTGACGACGCTTCGGAAGGTCCGCATCAACTCGAACCGGGTCTTTACCGCCCGATCAATGACGCTGTATTTTCGCGGCTCCGCCGGCCGGTTTTGATGGACGGACGTGTACAGAACGTCGATGTCGAAATCCTCGGCATATTTGTCAGCCAGCATGGAGCAGACGGCATCCACCACACGTTCAATCCCCGCAAAAGACTTCGTGCCGGGCTGAATATAAAGGATCTTAAGTCGGCGGTTCGGATGAAGCCCATCGCCCTTGCGCGGCTTGCCGTCCGTCATTTTCATTCGTCCACGTCCTCCGGCCCTTAGGTGACAAATCTCTGTCGAGAGCGAACAGTTTCTGGTTGCTGTACCTGCCTTCCGGCGAAGTGACAGCCGACCTGTTCACATGTTTAGGCACAGCTCTCGCCTGATGCGGTTGTCTTGTTAAAGATTTCCGCCACGGTATTCAGGTCGAAGCTCACGATATTTCTTCAAGACATTGCTGTTTGCCGCCGAATATTTCTCATTGATTCGACGATCCTGGATCTTATCAAAATGAGTTACATGCGCTGGCGGTTGCTAGTCCATTCTTGTAGACGGACGATAATTCACTTGCTATGCTGCTATGCAACATAAACTTTGTAGATAAGGTTTGCAAGGTGAAAATTAACCAACCAATTCTAAGCGTTATCATCACTTGTTATAATTATGAGCGTTATATAGGCGAATGCATCAAAAGCGTTATTTCGCAAGACTACGAATGGCTTGAAATTGTAGTGGTGGATGACGGATCTACCGATCGATCCTGGGAAAAGATCCAGGAATTCAAAGATCGGATCATCGCTTTGCGAACGGAAAATCGCGGTCAGCTCAAGACATCTTTGACCGGTCTGTCCTTATCGAAAGGTGATTTTGTCTATTTTCTGGATGCCGACGACGTCATTGCCGACGGTGCCATTGCGCAAGTTGCCCAATATCTGCGCCCCGACGTGTCTAAGATCCAGTTCATGCTTCTTCCGATCGATCACAACGGCGATCCGATCGGCAACGCCTTTCCCACGCTTCAGCCATCGGAGGACTCCGGCCCCCTTATCCAGTCGATCCGCAAGAGAGGATACTACAATACCCCGCCAACCTCGGGAAATATCTATCGGCGTGACGTCTACGAAGGTCTTGGCGAAATGAATTACGAACGAGGCATAGACGGCGTTTCATACCTCCTGGCCCCGTTCGTCGGGCGCGTCGTATCGATCGATAAGGTGCTTGGAAAGTACCGGATCCACAATTCCAACCAGTCCTCTTTTTCCGTCCTCACTTCAAGCCGCATGAAAGGCTATATAGACCGCTTCATGGGGCGCTTGCATCATCTGTCGCAGCTCGTCCAGGAACGGTGCGCGGCAGCTGAAAAAATCGAAGTTCGCAACGATTATGCCTATGTGATGGAGCTCAAGGCGATGAGCGTGGTGGTCGATGGCAAGCGGCCTGACTTAAGCCAGCTATCGGCCTATATCGGTGCTGTGATGCGCGAGAACACGGGCAAGAAGCGCCTTGCGCTGTTGCTGTTTGCGATCGCGCTCTTCGTCTTGCCGAATAAGATGGCAAGGCATATCGCGTCGATCCGCGTCGATCCTTCTCGATCACAGCAACTGCGATCGCAACTGAAGCGCGTTCTTTACGTCTGACGGCATGTGCGCCCGGGATGAAGCTGACGCACAGCCATGCGTTCAGACGCCCATTTTCCCGCTTGGGATTGCTGATCGATAGACGTCCATCGTTTCCCTGGCCACCCGATCAATCGTCAGGTAGTCGATCCTCAACTGGCTCTTCTCCTTCCAGGCGGTGATCTGCTCCGGCGACTTCAAAAGGTGGATCAACATCTTGGCCAGGGCCGATGGATCGCGCGGCGGCACGAGAATTCCCGCCTCGCCATGCTCGAGCAGTTGCGGAATACCATCCACCGCTGTCGCGACGATTGCGCATCCGGCCTCCCGCGCTTCCGACAATACCAAAGGTGCTGGATCGGCATGCGATGGCAGGACAAAAATGTCGGCCGCCAGCATGTAGGGGTAGGGGTCGCCGATCGAGCCGGCGAACGTGACGGCGGGGGCACATTTCAAAGAGGCTACAAGCTTAGTATACTGGTCGCGATGGGGCCCGTTTCCGACGATGTAAAGGTGCGCCCCAGGAATCTCCTCGTGCACGAGGTCAAATGCCTCAAACAGGTCCGGCAACCCCTTGCGCGGGTGCAGCCCGCCAACGAACAGGACGGATGGCGATTTCAGCGCTTTGGGCTCGCCGCTGCGTCCTTCCATGCGGCTTGATCCGATCGTTCCATTGAGCACGACCTTCAGCTTTGACGCCGCCACGCCACGTCGCCTCATCGAGCCGCCGACGACATCGCTGACGGCGATAACGCGAGTGCCGAGGCCCATCAGCGTCGCACTCTTTTCGAATTCGTTGTGCACCGTGGTCACCAGAGGGATGCCCTTGAGCTTGCAGATCGGAAAGGCAAGAACGGCGCTGGTCATCATATGCGCGTGAACGATGTCCACGTCGAACTTCCGGATGTGGCCATTCAGCCGGATCAGGGATCTGGCAAGCTTGGAGAACTTTCTTTCATGGTCGACCAGGAGTGTTGTAATCCCGCGCTCCCGTAAAAGGTGATCGAAATCGCCACCTCCGCTTGCCATGTAGACCTGGTGGCCGAGCCTGACCTGCGCGCAGGCAAGATCCACGGCTGCATGGACATTGCCGTTGAGACGCCGCGTATGATTGAGGATATGCAATATTCGCATGTTCGACCTCTCGCCGCCTGATCCGTCAAGACACGGTGGTAAAAATTGTGCTTCAGAGCGCGGCCTCTTGCAGGTACAAAGCGCGGCGCTCCGGCTTAAACAATCGCAATCAATGCTTCCCGATCGCCGTCTCGACGTCGATCGTGGAAACCCTGGCCGTTGGTTGATAGTTGAAAGCTCCCTGGCGACCCAATGATTCAATCCCAAAAGCCCGCAGTCTCACGATGGCATCGGCGGCGTCATCGGCCGCGCCTTTGCTGTAGATCGGATAGGCATTTGTCAGCGTCTGGCTGCCTTCCAGTTTCAGGTCTCCCCGGAACATGCGATTGGAACCGACATGGCGACGGAAATCGGCTTCCGCTTGCTCGGTCGACGCGACGGTGCCGGCGATCACCTCTACGGCAAAATATTCCCGATCCATGACCCGCCCATAAAAATCCGAATAAACGGTCAGTCGCTTCCACGAACCTTCATGCGAAAAGTTGTAGATGATGGATCGCTCAAAGCCGCGATCGCCGGAAAAGCTGAAGTAAAGCGAGATGAGCGTGATGGTCGTGAGACTTGAGCTGGGGGAGATTCCGCACAGTTTCTCGGCGACTTCGATCGGTACGGTCGAGATGATCCGGTTGGATGCGATGGTGCCATCTCCCAGGCAGAGCTCAAATCCGAAGGGGCTCTTGCGAATGCTCTTCATGGAAGCCGACAGCTTAAAGGCGACCCCTGCGTTTTGAAGTGTCTCGACGGCGGGCTGATAGAGGGCGGCGTATCCCTCCTTGGGCCGGGCCATCTGTCGGTTTTTCCGCCCTTTGCTTTTCCTGCGTTTGAAGGCGAGCCTGATCAGGTTCGTCAACGAGGCATATTCTGCAATCCACAGCATGCGCTTGCGGGCGAGTTCAAGATCGACCTTGTCGGGAGAAATCCCGTAGAAACGTCGCATATAGGTTTCCAGCCCGGAACGATGAAGCAGATATCCGCCGACCCAAAAGCGCGCGAAATCCCTCGCACTGTCCAGTCGCCTGCAAAACAGGCGTGCATAAAGCACCGAGCCGAAGATACGCAGCAAACCGACAGGGCCGGCTCCAACAATATCGTCCCGGATCGAGATCGGATAATCGGTGATTTTGCCCTGCGGGTTGAGCCTGCCCCAACTGGGATTGATCGGGATGTAATGCGCCAGCAGCTCCGGGAAATGCCGCAGCAAAGGTGAATCGTCCTGGAAGATCAAACTGCCAATATCGAATGTATACCCCTCCGGAGATGACCAGTCTATGTGGTTTCCGCCCACGTGGTCATAGTCATCCACGACAGCAACACGGTCTCCTTTTCTTGATAATATTGAGGCGCTAACAAGTCCTGAAATGCCTGCGCCAATGACGACGACGTCAAAATACTGTATCGAAGAAACGGGCATGATATGGGGTTTTGCGTCGTTCATCCAAACGCTCCATTTCGCCGATACAGTAACTGATTTTGATAGTATTATCGGTATGGCAAGGAGTCGATCCCGCAAAAACAATACCTTATAAATAGCTGTGTATGAGTATTTTTTGCAACGTCAATCGGAATAAAGCTGAAAGATTTCAGTTTTAACTTGCCTCTTGTGATTTGACGCTGCTACCGTTTCGCCAAATGTGAATTCACTGATCCTGCTTTTGCTGCCTCTCGACGATGCGCGTCGCTGGTCGAGATTGGGGCGAAATTAATCGACGGCGAAGGGGTTATTCAGTGCTAGGGAAACAGTTCGACCATATTCATCAGCCCTTGGAGGGTATCGGTCTTATTTCCACGGACGTGTTCGACACCCTGCTGCTGCGTCAGCCGCTGTCTCAGCGGTCGCGGATCATGCAGGGCGAGCGAAGATTTGCGCAGTTCTTGTGCCAGCAAGGCTATCGGGTTGGCGCCGAGCATCTTTTCCGAGCCAGGCAGCTCGCGGAAAAGCTTGCCTATCGTGCACTGAATGTCGGCGGCGGCGTTGGGGAAGTGAAGCTCTTCGACATCGTCACCCGCCAATTGATCATGCTCGGCCTTCCCCAATCCATGGTCGAGAAGCGCCTGGCCCTCGAAATCATGATCGAGAAGGCGTCTTTGTCTGCCAATGGGGAATTGGCGAAGATGCTGCGTCAGCAGCGCAAAGCCGGAATTCGTGTCGTGGCGGTTTCCGACACCGGATTGCCGACCGGTCTGTTGAAAGAACTGATCGATTATTTTCACGGGCCCGGTCTGATCGACAAAATCTACTCAAGCGCGGAAGTCGGGGCCAGCAAGCGACACGGTAGCCTGTTCTCGGTCGTACTTTCGCAGGAGAAGTCTGCGCCAGACAAGATGCTGCACATCGGCGACGACTACATAGCCGATTGTGAAGTTCCCACAAGGATGGGGATCAATGCGATGCATCTGCCCAAAGGGCGCTTCAAGCGATGGGCCGCTCGTGCCGACGGAGCACGAATGGAAACCATAAGAAGAGTGGGGCATCATCTGGTACGGTCGCAAGGACGTGTGCCCGATCTCGACGATCGAACGGCGTTTGGCCGTGAAGTGTTCGGCCCGATCGTCGCGCAGTTCTGTTTGAACATCTGGCTTTATGCCTCTCAGGCGGAGGCGCGGGACGACGCCACGTTGCTGTTTTGCGCGCGGGGAGGGCTTGGCATCAGGGAGGCGTTTGAGCGTCTGCTCGCCAGGCTTGACCTGCCACTTGGGATCCGGCGCGAGAACATCATGGTTTCCCGCCTGGTTGCTGCGCGTGTGGCGCTGATAAGGCGCAGCCCCGCTGTGCTTGACGAACTTGGCCGGGAATTTGAGACGAGAAGCTTTGCAGATGTGGCCAACGCTCTCGGCAGCAGGCGTTACGAGCTTCCGGCAGTCTGGCAGGACAAATTTGAGGCGCATCGCTTCTTTTCCATGCTGGAGACGCCTGAAGGTCGTATGATCATTGATGACGTCGCCAGACAAAGCGACCTCTTCGTGCGTCATCTGAAGACAATTGCCGGCGACGCCTCACGCATCGTCCTTTGCGATACCGGGCTTTATGGCAGTACGCAGCGGCTCTTGGCCGCCGGCCTGCCTGAACGAGCGTTCGAGACGATCCAGTTTGCCCGGTCTAATTACAAGGGCCTCAGCGAAGAGCATTTCCACCAGGTCTCAGGTTTGGTGGTCGAGAACAACCTTTACAATCCCCTGAAGGTGGAGACGGTCGTCCTGCGTTACTGGCAGATCATCGAAAGCCTGTTCGAACCGGCGATCCCTTCCGTTCGTCACTTTAGCGAAGCGGACGATGGTAGCGTTCGCAGCAATGCCGGCGAGACGGCTTATGGCATACTCGATGCAGCCGCCGGAAACCTGCTGCTAACGGGGGTTTTGCAGTATATCGATCGACTGCGGACAGGCTCGCAGGTCATGCGCGATGTTGACATCGCATGGCCACACCTGAAACGGGCGATAACCTATCCCGGCGCTTTCGATATGCAGGCACTGGCCGTCGGGGCTCGGTCAGTCGACTTTGGCCGACCTGAAAGCGTCCACGTCCTTCATCGCTCCGATGCTCCTGATTTCGCCCGAAGGGTGACATCGCTCAGGTCCCAGCTGTGGCGGGAAGGGGCGATCGCTCGCGATTTTCCCCGCCTGAAATCAGCGCTCTTGCCCGCGCTCGAGCTTGTCCACATCGTGCGGGGGGG
>NZ_JPYQ01000004.1:0-91831 GCF_000757525.1 Rhizobium sp. YS-1r | reverse complement strand
GCCTGAAATCAGCGCTCTTGCCCGCGCTCGAGCTTGTCCACATCGTGCGGGGGGTGTCGGCACGGCTCAATAGATGAAGGCATCGAGGAGCGTCTTTTGAAAGACGGCAACGGATTACACGCAACGCGGGGGCAAAATTCATTCAAGGGAGGATTTTGGAGCAATCGGCGCAATGGGGTGATGCCCACGCGGCGACCGGCGAGCAGCGGTCGTCGCCCGGTCCGAAGGCCGCAATGTTATTTCGGAGTGATAGATGCTGACGGTAAAGGCAATCAAAGGAGCAGGTTGGCTCGTTTCCTCCCGTTTTGCGGGGCGCGTCATCGACTTCTTCACCCTTCTGGTCCTTGCCCGCATGCTTACTCCGGCAGATTTCGGGCTCGCCGCTTTGGCAATATCGCTCGTTGCGGTTGTCGACACGGTGCTGGAGGTTCCGGTGACGCAGGCATTGGTGCGCCTGCCCACCGTCGAAAAAAGCCATCTGGACACCGGATTCACGATCGGTCTGCTAAGAGGCATCCTCATCGGTGTCATGGTTCTGATCGCCGCCTGGCCCTTTTCGCTGATCAACCATGAGCCCTTGCTCGCTGACCTCGTTGCCGTGCTTGCGCTCGGCCCTATTGGCCGGGGGCTGGTGAGCCCCGCCATGGTGAAGTTTAACCGAGAGCTCGGGTTCCGACAGACTTTCATACTGGAACTGTCAGGCAAGCTCTGCGCCAGCGCCGTCGTTGTTGTCGTGGTACTGGCAGGCGGGGCCTATTGGGCGATCGTTGCAAATCTCGTCACCACGTCAGTGGTCTCGACGGTCGTCTCCTATATCCTGGCGCCCTACAGGCCAGCTCTTTCTTTTGCCAAACTGCCTGATTTTGCCGGTTTTATCGGCTGGTTCAGCTCGGCCCAGCTCATCTCGGCGCTCAACTGGCAGTTCGACCGGTTCCTTGTCGGTGGCTTTGCAGATCGCACGACTTTTGGTCGATATGCCATTGCAAGCGACGTCGCGGTCATGCCCACGCAAAGCCTCATCGGCCCTGCGATGCAATCGGTATTGGCGGCGTTCTCCCAGATCAACGAAGACAAGGCGCGAGTGCGACAGGCCTTTCTCAAAGCGGTCCGGTTCGTCATGCTCGTCTCGGCGCCGGCCGCTGTCGGGATCTCGCTGACAGCCGACCTGGCCACCGATCTCCTGCTGGGCCCAAAATGGCAGGAAGCCGCGCCCATCCTCAGTCTGCTCGCGCTTGCCGTCCTCCCGATTCCCTATTTCCAGACGCTTTATTCCGTCAGTCTGGCGCTGGACCGGCCGCATCTCATATTCCGCCTCAATGCCATCGATCTCGGTTTCCGGATCATTCTCATTCCCCTTGGTCTTTATCTGGGGTCAGTGATGGGAGTAAGTCTCGCCAGGATCGTCCTGTCCTGCCTCATGTTTGTCTTTTATCTGAACGAGGTCCGCCTCCTGCTTGGTCTCGGTTTCCTCGCTCAACTGAAAAACCTATGGAAAATCGCAGCCGCGGTGGTCACGATGGCGATAGTGGTCTTGCTGTTGCGTCATGCGATTGCCGCGTATGACTATCCCGACGTGGTGGAACTTGCCTTTGTTGTGGCGGCAGGGGGTGCGAGCTACGGCGCGGTCCTGCTTGTGCTCGGCTTGCGCCTAATGGTCGGCCGCGGCCGTCTCGAACTGATCGACCGTTGAATGGTCAGGCAAAGACTGCCGCGGTCGGTCAAGATCGGAAAGTCCGGCTGATGCTGCGTTTCGCCCGCTCATCCGGACATAAGCGGCTGATGGCTTGTGTCGCAACCATCCCGGCGGCCGCATGTATCGTCGCCGCTCCAATCCGAAAGCCACGCCGTTTCGCGGATCGATCCCGAACGAAGCCGAACAGGACAGGTAGGGGGCGGGCAGTGAGCGGTTATCGCGCGCGGTTGATCACGGTCCCGACGACATTTGCGCCCGTACGGCGAAGCATCTGCACGGATTCTGAGACTTCCTCGATCGTCGTCTGACCGGCACGTGCCACGACCAGGACGACATCCGCATAAGCTGCCAGTGCCAATGCATCCGTAGAATGGCAAAGAGCCGGCAAGTCAAGAAGGACGTCTCCCTTGGATCGGGCGGCGTCGATAATCTGGCGGACACGCGGATTTCTGAAATCGGCAAACAGGTTGGCGTTCACATCCGCGGAATGGATCGGCAGGACCGCCACGCCGCCGATTTCGTCGAAGGCAAGCTGGTCTGGCATGAGCTTGGCAAAGGTCGCGCCCGCCAGGGATCCGGTCGGCGACATGCGATTGTCCGCCGGACCGCTACCGTCATCATCATCTATAGCTTTGAACAATGTCACGTGCCGGTCACTTCGGCTGATGAGTTCGGCAAGACCTCTACAGATCGTGGATACACCGGCGTCGGCGGTCCAGGCGACGACCGCGACCACGATGCTGTTTTCATTGCGCAGGCTCGTACAGGCGATTTCGAGGGATGTGCGAAGATCGTGAATAGCGGCTACAAACCGTTCCTGCTGCAAATTGGTGATGCGCCATGGCACGCCGTCGGCGCCGGCGACGTAAGGGATTGATCCAAGGCACAGAAGGTCCAACTCACGCGATAGTTCTTTGCCATCTCGAACCCTTCTATCGAGCGCGAGCTTGATGGCCACAAACCCGAAGCCACCCAAGAGGCCGAGAACACCGCCGAGCGCAATGATCAGCGACTTGCGCGGCGCCGACGGTCCGAGTGGGGGCAGCGCGGCGCCGATGACGCGCGCGTCGGCATCTGGAGTTGGAATAGATGGTAGCGTTCCAGACTGCATTGCCTCGCGAGCAGCGTCGACCTGACGCGCGAGGCTATCAAGACGGCCCTGCAGCGCGTCGGTGCCGGCGCGCGCGATCTGTTCCTTGAATGCGATGACCTGGAACATGTAGCCGGACACGGTTGCGTTGGCGACGCGTGCGGGAAGCGTGGGATCGGACGAGGCATATTCGATCTCGATCACAAAAGATTGGCCGACCCGCCGAGCGCTGATCCGCTTTGTGAAGTTCAAGAATGCTGCGATGTCCGCATTGGTGACAAGCGTGCTGTCGATGCTGGACGAACCGGTCGCCGGCGGGGCGCTCTTTCCACCTTCTGCCGTGTCCAGCCAGGAGCGGATATATCCCAGGAGCTTGTCAGTCATACCAGGTGGTTGAGGCCCGAGCTCCGGGCTGCGTTGAAGTTTGAGGCTGTCAAAGACGCCCGACAGCAAACGCTCCGACTTGATCGTTTGAAGTTCGCTGTCTGCACGATTGAGATCAAGGCTCTGCTCGTTACCGGAGGCCCCGGCTGAGGCTGCAGATCGGCGCGGCTCAAGCAACAGTATTGCCGTTGCCTTGTAGGTCGGCGGAAGCGAATAGGCGTAAAGGCCAGCCAGCATCAATCCCGCGAAAAGGCAGGTAAGCAGACTGATCTTGTAACGTGCCGCCAAAGCGATCAGGGCACGCAGCAAGGCGATCGGACCGTCGCCGCTATCGTCTGACCGCATCTCATTCATCCGCCAGACCCGCGACGTTATGTCAAGCGGGCGGGGTCTATTGAACATCATGCTGGCTCCCTCGCATTGGTGGTCTTGTCGGCAATTCGCTGCGGGGCAATTGCCGCGGCACGCTCCGGTTCCAGCCGGCCCCGCAGGGCGTCGGCGATTGCAAGCAGGTTGCCCTTGGCCCTTCCCATCCGATCGATGAACGGTTCGGGCCAGGCGGCACGTCCGAAATTGCTGGCGGTGTTGCGGAAAATGTGGTCGACGACCTTGGGAAGGGACATCGTACCTTTGCCCATCATGTAAAGCGGATTGATGACCTGCGAATACCCGAGCCGGCGGCCGCTTACCCTGCCGGTTTTGACGCCCATATGCACACCGTAGGCCATGGCGGATTTCACCAATCTCCCACCACGCTTGGCAAGTGCCGCGGCGAAATCGCGATCTTCCAGCCAACCATAAAGAACAAGGCGCTCATCGAACCTCGTGTCGCCGATAGCCGCAAATCGAAAGGCCATGTTACAACCATAGGGGCTGAAAGGCTCAGCCCAGACCTGTTGAGGCCGGCCGCTCTCGACCACCCGCACGGCGTCCGCAAAGGCGATGCCAGGCCCTTTGATACCGTCGGCAAGGACCCGGCCCGTGAAGCCGACGACCTGGCTTTCGTCGCGAAAGATCTGTAGTGCCGATGCAAGCCATTGACTGTCTGCGACAAAATCATCGTCGAAAAACGCAACGATCTCCGTGCCGGCAGCAACATGGCCAAGAGCGGTATTGCGTTGCGCAGCCAGCCCGGCAGGTCCGGTGATGACCGTGACGTCGGGATGGTCGACAAGATCGCCGGCATCGGCGATGTCAACGCAAGAAACGATGAGGCTGTCGGGCCGCAGTGTCTGGGTCGCCAGAAAGTGACGGACGGAGGCGGCAACGATCTGCGGGCGTCCACGCGTTGCGAATACGACGGCGATGCGGGGGCGGCCGACACCAGCCGCACGATGGCTTGGGACGTCCGCCTTTGGGTCGACCAGCAGTTCAAGATATCGAGCCGCGGTCTGCTCCCAGGAAAATTGCCGGACCTGTTCAAGCCCTTGCCCGATGAGATCCTGCCGAAGCTGCTGCGACCCTTTTAAACCGCAAATCAGATCCACCCATTCCTTCGGCTCGAAAGGCGATGCGAGAAGGGCTGCTTTGCCGCAGACTTCCGGCATGCTGGCGCAGTTGGACGCCACCACAGGACATTTCCTCGCCATTGCCTCGACGATCGGCAGTCCAAATCCTTCCGTCAGGGACGGGAAAGCGAGACAGAGCGCGTGGTCGAGAAGATAGGCGAGATCGTCATCCGAGATCCGGCCAGCCATGCGCACATTTGGTCGGTCCAGCAGACCGTATGAGGTGAAGATGCTGTCGCCCCCGCCGGCAATCACGAGGTCGAGGCCTGCCTCATCCAGATGAGGGGCGATGTCGATCAACAATGACAGGTTCTTGTGGATCGCGCGAGACCCGAGCGCGAGGACATAGGGACGGCGTCTCCCACCGGGCGCCGACAGGATCGGGGCTATGGTTGCTTGGGAAGGATCCCACTGCAATGCATGCTCGTGGCCATTGGGCAATACGGCTATGTCGTGCAAAGCAACGGGCAAATGCCTGGCCAGTTGACGCGCGGCCGCGTGTGAAACGGTCGTGATGCGGGTTGAGCGGCGAACGAGGGCAGGTTGCAGGTGCTGATAAAGAAGCCGAAAACTCCGGTTGTAGCTTTGCGGCGCTGCAAAGACGTTTGCATCGTGGATGCATACGATCTGGTCCGATTTGGCCGCAGGCGCGGTGTTGCACAGGTTGAGAAGCCGGTGATCGCGGCTGAGATAGGGCAACTCGATCTGCTCCCAGAGATGGCTGGTCAGACGCCCGCTTTTTTCAACGCGCAGCTGGCTCAACCGCGCATCCGCGGCGCAAGCGGGTGCGAACAGCACCGAGGACTTTGCGATCAAAAGCCGATCAATGGCCGCGACGACATTGGTGGCATAGCGCTGGACCCCGGTCATGTCCTGCGTCAGATATCGGCCATTGATTGCAAAGGCCGCGACATTCATGAAACACCTCCCGGTCGGCAGACGTCGGGTGTTGCGTATCGCTGAATTGAGGAATGAAGCCCGAACGTCTTTCGCACTGTCTATTTCCGTTGAAATTTTGCCATGAAGCGCCGACAGCGCTTTGAGGGAGACTTGTGTGGCTCAAGCATCTCGTGTCGCCCACGCGCCGTCTGAGGCCATTGCAAGAAGGACGACGCGCCAATGCGCAGGGAAAGGTCAATAGCTGCCGCGCGAAAGCAGGACGGCCGGGATCGTCTTCAACATGATCGCAATGTCGCCGACAAGGCTCTGCTCAGCCACGTAACGGGCATCGAGCTGCACGCGTTCACTGTAACTCATGTCGCTGCGTCCGCTGACCTGCCACAGACCGGTCAGCCCCGGGCGAACCCGGATATAGTCCGAATAATGGATCCCATAGAGCTCGGCTTCGCCAGCCACGATCGGACGTGGACCGACAAGGCTCATCTCCCCGCGGATGATGTTGATCAGCTGCGGCAGCTCATCGATGCTGCTCTTGCGGAGCAGCGCGCCAAATGGAGTGATACGCGGATCATCGCGCAGCTTACGCGTCGCGTTCCATTCCTCCCGAAGCGACGGATTGGCGTTCAGGTGACGTGAAAGAACCTCGTCGGCATTTCTCACCATCGTGCGAAACTTCAAACATGGAAACATCACACCGTTCTTGCCGATACGACGGTGGGCGATGAAGATCGGGCGTCCCTGCAGGATCAAGAGGCTCCCCATCAGCATGATGATCATTGGCGAAAGCACAAGCAGGCCGATGAGCGCAATTGTTACGTCCATCAAGTATTTCATGCAGGTTGAAGCGACGATGGAGGCGCTTATTTGGCGTATTTCGGAAGCATGATGAGACGCATCGCGAGAAAACTGGCGCGCCTTATGATATCTTCCGAGATTACGGTCGAGATCAAGTCCCATCATCTGCGTACTCCCCTGTATAAGCTAGATCATAGGTGTATGAAGAGAGCCGTATTCCTTCGGCTCATAATTACGTTAACAAGTGTTTAATGGTTTGACAATGAAATTATTGCGCTGCACTATGCATGAGTGCAGCGCGGGAAATCAAACTGATCTCTGGATTCTTGTCCTAACCGAAATGGAAATAGAATCCGCGTCGATTTTTTCGGTTTTTCAATAAGAAAGGCCGAAAAGACATGAACCCGCATTGTACGCCAAAGTAACAAACCTAGTGTTTTTCGTGGAGTTTGGCGTGCGGGTAGCGATCATACATTATTGGCTTGTGGGGATGCGCGGCGGCGAAAAAGTCCTTGAGGCTCTCTGCGATATTTTCCCGACCGCCGATATCTACACGCACGTCTATGACCCGGGTGCCATATCCGATAAGATCAAGAAGCATCGGATTGAGACAACCTTCATCGGAAGGCTGCCTTATGCCAGGAAAATGTATAAGCGCTACCTGCCGCTCATGCCGATGGCGCTGGAACAGATCGATCTGGGAGCCTATGACCTCGTCATAAGCAGCGAATCCGGGCCCGCCAAAGGCATCATTCCCGCGTCTCCAGCATTGCATCTTTGCTACTGTCATTCTCCGATGCGTTATGTCTGGAATATGTACAATAGGTATTACGACAGCTCCGGACCGATGACGCGTCTGATGATGCCGCCCATGGCCCACTATTTGCGGACGTGGGATGTTGCGACGGCAAACCGCGTTGATGACTTCGTTGCCAACTCCGCCACCGTGGCACAACGGATCAGAAGTTATTACCGTCGCGACGCTTCGATCATCTATCCCCCTGTCGACACGACCGCCTTCCGGCCCGTCCCGATGTCGGAGGTCGAAGACTATTATCTCATGGTCGGCGAGTTGGTCAGTTACAAACGGCCGGACCTCGCCGTCGAAGCCTTCAACCGCATGAAGGCGAAACTCGTGGTCATCGGGGGCGGCGAGATGCTGGATCGATTGAAGCGGATTGCAGGACCGACCGTCTCTATCCAGGGCGCACAACCATTCCATGTCCTGAAGCACTGTTATGCGCGCTGCAAAGGCCTGATCTTTCCCGGCGAGGAGGATTTCGGGATCGTTCCGGTGGAAGCCATGGCAAGTGGCCGCCCGGTCATCGCCTTCGGTCGCGGCGGCGCAACCGAAACCGTGGTGAACAACAAGACGGGCGTCTTCTTCCACGTGCAGACGACGGAAGCGCTCATCGATGCCGTGGAGCGGCTGGAGCGCCAGGATTTCAATCCGGCCGATGCCGTTTCACGGGCGGCCGAGTTTCGCCGTGACGTTTTCGTCGATCGCTTCCGCACATTCGTTGCGCGGGCGACCGGCGTGACAATCGCTGCCTCAGCGTGACGGGGTGTTTGACTGTAACGTCTATCAGTGGATGCCAAATGCGATGCAAAATTCCATCCTATCTTCTTTGAGCGGTCAACGATCATCCACGTTGCGTGAAGTTCGAGCATCGATGATCGTGTTTTTCGCGCTTGTCGTCGCGCTTGGGGCGATGGCGCCGACCAGTCTTGCCCATGCGTTCGAAAACTATCGCATTGGTCCGCAAGATACGTTGAAGATTCGTGTCTTCGAGTGGCGGCCGAGCACCGCCACGACTTACGAATGGGTGCCACTGACGGGCGAGTTCGTCATCTCTTCGGCCGGCAATCTGTCCCTGCCGATCATCGGAACGGTCCCTGCGGCAGGAAAGACGCTCGAGGAATTGTCGGATGCGATCAGCGAGAGGCTACAAAGCCAGGTAGGTCTGCAGAAACGCCCAAACGCCTCCGTCGAAATCTCCTCCTATCGCCCGTTCTTCGTGGCAGGTCTTGTGACCAGTCCGGGAAAATACACGTTCAGTCCGGGACTGACGGTCATCCAGGCGTTGAGCATGGCTGGCGGCATCGGTCCGGTGGACCCGAACTTCATCGGCTTGCAGCGCGACGCGCTGTCCAGCCGCGGCGACCTTCGGGCGCTCGAAGCAGAGCGGGCCGGCTTGGTGGCGCGTCGGGCACGAATTGACGCCATTTTGAGTGGCGCCTCGGCGGTCACCTTCCCTGAAGAACTTGCCGAGCGGGCTAACGAACCCCAAATTGCACGAATGATCCAGGAGGAGCAGTCCTTATTCGAAGCGAGCGAACGCTCACTCAATGCCGAAATCGAAGCCCTCAATCGGGCGAAGATGCTTGCCATGAACCAGATCGAGGCACTGAAGGCCAAGGCCAGTTCCCTCTCTCAGCAGATCGAACTTGCCGCCAACGATTTAAATTCGGTCAACAAGCTGGTCGCCCAGGGGCTGACCGTGTCGGCCCGGCAGCTTGGCGCAAGCCAGAACGTCGCCGAACTTGAAAGCCGCAATCTGGATGTATCGCTTGCAATATTCAGGACGCAGCAAGATCTGGCAAAGGTCGACCAGGACATTGCAGCTGCCCGCAACCGCTACCGCGTGAATGCATTGACGGAATCGGCCGAGTTGCGGGAACGCTTCGCGTCGAACGGCGAAAAGATGCAAACGGTCCGCGATCTTCTCAAAAATCTCGACATTCGAGCGCCATCCGCGATGGCGGCATTGGCGGAAGAGGGGGAAACCTATACGTTCGAGATGACTGTCAATCGGGTTGTCGACGGCAGTATGCACAACCTGATCGTTGGCGAAAACGATCCCCTGATGCCGGGCGACGTCCTTCGCGTCGAGCGCGGGCGAGAAACGAACATCCGCATCCCCCAGGCTCAGCGGAAACTGACCGCGACCGAGTGACCGGCCTCTCGGTCAGGCAAAGCCAGCTTCGGGCCTGGATCTGCCTTGGTCGAATTTTGACTTGCAAGGTGAAAAATGATATCCGCTACATAGGAGTTTCTACCCAAGCCGGAGCAACCTAAATGGGGTGGACGTTCGCCGTCTGTGTGCTGATCGGCGCAGTTTGCGCCTTGCGCATGCCCATTTTAGTGTTTGCAATTGTCGCCTTTATTGTGATGGCTGTTTATGCGGCGATGAGTTACGCGGCAGGAAGTACCGCGTGGCAGGCAATCGGCTGGGGGTTCCTGTTTGCGGCGCTGCTCGAGGCTGGATACGTTGTTTCTTACTGGCTTCTTTACTTTTTTTATTCGAGGCGGACTGCTGGGAAGCGCGAAACCGCATCGCGGAAGGTCCAGTCACGATATTCTGCAGACTAGGCGAGAGTTTCGCCGACCACTGGCGTCCGCATTTGTGCCTGCGCTTCCTCTTTCAATTTGGCCAGGGCAAGCTCTTCTGCCTTGGCCATGCCAAACCGGAAACGATAGCCAGCCGCCTTAAGACGCTCGTTTGAGAAGCGCATTCGCCATAGGGGGTTTCTCAAAGGGAGCGAACGGAACCGCAGGAAGTCGTGCAACCAGTCGGCGATCCATGGTACTGCGAGCGTGCGATAGCGACGATCACCGCTCACCGCGAAGGCCCTTTTCATGAAATCAACGTGCCGCGGGCAGGGATGATCGTCCTCTGCCAGGTTGTAGAGTTCGACGCTGCCGGCCTGGCCTGCACCTGCCAGGCCACGTTGCATGAACCAAATCAGCGCGTCCGACACATCACCAACATAGATGTGATGGGCATGGCGATGCGACGCAAGGATGCGCTTGCTCGTGTTCCAGTCGCGAATCCCGATGATCTGGGCAAGGTCAACGACAACGGCGGGGCGAAAGATGACGTAGCGGGTTTTGGCGGCGAAGCGCCTCAGCGCCAGTTCGCCAGCCAGCTTGGTACGGCCGTATTCGCGCACATAGTCGACAGCCCAATACTCGGAAGAAACGTCGCGATCGAAGGTCAGGACGGGCGAATTTTCGTCAATGAGGGTGGAAAGACCACTCCCATACACCGCAACCGAACTCGTGTAACAGAAAACAGCGACACCGGCCTGTTCGGCAGCTTGCGCAAGCCGCCCGGTCGCCTCGATGTTGACGCGCGCCATACGATCTTTCTTGCCAAGTTCCGCCGCCAGGTGAAGGACTGCACTGCAGCCCTTAACCAGCGCGCTGAGGTCGGTGTCGGCAGCAAAGTCTACCCTGTGCCAGTCGACAGACGGTGTGTTTGCCTCGGAAGGGATCCATGGTTTCGACGTGGTTGCCCGAACCCGGTAACCGCGCTCCAGGAGATCGGCGATGACCACGCGACCGATCCGGCCGGTGGCGCCAGTGACAAGGACGGTCTCACCCGGCATTGGCGATGATCTCCACAGGGGCAGATTTATAGGGTCGCGATCGCAAGTGGTCCGCTAACCGGATGGCCATAGCGACAATCATCTGGGTGGGATTGCAGTGTCCAGCCGTCGGGAAAACGGAACTGCCGGAAACAAACAGGCCGGCGACCCCGTGAACCTCGCAGTTGGAATCCACGACGCCTTTGGAAGGATCGGTCGACATGCGCGTGGTTCCGGTCGGGTGGGCGACATCAACGAAAGTTGCCGGTATGGGCGCCTTGTCCCTTACCCATTCAGCCAGGATAGGCTTTGGAAGTCCGATCCTGTCGAATTCAGCCGTGATCAGTTCCGCCATGCGATGCATGGTGCGGGCTTCGTCAGGATGGCTGCGCCAGTCAACTTTCGGCAATCTCATGCCGAACCGATCGCAATGCTCGGATAAGGTAATGCGGCTGTCTGGATCTGGAACCTGTTCGCACATGCAATCCAAGGTCAGCTCCAGCAGCTTGCGCGGAAGACCGTTGCGGGCACCGAAATAGTCTTTGGCGCCGTGCAACAGCAACGCGCTGTTGCGGACAAGGCTTACCACGTCCCGGGGCAGGCGGGGCTTCTTCGCGTAAAATCTCCGCAGCGCGTCCCAGGGGTCGTCAGGTGCCACCGCTTCGCCCAGCCATCCCGCGCAGTTCAGGAGCTTCTCGCGCTGTTGGATGGCCGGGCTGAGCCTCAGGCCGGCTCGGAAGAAGTGGTTTTGCACATTGTAACGTCCAAAACGGCGTTGCACGGGACCCGATCCGGGCAGTTGGAAGAATGCGGTCGGGCCGCGAAGGTGGTCCATCAGGTAGCGTCCGATCTGATCTCGGCCATTTCCGAGACCGTTGCGACCACCGGTTCCAGAATTTAGGAGGATACGGGCATTCTCGATCCCGCCGGCACACAGGACAACCGCCGAGGCGGTCAACGTGTGTTTCCGGCCATCAAGCGTTGCGAACTCGACCCCTTGAACCGACGTGTCTGACTCCACGCTGAGAACCCGCAGAGCCGTTGCGCCAGTGACCAGCGTGGTATTTTCTCCCAAGTGCTGCCGCAGATGCCTTCCAAACCGCATATATTCAAAGGGATAGGATTCTGCTTCATCCCTGCTGAACTGCCAGAAGAAGGGAAGTAAAAGTGACGGATCAACTTCCTTTCGTGGAGGAGTGCGCCCTGCAATGTCCCAAAATCGCTCGTCGGAGAAACCGCGTCCCATCGCCAATCCCAGGTGCGACGCACTTCGATCCAGGAACGGATCTATTTCCTCCACCTTGAGCGGCCAGCCGGAACCGGCAACCCAGGGCCGTTCTTGGAAATCGATCGCATCGAAACCAGCACATCGTCCTCCCCAGGTGTGCGAGCTTCCGCCAAGGATCCGGTTGCGAACGGACCACTGATCCCTGGCTCGAGGGCGCCCGATGTTTTCGATTGCGTCAAGTTCATCGATTTGTGCACTGCGTTCCGTCCTGCCGCTTTCCAGAAGAACGATATTCAAGCGGGCACTGGACAGTTCTCGGGCGATCGTGGCCCCAGCTGGCCCCGAGCCGACGATGCAAAGGTCGCAGCGCAGGAGGGGAAAGATAGACGCGCCGGGTTCAGAGTGAAGATCTATGACTGCCATGGTAATTCTCGCCTTCGTCGTGGTATTCAGCCAAATAAAGCCCGTATCCTTCGGCCTTCATCGACATTTCCGCTGCTTGCCTTGCAATTTGCCACGCGCGCGGTGCGCTAAGCCGGTTTTCCCGTCATTTGGTCGCCGCCGCCCCGCAGAGTGAGGAAGGGAGCGGAGACGCCGTCACTTGCAGGGCGGCTTGCAGCAAGCCCCGCAAGGATGAAAAATAGCAGTCCGAGATCAACAGTGGGTCCGGCCACCAGGGATCCCACCAGCAGGCAGAGGCAGCCGTTGCGAGCAGACAGCCGTATGTCCGAAGCCAATGTGCGTGATGGCTGATTGGCAGGCGCGAAGGCCGTCATTGCAAATAGAAGGAAAAACAGGGTTCCGGGAATGCCGACATTCGACAGCAAAGCGACCGGGAAACTCGAGGTGCGCGCCGTTCCAAGGCCAACGCCAAGACCGAACGTATCTATAAAATTCTGTAGACCGTAGATATTCCATGAACCGCGGGTAACGGCCGAACTCGACGTCTGCTTGCTCAGCAGGAGAAGATCCACATAGTTGTAGACCGTCGCATAAATGTCCTGCTGAAGCAGGACGACGAGTGCAGCGAGGGCCGCCAGCGGCGGAGTGAGGATCACCACGGCCGTGCTGTGGCTGCTGTCTTTACGTGAGCCACAACGCAGCAGCGCTGTGAAATACAAGATCATCAGGCATATCGGTGCAGCAAACAGGCCCGTCGAAGATGTCGAGAGAACGATCAAAACGAATGAGATCAGCGCGAAAGGACCGGTCCACTCCGATTTGCGCCGGCAGAGCCACATTGTGCCCGTAAAACCGAATATGCCAAGCGTGGTCCCCGCGAAAGCCGATGACTCCGGCCAGGAACCGACGATGCGTTTCATGCCGTTGACCTTGTCGTTTTCGTGGAAAGTATATTGGGCGTTGCGGATAAACTGCAGCATATCCTGAGCGCCGATGGCGCTCGTGGTCAGGTCCAGGATCGCAAAAATGACGTTGAAGAATGCATAGGCAATCAGGCCAACCACCAGGGCCTGGAATCCTTTCAAGGTGGAGCCGACCGCCACGACCATTGCAAAACAGGCAAGATCGGCAGCCAGATAGACAGTCTGAGTGAGATTGCTTGAGACAGGTCCAAGCCGAACGACGCCGCCGCTCAGGGGATGTTCCGACACCCCCAAAGGGACGATGATGCTCGCGTCTTCGAAGATCCTGGGAGAAAAATACGCGCTCAATGCGCCGTAGACGACAAGACAGGCGAGCCAGAACCCCGGCTGCCCGAACCCGAGCGTTTTGACGGCCAGTCTGGCGTTCTCCCGATCGCGAAATGCGGCAATGGCCACGAACAGCAAGAACAGATGCGCAGGTTGGACACTCGCCGAGCCCAGCAGAAAGGCTGCGGCAGCACCGAAAATGGTCATGACGACAAAGGCCTTGATTGTTGCATCCAGGCCAAGCGCCAGACAATAAAGCCCGAGAAGGACGGCAAAGATACCGATGGGTTCAACCGCCATCATCCGCCACCCTGATCGGGACCGCTGCTGCGGCAGAAATGGGTCCTCGCATACGCGTCCTGCCGAGGATCATACCCTTCAGTTTCAAGGCATGCTTCTCGGCAGCATGCCAGGAGAAGACTGCCAGAAGCAACGTGAGGGGAAGTGAGAGCGCAATGTTGAAGTACCATTCCCGATGGGATGGGAAAAGGTGCGCGACGGTCTGCTGCACGGGAAACGAGTAAAGGTAGATGCCGTAGGAATAGTCGCCGCTTGCCAAGAAACGGTGTTTCGGAAGCCCCGTCAGCCCGATGGCCACCGTCGCGTAGGCGATGGGAAATGCCGCGAAAAAAGGCGCATAGGGCAAGTTGAGCATGACGAAAGACAAGGCTATCGCCACGACAGCTCGACCAGGGGTGAGCAGAACACGATCGCGGTACATGAACAGCACCACGCCGGCGAGGAAGCATAAAAGCAGCACCCGCCCCGGTAAGGCCCCGTCCAGGGGCAGGTCCGCAGCCCCACGGAGAAGGTCACGTCCAAACACCGCAAGATGAGCCAGTCCGACGGCCACCAGCAGGAATACCCGCCGGTGGGCGATGCCCGTCGCGGCCAATATGGTCAAGGCGATATAGCATTCCAGTTCATACGGAATCGTCCAGAGCGATACGTTGACGGCCTGAAAAAAGGGGTTGTCACGAAAGACGCCGGGGAGAAGATAGTGGATGTGTCCGAGGATGTTCCAGAAGTAAGACCAGAACTGCGGGTCGGAAAAGTATATACCAAGCGGAAATGTCGTAAATATCGGTCCCAGCAGCAATGCACATAGCGTGACTTCGACGGCCAGGGCGGGAACAAGACGCAGCGCACGCAACCCGAGAAAGCGAGCGAGATTGCGCGTCCGCAAGAGGCTTGCACTGACAAGAAAACCACTCAACGCAAAAAACGCAGGCAGTACAAACGTGACGATCCCCCGCAATGGGGGCTCAAACAGGAATACCTCGCCGCTCTTTCCATAGGAAACCGCGAAGCTGTGGATGCACAATACAGATATCGCGAGTGCTACCCTAAGATAGTCGAACCCGCTTGTGTAGCCACCGTCAAATCGCTCGCCAATCGACATAATATTCCCCATCAGGTGGATTTACAGACTGTCGAGGTAATACTGCGTTGCATTGCACAATATGCAAGGACGAGAAATTTTGGAAGTTAAATCTTTATTCATTTCCTTGATTTTTTTTGAACGCTGCTCAAGCGCCATGCTCTCGGCTGATTGATGCCAATTAAGTGCCGGTATTTTCTGAAAATTCTCCGCATAAAGCGCCGAATATTCATTGCTTATTTCGAATTGTTGCTTGAATGGATTGTCCGATACGAATTTTTTTTTGATCTATACCGAGGCAGAGAGCCTTTTCGCATTGCAAAAACTCATCTACCGTGAGAAGCTTAGAAAGAAGACGGGGGAATAACCATGAGGCGGTTTCTCAAGCTGATGTATGTCCCTTGCGTGTATTTGCGGATGCTTGCGGCGACATTGTTATTTTCTCTCATATCTTACGTACAGTCCGGATCGGTCGGGGAGTCCTTATACTACGGAGTTATTTCCCTGCTCTTGATGCAGGCGGGATATCTTGCGGGCGTTATAGTTCTGATCTGGCGTGAGGCTGCTCGTCGTTAACCAAAGCAGGGCACTTGGAGCCATCGCGTGATCGCGCTTGGCAAGGACGAGGCGAGTGCGTCCTTAAGGTAATTGCGCTGAGGGGCGCCATATCATGAAATTTGAAACGAGCGGTCTTCGAGGGCTTGTCACCGAAATGCGCTGCTATGTCGAGGCGCGGTTGGCAAGAGACGTTGAAACCCTGCTGGATGGGGGGCTTGGACTGATCCGCGCATGGGCCGCGCAAACTCGATCGGTCATGCCAGACGAAAATACCGGAGATCATTTGCATGACAGACAAGATCATTCCCGTCGTCATGGCGGGCGGCAAGGGTACCCGGCTTTGGCCGCTCTCACGCGCTAGCGCGCCCAAGCAATTCATCCAGTTCGTTGGCGAGCAGACGCTGTTCCAATCGACGCTGTCGCGCGTATCCGACAAGGCGCTCTACGAGGCGCCGGTCGTCATCACCAATGAGGATTTCCGGTTCCTCGTCGCGGAACAGGCGCGCGAACTCGGTGTTAAGCTTTCCGGCATTCTGCTTGAACCGGCGGCGCGCAATACCGCCCCGGCAGTTGCGGCCGCGGCGGCGTTCGCCGCCGACAAATTCGGCGAGGACGCCGTGCTGCAGGTCCTCGCCTCCGACCACGAGATCACGGCCGGTGAGGATTATTTCGAGGCGATCCGTATTGCCCGAGAAACGGCCCTTTCCGGAAAGCTGGTAACGTTCGGAATAAAACCGACGGAGCCCGCGACCGGCTATGGCTATATCGAGATCGGTGAAAAGCTTGCGACCGGTGCATGCGAGGTGAAACGGTTCGTCGAGAAACCGGCCTTGCCGGACGCGCAGAAGATGGTTGCCGCCGGTGGCTTTGCGTGGAACTCCGGTATCTTCATGTTCATGGCCGCGCAGGTGCTCCACGAAATGAGCCGCTTTGCTCCGGAAGTCGAGAAGGCCGCAAGGGCGGCCGTCGCCACGGCCGCCAGCGATCTTGACTTCATCCGCCTCGACGCGGAGGCGTTTTCGGCCAGCCCGGACATCTCGGTCGATTACGCGATCATGGAAAGGACGGCCAATGCCGCCGTGGTGCCTTCGTCCTTCCTCTGGTCGGACCTTGGAAGCTGGGACGCGGTCTGGAAGCTTGGTGCCCGTGACGACGCCGGGAATGTCGCCTCTGGCAATGCCACGCTGGTCAACACCCGCAACTCGCTGGTGATGTCTCGCACCAGCCATCTGGCCGTACAGGGACTGGAGGGGGTTGCGGTGATCGCCAGCGAGGACGCCGTCTATGTGGGCAGGTTGGAAGACAGCCAGCAGGTGGGTACGCTTGTCAAGCAACTCGCCGCCATGAAAACGACGGCGGCGCTCACCGAAACGCACCCGACCTCCTACCGGCCTTGGGGCGGGTATACGTCCATCCTTAACGGCGACCGCTTTCAGGTGAAGCGTCTGTTCGTAACGCCCGGCAAGAAACTGTCGCTGCAGAAGCATCATCATCGCTCGGAACACTGGATCTGCGTCAAGGGTACGGCAGAGGTGACAGTCGGCGAGGAGGTCACGATCGTGAGGGAAAACGAATCCGTCTACATACCCCAGGGCGAGGTGCACCGGCTCGCCAATCCGGGCAAGATCATGCTGGAGATGATCGAGGTCCAGACCGGTTCCTATCTCGGCGAAGACGACATCATGCGCATCGTCGACGAATTCGGCCGTAACTGATGAAGCTGACTTTGGTCACGGAGGTATTTTCGCAGCAGGATGTGGTGAACCCGAGGCCCAGTTGGTTGAATGCGTCTCAGAAAATTCCGGATATGGGCTTGCGCTGCAACCGGACTCGCTAGGCCTGCAGAAGCCAGAAGAACGCGATATGTGATATCGCGGCATATGTTTTACGGGAACTGGAAGCCGGAACAATGTTCAGTTTTGATGTGGAGCCTGCCATGCCTCATCTTACCAGTGCAAAACGATGGCTGTCTGCTCTGTCAGACAGTGATGTCCACGGCATCGCCCAAAAAATCGATAAGGATGGGATCTATTGCGCGCCCGATTTTCTTTCGGCCGACGATCTCGGCAGACTGCAAGACTTTGTAGCCGCAGCCATTGCTCTTGGAGGGAACCAGTCTGTCTCTCTCGCCAGCAATCAACTCGGCGGGTCCGGGTTGGACGAGCTTTGCAATTGCGACGAATTCAAAGCTCTTTTTTCACGCCTCTATTTCAGCAGTCTTGGACGGCAAGCACCGGAGGTGAAATTCTATCAGATCCTTCGCTGCCTTACGGGAAGGAGCGTTGCCAAACACTCCTTGATGTTTCACTACGATTCTTACGTGATTACCGCGCTGGTGCCCGTGCAAATTCCCCAATCTGGAAAGCGCGGCGACTTCCTGATCATTCCCAATACACGGAAAATCCGGTCGACCTACGTGCTTAATCTCGCCGATAAGGCAATCCTCGACAATGTGTTGATGCAGCGGTTACTTCGCCGCCGCGCTGACGGTGTCAAGATCAACCGCATTTCCATGGTGCCGGGCAATCTGTATCTTTTTTGGGGTTACCGCAGCATTCATACGAATGAGCCGGTCGATGAAGACGCGGTTCGGGCGACGGCGTTGTTTCATTATGCAGATCCGCATGCAGATAGTTTTCTAAAGCGACGACTGCGCCTTCGCTGACAATCGGGATCGCAGAAGTGGCCCTAACGAACCACTGCGATCGCCTTCATGACCAAGGCGGCCTTTGTCGCAGCGTCGAGACTGTGCCGGAAGCTTGCCGTGCTCGCATCGTCGGAGCGCCTCGATTTTCATCATCCGGTCCGCGTCGGAGCGATCGTAGAGGCCATCGCCAGGGTCGTCGCCACGGGAAGAAGCTCGATGACCGTTGGCTTTTCCTTCCAGTGGGCTCGGCCCCAAATGCGGAACTTGAATGTCAGAAAAAGATGCACTATTTTATGACCTATGAAGAGCGCTGCGACATCAGTACCGGATCAGATTATGAAGCGCGTCCGCGCCCGCGGGCGCGGCGGCGTCTTCACGCCAAGTGACTTTTTGGGCATCGCTGGCCGCGCCGCCGTGGACCAAGCACTTTCCCGACTGGTCAAGAGCGGTAAGCTCCGGCGCCTCGCGCGCGGCCTGTACGATTTCCCGAAAGCCCATCCGCAGCTTGGGCTGCTTTCGCCAGCTCCGGACGATATCGCCCAGGCGCTGGCACGGGAGACCGGTTCTCAGTTGCAGATTGCTGGCGCCCGCGCGGCGAACGCACTTGGGCTTACCACGCAGGTGCCAGCGAAGACCACCTACCTCACCGACGGTCCCTCCCGCAAGATCGTCTTGGGAAAGCGCGTCGTCGATCTGCGACATGCCTCGCCCAAGCATTTGATCGCTCCTGGCAGTGCGGCTGGCACGGTCGTGCAAGCGCTTCGCCATGTGGGAGCGATGCGTGCCGGCGACGTTGCGCAGGTTGCAGTGCGCCGCCTGTCAGCCAACGACAAGAAGATGCTTGCGTCCTCTGCGGTTCAGGCCCCAGCCTGGATGAGGCCGACACTCGTATCGATCGCTAACGCGTCAGGTGAGATCGATGGATAGGGTGGCTCTCCTTCCGGCTGATGATCGAGCCGCCCTGTTTGGCGAAACAGGCGCCCTTCGAGGGGTTGACAACACGATCGTCGAAAAGGACTTCTGGGTCTGCTGGACTTTGAAGCGTCTTTTCGGCCTGCAGAAAAAAGATGCAGCCACCTCGTTTTCAAGGGTGGTACATCCCTTTCCAAGGCATTCGGCGCCATCCGCCGCTTTTCCGAGGACATCGACCTTTCGTTCGATCGAGCGGAGCTCGGCTACACCGGCGACCGCGATCCGGAAAAGGAAGGTATCAGTAAGAAACAAGCGAACAAACTGATTGAAGCCTTGGTGAGTGACGTCGAGCGGCATATTGCCGAGAAGCTTCTTCCGGCGCTCAAGTCCGCGATCGTCGAGCAATTGGGCGAGCCGAGCGAGGGTAAGTGGTCGCTGGAAATAGATGCCAACGACGCGCAGACAGTGAACTTCCACTATCCGCCTGCGCTTGCGAGCTTTGAATATGAAGGCATGGCCTACATCACTCCGCGGGTGAAGCTTGAGCTCGGTGCGCGCGGCGATCCATGGCCGACCGAGCAGAAGTTTATTCATCCCTACGCGGCGGAGGATTTTCCGGATTTCTTCAAAGATCCGGAATGCTCCGTGACTGTTCTTTCCGCGCAGCGGACCTTCTGGGAAAAGGCGACCGCGCTGCACGCCGAGTCGCACCGTCCCGCCGAGACCGCAACGCCGCAGTATTTCTCCCGCCACTATTATGATCTCGCGATGCTCCTCGACACCGAGGAGGGAAAAGCCGCGGCCGGCGATTTCGACCTTCTAGTAACAGTGGTAAAGCACAAGGCGACCTTCTTCCGGTCCAGTTGGGCCAACTATGATACAGCGAGGCCTGGTACTTTGAGACTGATGCCGAGCGAGTCTCGTATCAAAGATTTGCGCGCTGACTATCGCGCCATGGCGCCCATGATGTTTGATGAAAGGCCGCTCTCTTTCGACGACATACTGGCCAAAATTAGAAAGCTCCAAGAAACAATCAATAGCTGATTCAATCCTGCATATTTGGGGGAAGCCCTCACACCGAAGCGGATCATCACCGACAAACTTCGCTCATATGGAGCGGCAAAGCGGGATCTCATGCCTACCGTCGAACATCGATCGCATAAAGGCCTGAACAATCGGGCGGAAAATTCCCACCTGCCGCTGCGGAAACGAGAGCGGGCGATGCAAGGCTTTCGATCCACCGGCGGATTGCAACGGTTCATTTCTGTCTTTTCGGCAATCAGAAATCACTTCGTCCCGTCCCACCAGAAGCACTCCGCAATCGCCATCCACATTCATCGAATCCGCTCTATGGCGCAATGGAAGGCTGTGACCGGCGCGGTCGCTTGATTTCAATCACACCCCTTCGCATGGCTTCAATCGAACAATGTGACATCACCGATCAGCGTGCCCGCCTCGATCAACGGCAGGGACCGCTCCACGGGTCGTTTGTAGAGACGAGACGGAACGTTTTGGTTCACGATGCTGTGGGGAGGCTTGCGGAACCGTTATAGACCGCCGGTATCACGTATCGCGCCGTGACCGGCTGCCGGATCCGCTTCCTGCTTTCCAGAGGCGAAAGGCTTTCGTTTCTCTCAATCTGAGCGGCGTCAGCTGCCAGGATGTCGTCGCGGATGACATGACGGAACCAGGCTGAATAATCGCCCGACCGAAGATGGTGCAGCCAGATTTCGTCATCGACCTCGTCGCTCTGGTGCAAAAACTCGGCTAGGTTGCTGGCCTGGTAGTTGATATCGAGCTGCGGCCCCCGAAAATAGAAGCTCCGCCACTCTCCGACATCGCCTGTCGCATATTTTCCGCGATGCCGGTGATGCGCCTGCTGTGGCTTTTCCTGCTTGAGAACAAGCGGCGGCCGGTTCGTCCGCGGCGACCAGAGCAGGAAGTCGGTGCCCTGCGTCTGAGGTGCATGCGCCGGCCCTGGGATCTTCAGAATGTCTGCCAGATCTTGCAGCAGCCGACCGGCGGAACTTCCCATGGCAATCACCGTCGATGCCTCCGCGAGCGCAGCCGGCGCAAGCCGTGCGGGATCGACCGTGACGAGTATCGCGCCAGCCGCAAGCCGAGGGGCCGCCCTATTGCCGGGATCGTGAGGCGGCAAAAATTGATGTGCTTCATCAACAACGAACCAGTGGGGACGTCCCGAGCTCCGCTGGAGCTTTTTCACGGCCGGAACAAGATCCATGAACATGTGCCTGCGATCGTCGTGGTTGAGCGCCAGCGTGTTCACCACGACGTCTATATTGGCCTGCAACAGAAGCCGAAGAGCTTCTTCGGTAGCGGGTGGGTCCGCAAGTCCGCCGATAGTCACGGCGTGATCAAGGCCGAGATAATCTCCTTCCGGATCGACGACGCAGAATTCGAATCCGCGTTCGGCCATCCGTTCCGTCAGCAGTGTGATGTAGCTGGATTTCCCGCAGCCGGAATTGCCGATGATCAGGATGATGTCCGATGGTTCGATATAGATCTCTTCGCCTTCGAGACTAACGCCGGCGAGGATCGCCCGCTTGGTCAGGGGGAGGAGGAGCCTGTCGTCGCGGATCAGTTTCTCGACCAGTTCCGCGATCCCGTCGCCGTGATCCTTTGACAGGACGAGGTCAGCTTCTTTCTTCAGGGAAGGGACTGCATTGGCGACCGCCGCGGAACAGCCGCAGCAGGCTAGAAAGGCGTGGTCGTTCTCAGCATCTCCCGCACCCACCGTATTGAGGGGCGAGATGCCGAGGGTTGCAAGCGCGTGACGTAGGCCTGAGGCCTTGTTGACATTGGCCGGCAGGACCATGACCGCGCCCTTGTTGAAGATGATCTGCATCTCCAGGCCAAGCTCTTCGATGGCATTCATGACCGCCGTCTCATGCGGTCGCCATGTCGCGATGATTGATCTGCCAACGGAAATGGGCGTCACCTTGCGGTCCGCAAGCATCTGCACCAGCTCGATAGGCGGCGGCGGTGCGAGCCGCGTTTCCTCTTGCGTCCCCGGTTCGAACAGGAGTGCGCCATTTTCTGCGATGACAACGTCGAA
Organism: Rhizobium sp. YS-1r; assembly: GCF_000757525.1. Taxonomy (NCBI): domain Bacteria; kingdom Pseudomonadati; phylum Pseudomonadota; class Alphaproteobacteria; order Hyphomicrobiales; family Rhizobiaceae; genus Rhizobium; species Rhizobium sp. YS-1r. The sequence goes on along the minus strand of NZ_JPYQ01000004.1, from coordinate 69,636 downwards.
GATTTCCAATTGCGTGAATGCATGCTGCAGATCGTTCAGCTCGCGGCCTGTCACCAGAAGCAGCTTTCTTCCGGTCTGGCGCAAGCGCTCCAGCGCTGACACGGTGGCAGGTGTCACATAGCCGTGTTCGGCAATGGTTCCATCAAAATCCACGGCCAGGGCTAAGAAATACATTCGGTCCTCCGGTATTAGGTGGTCCGTCGTGGGCGGCCGCGTTGTGAAAGCGGTGATGCAGGTTCGCCGCACGTGTCACTTGTGACATGCGCTCGTCCGTCGAGCGATCGGGCATCGCATCGAAAGAGGATATGATGCCCGATTGGAAACCGTCTTCACGAAGCCTTTATTTCGATCTGGCGCTCGTTCTTCTTGGCTTCGGCGCTTTTCGGCAGCTTGATGTTCAGGATGCCCTTCTTGAACGATGCTTCTACCTTGTCGGCATCGACGCCGTCAGGGATTTGGAAGGACCGTTGGAAGGAGCCGTAACGCCGTTCGGAGACGTGATATTCCTTCTGTTTGTCTTCTTTTTCCTCCTGCTTTTCACCGCGGATGGTGAGAAAACCATTGGAGAGCGTTACTTTGATGTCTTTCTGATCGATGCCGGGAATTTCCGCGCTAACCTCAAAGGCGTCATCCTTCTCCACGACGTCCACGGCCGGAGCGACGACCGCCCAGCCGTTCGGCGACGGCATCTCTCGGCCGAACAGGGAGCGCTCCAACGGCCGCCAGGAAGAGGGGGCGAGGTCGTCGAACAGGCGGTCGATTTCTGAGCGAAGCGTCTCGAAGGGAGACCAGACACCCGCCGGACGAACCGATTTTTCTTCGTTCTTGACGGGAAGCTTGCTTGCTGGTTCAGCCATAATCTTCTCCTATCCCGAAATGGGAGACTGCATCTGAGTATGGTCCAGGACCCGGTGCAGTCCGGTTCTCCGCTCCCGATCAGGAGCGTCGTCATCAAAGGCCGGTAGCCTCGCCGTCACATTGACGCGTATCAAACAGTCATCGCCATTTTCGCGGCTTCGGCATTGAGAATTCCTCAGGATGCGGGCGTCGTCCGCTTGTCGTCGTCCCGCTCGACCAGCGCGTCCTTAACGGCCTGTCCGAAATTGCGCAGAATCTCCCAGTCCGTCGCAATTCGGCGCGACGCCGCCTGCCATGCCCTGTTGTCGTCCATGCGGTTGACCAGTGAGCGCGCCAACATCGCCCCCCGGTAAAGTGACAGGGTCTTTCCTATCGTGACTTTCCGGTCGAACGCCAGCGCTGTCCGGCGGGCTTTGTTGGCGAGCGCCCGGCGATCGCCGGCTCGACGGGAAAACAGCCAATGTAGGGCGTGTTCGAATTCCGCCGTCGAGGCATTGGTAGGAAGAAGCCGACCATTCTGGCGATCCCGAACCATTTCCCGCGCTCCCGGAGCGTCAAGCGCTACGACAGGAACACCGGCGGTCATTGCCTCGGCGAGCACCATCCCTTGCGTCTCCGATAGAGACGAGAAGGCGAAGACGTCCATCGCGGCATAGGCGTCCGCAAGATATTGTCCCCGCAACACGCCCGCAAAATGGACACGATCGGACAGGCCGGACGAACTGAACTGTGCAGCGAGACTATCCTTCATCTCCCCGTTACCGACGACGAGGAAATGGGCATCCGGTTCGCTGATCAGGAACCGTTTTACGGCTTGCGAGAGGTAGGTGAGGTTCTTTTCCGGCGCAAGGCGTCCCACATGCCCGGCGCAGAAAGCCTGCTCAGGGATGCCGGCCGCCGCCCTGCCGCGTGAAAAATCCCCGTTGCCGAAACGATCAGGGTCGATCCCGGACGGGATCACGTGAACGGGAGTCTCGACGCCATTTTTGACCAGGAAAGCCGCCATGCTCTCGCTCGGCGCGATAACTGCATCGCAAAGGTCGCAATAGCCGAGCATCAGGCTCAGCACCAGCTTGCCGAGCGGCGGAACGTCCGTGGCGATGTAGTGGCCATAGAGTTCGTAACGCGTGTGATAGGTATAGATGACCGGCAATTGGCGTTCGGCCGCGACCCTCAGCGCAGCATCTCCCAGAAGGAAGGGGTGATGGGAATGGACGATATCGGGCCGAAATTCATCAAGGACCTCCTGCAACGGTCCGATCAATGGCAGGGGCAGCGAGAAATCCGTCTTGTTGAACCGCTCGATCGCAGGGACCCGCACGACATCCGCTTCCCGCGCGGGCATATCGGGAAATTCGGGCGCGATCACCAGCACGCGATGCCCCATCTCCCGCAGGCCTGCCGAAAGAGAGGCTACGCTGTTTGCCACCCCGCTGACATGCGGCGTGAAGGTGTTGGTGAACATCACGATATTCATGCTGGACGCCGTTGCCGCGCTATAGCCGCCTATCGTGTCAGCGGCGGGCAGCCATCGGCCACAGCAGGTGCAAAGGAAGCGGCAGGCCGTCGATCAGCTTTGCAGTCTGGCCGGGATCGAGTTCCTTCCATAAAAGGTCGAAGACGGCTTCGGTCGTCGTTTTCGGATCGCGCGGAAACTGGGGCGGCAGGCGCTTGTTCACCTCTTCGGCAAACTCCTCGACGGTGCGGGTGTTGTTCTTTTCGGCGGCAAGATGCCAGCCTTCGAAATAGATGCCGCGAACGAGGATCGGCAGTTGAGCGGACAGATGGACCGCCTGTTCCTCCGTCAGTCGGCCACGCAGTGCCTGAAGCACGGCCCGAAGCGCATTGTAGGCCTGTTGCCGGTCAGCAAAATGATGATCGTCCACGAGCCTTTTCAGCCAGATATTCGTCTGCTGGATCGTGTGATCGAGGGCTGCAACCTGGGTATCACTCATTTCAACCTCCATGGTCTGGAAGAACTGCAAGGGACAAGACCGAAACCGGTCAGGCAGAGACGCGCCAGTTGCGGACGTCCTCGGACGTGACGCGAATGTGGCCGGCCCGGCCGAACTGCTTTTCGTCGAACTTGTTGCTGGCGATCTGGCTGAAAGCCTCGATATATTGCTGCAGCCTGAACTCGTCGGCGCGCGGCGGGTCTGCGATCGCCTCAAGCGCGTTGTGAGAAACCACGACGACCTCGTCGCCGGTCCCGGAATCCATCAGTAGCCGTCCTTCGTCTCCCGACGACATCAAAAAACCTGACTTTAATTTCAGCGGCATGGCGGCCTCCATAAGGTTGGTATTGGGGCCATGATAACGACATCCGGCAAGCGAACAGTGATCGAGATCAAGCTCAAAGGATTTTGGAATACTCAAGAAAACATTCGCATGCTCTTTTCGAAAGATGTCGTTCGTCGGCCAGGCACACCCGTAGATTATCTCATGAGCGGGATGATCGTCCTTTCAGTCGAGGCATGGGCGGCCTCCTGTCGCCTGCCGCGCTAGGTTCGTTCATAGCTGACGATATGCGGGCTGCCCGGGCTGTATGGATGCTATTTGAAGTTGATCGCCCCTCCGGGATCGGCTCTGGATGGGTTGGAAGTCCATTAAGGCAAGGGCAGGCGGCTGAAGTGATTATGCGTCCCGCGCTCACGTAGCCGACCTACACGTTCGCGGGTCAGAGGATGCGTGCGAAGGAGACGCAGATCAGGCATACGGCGGCCGGGCGACATGGATTCCCAAAAACGTCCCTCGACGGCCTCCATCTTCATCAACGCCGCGACCAGAGCTTCAGGATCGCCTGTCAGATCTGCGGCAGCCATGTCGGCTTCGAACTCGCGGGTGCGCGACAGCGCCAGTTGCAGCAGGCTGGCGATCGTCGGTGAGACGATCAGCAAAACGATGGTTGGCCACGAAAAATGCATGCGCTCGGCAATAACAAGCGGGATGTTGAACAGTGTAAGCAGGATGCCCGCATTGGCGAAGATGGAGGCCATGCGAGCAAGCATATCGGCGATCGTCGTGATGCGCAGATCGTGGTTGCGCACATGACCGATTTCGTGGGCGATGACGGCCATCAGTTCGCGTCTCGTAAGCAACCTTATCAAGCCGTTGGAAAGCATGATGGCAGATTTGGACGGCACGCCGACCGTGAGGGCGAGCGGTTTTTGTGTGGGCATGTACCAGAGTTCAGGCGCGTTGGGCAGCGAGGCGCGCACGGATAGCGTACTTACCGCCGCGAACAGGTCGGGCAGTTCGTCGCGGGCGAGGGGGCGGGCGCCGTAGGTGCGGAGGATCGCTTCGGCTGGAAAGGACGGAGCCAGCGCTGAACCGAGTATGACGCCCGAGAAGGCCGCGAACATGCCTTTCCAGCCCCACAAACCGTAGGCACAAAGCGCTGCAATAATGGCCATGCCCAGGATGAGAACAGCCGAATGAAGTGCGGTTCTCAATTGCTTTTTGATGATTTTCCGCCGGTCCATCGCTCTTCCCACTCTTTGCCAGCACGGCAAATCTTAACGGGAGGGCGACCGGGCTGCGTTGAGCGCGGTCAAGATGGCGCGCAAACGATCCGCCGCATTTTCCACCCCTGGAGGCGGCACCGATTGCGGCGACGGACGCCAGTCGCACTCCGGTTGCGTTGATTAAGGAGGTGCAAGCCAAGGCGTTGAGCAATGTTCCGTCTTGCCGCTGATGTTTCATTCCACCTCTGCCGCGTCTGCGAACCTGATGCGCTGTGGGATTTGCTTGCGGCAGGAAGGCAGGCAAACGATCACGATCCTGCATGCCGACCGGGATTGTGAACTTTTTCAATGAGTTCAGTTATAGAGTTTGTACATTTACAGATCGACGCTCAGGGGGCCGGCATCGAGTCGCGGTCCCAGCGGCGACCTATTTCCGGAATACGCGTCGTTATTCCGCATTCGTAGCCGCGTGTAGCGGTACTACGCATGTCGGACTGGCGATTGGGATTTAGTGATATTTCGCATAGCCTTCCCATCATCCCTTCAGAAGCTGGTTGAGACGTTCAAGGGCTGCGGCAAAGCCTTTGAGCGAGACGGAAAGATTGACCGGCTGCGAAGCCTCGAGCGAAATCGCTGTGATGTTCAGTGTCGCGGCAGTCTTGAGGGTCGCGACGTTCGCTGCTGAGAAGTTGACCGGTAGAAGGCATCCGGCGGGGACGCAAGTGGAGAACCTTAGGTTGGGAAGCGGAGGATTGTTATCAATTTTCAGGTTCGCGCCGGCGTCAAGCTGTAATCCGAACGGCATCGCCAGAACGCCTGTGACGCTTCCATCCTTGCTCGGCTGCAGTTCGATTGCGAGAATTCGCTGGCCGTTTTGTTGTTGCTGAAACTGCGACATGGAACAGACTTTGCCGCTTTGAGCGACGCCGCAGGCGACCCTCCAGTCCTGATAGGTCTCCTGCAGTGAGTTGGCACCACCCGGCAGGGTGGCCTGCGCCGTCTGGGCAAGAGCTTGATCTTGAAGAGCTGGGAACAGGGACGAGCCCAACAACAACGCTGCGGTGAGGGCGCGTTTGAACGGGTTGTGGATGATCATGTGTTTTGCTTATTCCTTGTGTTTTTTGGGTTCACAGCCGCCTGCATCAATAACGTGCCGTCAGCCTGAGTTTGAAGTCGAAATCACCGGCGCTGAGGCTGCCTTCGTCAACGAGTGCGAATGCCGCTGTGGCGTTGAAATTGAGGTTCTGGGCCAGACTATAGTCGACACCAACACCGGTTCCGGCGAGCGACAGCTTCTCGTCGGAGATCCTGTCCCACCCGAATCCAAGATCGATGAAAGCGAAGGGCGAAAACCGGTCGCTGCCAAGCGGCGAAAGTGTGGGGAGACGCAACTCGTTGCGAAGAATGATGCCGGTGTCGGCTACCGCATCGTTGAGGCCGTACCCGCGCACGCCGTCCAATCCTCCGATCGACAGCCTTTCGGTATCAGGCAAAGACTGGCCCGCCAACTGAAAGACGACGTTGTTGGAAAATCGAAAGCCCGCTGCCAACTCGGTGTCCCGGATAACGCTGCCGGCCAAATAGGCGTAGCTTGTATCGGCTACGGTTCCATTCGAATAGACGTTCCATGCGCGGGCGGTATTGTCGCCGAAGAGACCGCCGGGGTTGGCCTTGATATGGAGATCGATTTCGGTCGATCCGAGATCGTCCGCAAACCTGTGCGTCCAGCCAAAGCCTAATTGGAACACCTCTGCCTGTGCACCTCCGAGGTCTAGCCCGGCGAAGAAGGTATCGCGGGACAGATGCTTGTATTCGACGCCGGCATAGACTTCACCGCCATAAATACCCGGCAGGATGTTGGAAAGCGCACTGCGATAATAAAGCGGAAGTTCGATAATCGTGCTGTCGAAAGTGAAGCCTTCTTCCGTTTGACGCGTGGCGATATAGGATGGGCTGAAATCGATCGCCTGGCGCCCGTCGAGTGGAAGGACGAAGCGAGCCGAATGGCTCAGATAGCGTGCCCGGTCATCGCTATGGTCCGGAAAAAGGCCGCTGAGATCCTCGAAGAGATCTGATGATCCGGTCAGTTGATACGTGCCGAACGCTCCATCGATGCCGGGTATTGCAAGCCCCGCGCCGAGAAAGAAACGGTCATGTCCTGTGGCTTTGGTCCCCGTGTTGGAGTAACCCGCATAGACCTGCCAAGGCTTGCCAGAAGTGACATCCAGAACCAGATCAGAATTTCCGGTCGCCGAACCTGGCGAAAACAGGCCCTGTACGCGCCGGAACGGAGATCGGTTGAGCCAGGCCAGATCCTCGTTAACACTGGCTGAGGAAATCCGCCCGGCTTCAGGGACCCTTACCTGAGCGGCAAGACCGCTCGCGGCTGTGCCCCCCGCACTCCTTGCGGTCACCGAGCCGAATTTGAACTCCATCACCCGAAGATTGACGACACCGGCGGTAATCTCCTGAGGCGGGATCGTTACCGATACGAACGGATAGCCGGCATGCCGGTAGACGCCGGCGATGGTGGATTGGGCATCGGCTATCAGCGACATGGACAGCGGCCGCCCTATGAGAGGTCGAAGGACACGCACTAACTCCGGTTCAAGATTTTTTCCCTCGCCGATGCCGCCGATCACGATACCGCGTGTACGGCCGATGTCTGGCTGTTCTTCGGGCCCGATCAGGCGGATGCCGACGAGATCAGGACCTAAAGGCTGTTCGTCGGCTGCAATCACCGCTTCGTCCGGAAGTGAGACCGTGGGGGCCGCGGCACTGACCGCTGGAGGTAGGTTACGTTCCACCACCGGCGACTGGGCAGCTAGATTGCCTGTTGTGGCGAACAGCGCAACTGCCGCAAACGATGACGACCGGCCGATGAAAGAAGACCAACGAATGCCGGTGATAACAGGTTTGTGAATGATCACCGAAGCGCTCCGACGGTAAGGAACGGGCCGATCGGCAGGTTCGCCGGATGGGGAAGTGATACGCAAGCGCCGCCCATCACCATTCCCGCTGGGCACATAGAGGGGTCGTTGATCCCGGAGGAAGGTTGGCCGCCAAGTCCAAGGGGCTGCGATGGTTCGAAGGCTGGTCTCGGCGGGAGAGGGGGCATAGGTGGTGCCGACGCTGATGTAATCGTCAACGTTCCCTCAAAGAAGCTCAGCGAATAGTTTCCATCCGCTGAAAGCGTGCCTTGCGTGATGCCGTAGATGCCGACATCGGACGAAGACGTTGCCAAAGTGGCCAGCGCACCGGAGAGCGTGTCAGTACCGACGAGCCCCATGCCGCCGATCGTGTAGGTGAAAGGCGGGTTTGCCTCGCCGTAGACGCGCGTCAGGTCGTCGGCCGTGACAGTAATCGACCGCCTGGCGATCGTCAGGTCGCCTCCGACGAAGGTCAGATCGTAGTTGGACGATGCCGCAAGCGAGCCCTGCGCAATGCCGTAGGTGCCGACATTGGACGTAGACGAAGCGGCCGTCGTGAGCGCGCCGGTCAGCGTGTCGCCACCGAAAAGGCTGCCGGCCGTGATCGAATAGGTCAATACAGGAACGCTATTGCCGTAGGCAATCGTCTGCGCGTTCACCGTCACCGTCAGCGCAGCTGGCGAGACCGTCAGCGTGCCGGGGAGGTAGGTGATGGCGTAATTGCCAGACGTCAGGCCCGAGGCGGTGATCGAATAACTGCCGACATTCGTCGCTGCCTGCGACGTGCCACCATAGGCAAGTGTGCCTCCGAGGCTCGCCGCTGTATCGCCGCCCACGAAACCGCTGTAGGTCACACCGTTGCCACCCAAATAGGCAACGCCGTCATAGGTCTTGTTTGCATTGTTTGCCGTCACCGTCAGCGCCGCCCTTCCGATCACGAGCGTGCCGGGCGTGAAGGTCATATCATAACCGAATTGGCTCGAATAAAGTCCAGAGAGCGTCAGGCCGGCGCCGGAATAGGTGCCGGCATTGGCGCTGGAAGCCGTGTACGACGCGGTGCCGAATACAAGCGACGTGTCGTAGCCAGAAGGATTATAGACGACCGTACCGACGCTCGAGGAGCTTGCCGAACCGTCATAGGTCTTGGAACTGTTGCCGCCGGTTACGGTGAGGTTCGACATGAAGCTGCGCAGGAGCGGCATGGTAAAACCGTCATAAATGCGCCATGCCGCGCCTGTGCCGCCCGCGTCGTCGATGTCCCAACCGGCACCTGTGAACGTCGAAAGACTTGACATCTGGACCATTGCCAGTCCCGTTATCCCGCTGGCGGATCCGACCCCGACCCCGAGGTCGGTGCCGGAGGTGGCGGTATTCCAGAAGCTCGCGGTGACAGTGCCGGCATTGTTGCCGATCAACCCGCCATAGGGGGCTGCCGAAGATGGCACCGTACCGGCGGCATAACTGTTCGCCACGGTTCCGCTATTGACGCCGACGAGGCCGCCGGACGTGGAGCCGCCGGAGATATTCCCTGTGGCATAGGTATTGATGATCGCCGCAGAATTGACGCCGACGAGGCCGCCGGCGGTTCCGGCGACGCCGGCACCGGCCGTGACCGCCCCGGTGGCGAAAGCATTGCTGATATTGCCGGTGGAATTATAGCCTACGAGACCTCCCGCGCGGCCATCGTCGCCCACGCTCACCGACCCGGTGGCGTAGGAGGCGCTTATCGTGCCGCTGTTGGTGCCGGCAACCCCGCCGGCGATGCTGTCGTCGGCACTGCCCACCGTGGCCGAGGATGCAACATTGGTGATGGTGCCGTCGTTGATGCCGGCGATGCCGCCAAGGGAACCCGCGGCAATAGAGCCCGTATTGCCCACACTGCCCGACGTCGCAACGTTGCTGATCGCGCCGGCACTTACGCCTGCGACGAGGCCGGCATTGAGACCTCGCACCGAACCTGCGACCGCCAGATCGCTAACAGCGCCACCGCTGCCAATGACCCCGAACAGGCCCGCATCGGTGGTCGGTCTGTTGACGACGAGGCCGCTGATGGTGTGCCCGTCGCCGTCGAGACTTCCGGTGAAGGATGTGGTGGCATCGCCGATGGAGGCAAAGCCCGCGCCCGAATTCCAGCTGGAAGAGCCGGAGGCGTCGATATCCGCGACGAGAACGAAATCCTCTGTAAGCAGGCTCGCCGAGGCGAGGCCCTGCAGGCCGAAGACGTCGACGATCTGGTAAGGCGTCGCCGAGGTGCCGTCGCCGCCCGTGGCGCGCAGGAAGGTGGTGCCGGTGCCGCGGCGGAAGTCGGTGGCGTTGAAGGAGGCGAGTGTGCCGGCGACCTGTCTCCAGGTGCCGGCAGTGAGGGAGAAGAGGCCCACATCGATGGCGCTCGACGTGGTGGCGGTGCCGGCTGCGGAGATGACGAGCGTGCCGTTGGCGGCGCTGACGGCTCCGCCCAGCGTGATGTCGCTGCTGGCGACCGTGGTGAGCCTCAGGCTGGAGGCATCCGACCAGGAGATGGCGTCCGCGATGTCGAGGTCTCCCCCCGCCGACAGTTCGACCGTGCCGCTGACGCCGAAGCTGCCGCCGCTGTCGATCGACAACAGGCCTGCAGAACCGAGGTCAGCGTCGAGCGAGTAGTTGCCGGAGGCGTTGAGATAGACGCCGTAGCCGCCCGACGTGGTGAGCGACGCGAAGGAGGACGGGGAGAGAAAGCCGAGATCGGTGTCGGCATAGCTGCCGAACGTGGCGAGATAGTTGGCCTGAGTTGCCGTAAGCGGGGTCTGGCCCGTAATCAGGTGCGCCGCCGTGCCATAGATTGCGACGTTCTGCGCGCCGTTGGCGCCGGCGATATCGGAGAAGGCGCTCCCCTTGGTCGATCCGTTGTCGAGATAGGCCAGCACGCCGGTCGAAGCGAGCGAGGAACCGGGGGCGAGCATGATGTAGTAATAGCCGTTGGCGCCAGTGACGGCGCTGCCCATGGCGCTGCCGGCGGATACGGCGGTCACATTCGCGCCCGCCAGCGCCGTCATGCCGGCATCGCTATAGGCGGTGCCCGAAACGGCGACCGGCGTCGCTGCGTATTGCCACTTGAAATAGGGATAGAGGTTCGTTCCGGTTCCCCAGATGGACGAGGAGAAGCCGGCAGGGAGGTTGCCCTGGAGCTGGGCTGTGGTGCGGGCCGTAGCGCTGCCGGGGCCGCCAGAGATGCCGACCGACTGTCCGGTGGTCTGGGTGTTCCAGTAGGCGTTGGTGATTGCCGAGGTACTGTTGTTGTTGTAGCCGGCGAAGCCGCCAACCTGCGCGCCGCCGGTCACGTAGCCGGTCGAATAGGCATTGGTGATGGTGCCGTTGACATAATTCACCCCGACGAACCCGCCGATGTTGGAAGCCGATCCCAGACCGACCACGCGGCCGGTCGCATAGGAATCCGTGATCGTCCCCTCGTTATGCCCGACGAAGCCGCCGATGGGACCGGAACTGCCCGTGACCGTGCCGGTGGCGTAGGACTGACTGATGGTGCCGCCGTCGAGGCTATAGCCGTTGGCACCGACCAAACCGCCGATATAACCGTTGCCCGCGCTGGTGCTCGTGCCGGTGACATTGCCCGTGGCGTAGGATCGCGTGATTGTGCCGCCGTTGAGGAGGTAGCCGACAAGGCCACCGACCTGATAGCCGGCGCCCGTGACGTTGCCGCTTGCCGAGGAACCGCTCACAGCGCCGCCATTGACCGCTCCGATGAGGCCGCCGGAATTGGCCTCTCCGGTGCTTACTCCCGAAATGGTCGCACTCGCCGATGCCGCCGATACCGAGCCGCCGACCATGTAGCCGATAAGCGCGCCGACGTCGTCATTGCCGATGATGCTGCCGCCGGAGAGCGTCACGTTGCCGATCGTGGCGCCGTTCGTATAGCCGAACAGGCCGACATAGTTGGTTCCGGCGCGGTTGATCGTCAGGCCGCTGATGGTGTGGCCCTGGCCGTCGAAACTGCCGGTAAAGAGAAAACTGTTGTCGCCGATGGGCACGAAGCCGGAAGCACGCCACGGGCCGCTGTAGTAACCGCCGACTGCAGTGAATGCGTCCGTCAGGTCTATATCGGCACCCAGCGTGTAGCTTGCCGAAAGGTCAAGCGACATGAGTTGCAGCGCAGCCGGGGTTGTGACCACGGTTGAATATTCGTTGCGCAGTATCGGCCGTGTCTGGCCGGCGATCATCACCCAGGTATTGGTGAAATCGAAGCCGGCATAGGTCGCCTGCGTATAGGCCGAGGCGTTGGAGATGCCCGTGCCGGCGAAGCTCGTGCTCTGCCCGGTGGAATTCACGTCCCAATAGGCGTTCGATACCGTGACCGGGCCCGCCAGCGTTTCCCCGCCGATCAATCCGCCTGTATTGGACGGGCCCGTCACCCTGCCGCTGGCATAGACATTGGTGACAGTGCCGCCCTGATAGATACCGCCTGCAAGGCCGCCGGCATAGTCGCCGGTTGCGGTGACTGAACCCGTGGCGTAGGAATCGGAAATCGAGCCGGCACGCAGACGGCCGACCAGTCCGCCGACTTCGTCCCCGCCACTGACGGTCACGGCCGACGAGGACCCGGAGATAGACCCCTGGTCAAGCCAGCCGACCAGCCCGCCGATCTGGCCCGCCGCGCCCGTCACGCTGCCCGTCGCATGCACATTTATGAGCGAGCCCGCGAGCACGTTGCCGACAACGGCGCCGACCCTTCCGCTGCCGGAGACCGATGCGTTCGACAGGGTCAGGTCCCTGACGGTCCCCCACAAGGCGCCGATCAGTCCGGTGATTGTTTGCCCAGGACGGTTGATGGTCAATCCGTCCACCGTGTGCCCGAGACCGCTCAGCGTGTTGGCAAAGGAGGCGATCGGGATGAAGCCGGCGCCGGCGTTCCAACTGGCGGTCGCAGAAGCATCGATGTCGTTGCCCAGCGCGTAGTTCGTGCCGTCGACCATAGCCTGCAGGCCGGCCACATCGTGGATCAGCGTATAGGCGTTTCCCCCGATGGAGAGGCTCGCCGCCGATCCCGACAGGGTGACGCGAGCACCGTTGTTCAGGCTGTAGCCGGTTCCGTAAGTGAGAACCAGGCCAGCATTGGCACCGGTCGCCGTGATATCCTTATTGATCAGCACGCTGCCGGCGGCGCTCAGCGTCAGAATGGTGTTGGCGCTCCAGGTAATCGGTGTGGCGACCGTGATGTTGCCCGCCTGCGACCCGCTGCTCCCCGTCGTGACGGTGACATTGGCCAGCGCGAGTGCGTTCGTCAGCGTCGTCACATTGAGGACGCTGTCGGCGGCGCTGGCGTCGAAGCCCGACATCCCGCTGCTCGCCGCGCTTGAAATCGTCAGGTCGTAGGGATCGAGGAGCAGGTTGCCGAAGGCGCCGCTCTCGCTCCTGAGATCCGCCGCACCGTCATAGACCAGCACGGCCTTGCCCGATACTTCCGCGTCGCCACCCGAGGCGCTGCCTGCGCCGGTGGCGCTGATGGTGCCGGCAAATGTCGTCTTGTTATCCGACCACACAACGACATTGCCGCCCGCGCCCTGCGTGCCGTCCGCCCGGATGGCAGCGCCCTTGGCGATCGCCACCGTGTCGGCCGTTGCGACCGTCTCGGCCAGGTATTTCGTCGCAGCGTCCTTGCCGCCCTGGTAATCGCCTCCGATCAATACGGTACCGCCGGTTGCGCCGGAGGCATCCACCGCTGCAGCGGAGCCCAGCTTAATCTTGTCGCCGGTGACGACGACGGTGCCGCCGGAGCCTGTCGTGCCGGTTGCCTCGACCGTGCCGTTGATCGTGACGCTGCCGCCGGAAATGCGGATGTCGCCGCCGCTGTCCGGCCGCGCCTGCGGAACCGGGACGCGCGTCGGCAGGCTCGCGATCGCCGTTTGCGGGCGGGTCGCCTTGAGCTTGCCGGTCACCTGGACCTTGCCGCCTTCCCCCGCCGTCAGGAAGATGCGCCCACCTTCGCTCGTCACGCCGGTCGCCTTGACGACACCGCCGGTATTGCCGGCAAGCGCATAGACATTGCCGCCATTGGCGCGCAATTCCGAATTGGCGGCGGCAATCGCGCCGGAATTCGTCGCTTGCGTATCCGATCCACCGACTACGACCGCGAAGAGGCCGTTCTCGTCGGCCTTATCCTTCGCCAAGATCTCGTAACCGGCCACCAAGCCTACCGTGCCGTTCTCAGCGCTTATGCTACCCTTGTTTTCCACCGCGCGCGCGATCAGCGCGACGTCGCCCGCCTTCGAGCTGATCGTGCCAAGATTAACGACAGAGGCTGTCGACCGGCCGGCAAAGGTCATCGGGCCTCGGTCTAGGAAATCTTCATTGGCGACATCGTGAGTGGAGGCAAAGAAACTGCCGCCAGTCGAGATCATGCCGCTTTCTCCGACAACGATGCCGGCTCCATTGACAAGATAAAGTGACCCGGTTGCGGTCAGCGACCCGTCGATGCGTGAGCCGAGATTGCCTGTGACCCTATTGAGCGTCGCACCTGAGCCGTTATCGAAATGCACCGCCGCACCGGATCCGATCGAGAAGCTACCCCATTCGATAATGCCGGTCGCGCTTGTCTGATTGATGAGCAAGCCCGAGGCTGTACCCTCTACAGAGCCGGATCCTCGAATGAAGCTACCGCCGGAAGGAATGACGTCCTGGGAGAACGCAACGGAAGGAACCGCCACTGTTGCCAAGAGCAGGGCCACATGGCGCTGCCATCTAGATTTATGCATTCGATCCCCCAGAGCGGAGCGCAGCGCCCGCTCAAATCAAAAATCACGTCAAAATAGATATGAGTCTTCCTGATAAGATAAAGAATCCACCACCCGAGGCAACGCCGACTTCCAAGCTGAGTGAATAATTTCTAGAGCGAATGCAACAATTTGACGGTGGCTGCCGACTCGCGCTTGTCCTTATTTCCCTCATTCGATCGTTTTTCCGTTCTGTCTTCGAGTGGATGTCTTGCTCAGAATTTAACGCCGAGTTTGGCGGTAAAACCATGGTCTCGAGCGCCATTTGCGATTTGTCCCTGATAGGCGATGGTGAGGTTGGCGCCGGGTGCGACGTCGACATCGATACCAGCCTCCACCACGGCTGCGTCCCTTGCGATCGGATTGCCTGCCACGGTGAAGGCATCCGAACCGGCGAAGGCATGGGTGACGGTCGGCGTGGTGTCGCCAAACGCACGCCGCCAGCCCAGCATGCCGGTGATGCCGATCTGCATTCGTCCGATCGCAACCTTGTTTTCGGCACGAAGCCCGAGCGTGGTAAAGGTCGTATCGGTTGTCTGGCTGGAGGAGGTGAGGGCGGCCGCACCGCCGGTTTCCCGGTAGCCATCTGAGCCGACGCGAACATGGGCAAGATTGACGAATGGCTCCAAACGGGCGACCGTCGTTTCCATGCCATAGGCGAATTCCCCGAAGGCCTGGAAGGTGGCGGCGTCGTAGTTGGCCCCAAGGCTGTCGGCAAATCCGGTAAAGCCAACAGAGCGGTCGGTCGCGATGTCGTTCCAGGTATAGGCGAGGCCGGAGCGGAAGGCAAAATCGCCCGATCGCGAGCCGGCATAAAACCCGACATGATAGTTATCGCTCGAGGAAGACGAGGCGCGATCATTCGTGCTGGAGGACGACTGGCTGTAGCCAGCCAGAAATCCGACCCGCCACGCATCGGTCAACATGGCGTCAGCTCCGCCGACGAAGCCGCCGACGGAGCGATCGAGATGAGCGGCATTGCCGTTCTCGTCGGTCGATCCCCATGAGCCGAAACCGCTTCCCCAGACGGCGATGCCGGCATCGGCGGAGGCAGGGACGGGGGCAAGTCCATCGGCGCCATAGGCAATGACTGGATCCGTGGAGGCAGCCACTCCCTGAAAGGCCGCCCGCAGGCGGTCGTTGGCGGCGCTGCGGATATGGCGCGAATCCTCAATCAAGCCTGTCGTGACCGAGGCGTGGATCTCACCCGAGATCTGGTCGAAGGCTGCGCGTGCGGTCGTCTCATCGAGTTGGACGATCGCGTCGTAAAGATCATTGCCGAAGGTGAGGCTGTCTGCCCCTTGCGCTGCAGCGATCTGGTTGCGTGTCACGGCAGCCTGTGCAAAATCGATATCGTTCCGGCTCAGCATCAGCGTCACATTATTTGTGCTATAGCCGAGCTTCGGGTCGAGGAAGGCAAACGCGGACGTGACCGCATCAAAGGCGCCGCTTACCCCTTCGTCGGCGGTGATGATCGTGTAGGTGGCGGCCGGATCATAAGCACCTGTCATGCCGATATGGACGACGGTGCCGCCGTTGAGCGTGGCCGATCCGGTCACTTTGATCAAGTCGGTGTCCTTGCCGCCGGGGGCAACTTCCACCTCGTAACGAGAGCCGACATCAAGGACCAGATCTCCATCCACCGTCAGCGTTCCGATCGAGTTACCAGGCGCCAGGGTGGAACCGGGCGCAAGTGTCACCGTCGAGCCGTCGCCCGAGCCGATCGTACCTGAGCCTTGAAGGCGCCCGCCGTTTCCGATCAATGCCGAGCCGCCGAGTGCCTCGTTGACGATCAGGGTCGTGTCAGACACTTCGCTGAAGCCTGTAAAGGCTGCGTTGTCACCGGTGAGCGCGATTCGGCCCCCGCCAAGGAAGCTAACGGTTCCCGATCCCGAAATCGCTCCGTCATAGGTGCCGTCATAGATCTGGTCGAAGGTGAAGCCGGTACCCTGCGCCAGATCGAGGTCGCCTGCGAAGCGGTCTGTCGTCGAAACCATACCACCTTCCTCGATATCCCAGTCGAGCAGGGACACCCCAGTCAGTATGAGCGTGCCAGCTCCACGCTTGATCATCTCGCCCCGGTCACCGCCGAGACCGGCGATGTCGCCGGCAAAGGCGGCATCGGCGTCCTGCTCGAATACCACGGCGCCGGCATTGCCGATCGAACCGCGGATTGCGTCTGCACTACCGATCAGGGTTCCAGCGCGCACCAGCGTATTGCCCTCATAAAGGTTATTTCCCGCCAACTTCAATGTGCCGGTACCAGACTTCTCAATCCCTCCCGCCCCCGATATTGCGCCGGACAAGGCAAGCTCGCGATCGCCGAAAACGTCGAAACGGCCGATGTCGTCGAGGGTGATCGTACGACTGGAGTTAAAGCCTGTCGTGGTCGCCAGCGTTCCTCCATCAAAGATCAATCCACCCGACGCGGCGCCCAGATTGGCATCCGAGGACAGCCATAAGGTCCCGGAGGCAATCCGGGTGCCGCCCGTGTAGGTGTTCTTGCCGCTGAGGACCAGGGACCCGGCGCCGGTCTTTACCAGGCGCGACACTCCGCCAAGGGACGCGGATATTCCTGCGGCCATTCCACTGTCCGTTGCACCACCGTCGCCAACCCTGATGATGCTTTCGCCATTTATGCCCAAAAGCGTGACCGTATCGCCTGCGATGCCATACCCGTCGCTTGCAAACTGCATTCCCGTGACGCCGACTGCTCCTGCTGAATTGTCGACAGTCACCGCTCCGGAAGGTCCCTGAAAGATCGCGAAGGTCGGATTGGGTTTGAACGATCCGTTGAACGCACCATCGCCGGAGGTCCAGTTGCGCCCGTCGGCCGACCAGACGCCGGAACCGCCATCTACCGCACCGTTATCGTGCAATGCAGCATTGGCACCATCCCAGAAGCCAAGCTCTGCCCCCGCGGTCGAGATCAGGTTGACCTGACCGCTAACCGCCGTCTGGATCCTCAGATCGTCAGCCACGATCCCTGCCGGTGTCGGGCCGATCCCAAGGCCATGGTCGGTCAAGCTTCCAGCATAGTCGAAAAGCCGGTAGACACCGGCCCCGAACCCGCCCTGATCGGCGACCGCAAGCGTGCCGTCGAGCGTCAAGTTGCCGCCAATGTCGAACAATGCCGAGGTTAGAGCGCCACCGAGGGCGACGTCAATGATCGAACCGTCATCCAAATCGAGATCGCCGCCGATCGACAGCGTCGTACCCTGTGCACCCAAAAGAATGCCGCCGTTAGAGAGCGAAAGATCACCGTCAATCGTGCCGGTTCCTGTAACTGTTCCCATGTCAGATGCTGTCACATCGCCGCCGAAACTGCCGTTCACCAGCAGTTGCCCGCCACGAACCGAGGCTGAACCGCCGAACCGATCGGCGACCGTCAAACGGCCCCCCGTGACTTCCGTCACTCCCGTAAAATGGGACCCATTGCCACCCAAGATGGTGTCGCCGCTCTCATGCAGGATCGTTCCGTGTCCAACAATATCCGCAACGAACTTTACCGACGAACCATCGGCGAGGCCGCTATGATTGAATACCAGCGTGCCGGTTCCTGCTCCGAAGGCAAGTGATGCAACGTCTAGCGTGCCGGCCGCGGCCGCGGCATTGCCCGCTGCTGCACCAATGTTCAAGGTGCCGGTCGAGCCTGCCTGAGCGCCAAGTGTGATTGCGCCCCCTGCGGAGACCTTGCCGTCCTGCTCAACCGTCAGCGTTCCATAGCCCAGATCGCCGATGGCGAGATCCGTGCTGTTGATCCACGTCGAGCCAGCACCCGTCACCGTGGCAGACCCGTTGCTTCCACTGTTCCAGCCCAAAATCCCGAGCGCGCTGGAAACGGTGCCACCTTGCGCTATCGTCAGTTTGCCGGTGCCGACCAGTCCCACGAAAATGCGTTCGCCGGTCCAGGTAGTTTCCTTTCCCTGAACCACGACCTCGCCCGCGCCACCGGAGTGACGAGCGATAAAAGCGTCTTTGTTGATGACCGCGCCACCATTTGCGATCGTCAGGCTGCCTGTGCCCGAACCTCCGATAGTGAGGTCAGCGCTATTGGTCCAGGTCGAGCCAATGCCGGTAACCGTGGCTGTTCCCGTCGCCCCGGTTTCTTTCCCGATAAAGGCGAGGGCGTTTAAAATTTGCCCTCCGTCCTCGACAGATAAAGTGCCCGCACCGTTATTGCCAATCGTGACATCGGCAGCATCGTTCCAGGATGAGCCGATGCCACTGATTGTGATCGCGCCACTTGAACCAGCGAAGTCGCCGATAAACCCGCCGTAGCTGGAGATCCTCCCGCCATTCGTTACGGCAAGTTCGCCGTTGCCAAATACGCCGACACTAAGATTGAGTGCACTCGACCATGAAGAACCGGCCCCTGAAACGACAGCAGTGCCGACCGCTCCTACCCCGTAGCCGACAAAACTGCCCCAGCCGGTAACGACCGAACCGCCGTCTTCAACGGAGAGCCGACCTGTACCGGAATTGCCAATATTGAGGTCGCCCAGATTGTCCCATTTGGAATGCGCTCCAGTCACGATGACGGTGCCATCGGTTCCAGTGCCGGTGCCGCTGCCGATCACCGCGTAGCCATTGGCGACTGAGCCGCCATCTGCGATCAAAAGCCAGCCGCTGCCACCGGCATCGCCGACAAAAAGACTGTGGGCGGCGGTCCATTGCGAACCGGTGCCGGTGACGGTAACGCGGCCTTCCGCTCCGGACCCGGTGCCGACATAACCGAATCCGCTGCGAACTTGGCCTGCGGCCTCAACAGATAGCGTGCCGGCGCCGCCATCGCCGACAGCGAGATCATCGACCATGGTCCAGGTGGAGCCTGTGCCAGTGACGGTCGCTATGCCAGTGGAGCCGGATTTGGCGCCGATATATCCGTATTTGTTGTTGACGGTGCCGCCGGCCTCGATATCCAGCGTGCCATATCCGAAATGGCCGACATAAAGGTCTTGGCTGTTCGACCAGGTTGATCCGGCTCCAACCACTGTCACCCTGCCTATAGAGTGCGGGCTGAAGCCGACATAACCACTCGTGTTGTCGACAACACCGCCGTCCTCGATCGACAACGTACCATTTCCAGACTGGCCGATGGTCAGCGAGCCGGTATTGTGCCAGGTCGAGCCGTTGCCGGTCACGATCGTGGTACCGGTGGAGCCCGAATTGGCGCCGATATAACCGTATGTGGTGTTGACCGTACCGCCGCCTTCGATGTTCAAGGTGCCGGAGCCGAAATAACCGATGGAAACATACCCGTTATTCGTCCAGGTCGATCCGTGACCGATGACGGTTGCCGTGCCACTGGACCCTGCCTGATTGCCGACAGAGGCCGAGGTGTTGTTGACAACGCCGCCACCTTCCAGAACCAAGGAGCCGACGCCGACGTCACCGACATGCAGCTCGCCACCGACGTTCCAAACGGGTGACGTCGCGGGAGAGGGATTGACCTCTCCGGACGTCGTCACGCTTTGAGCCGATGCGGGAGCGTTGGCCACCAACCCGGCAAGACAATTCACGAGCGCCGTGGAAGCCAGAAGCGTCCAGGTGCGCCCAGACACGGTCCTTCTTCTCGAAGCTTGCTTGATCATCAAAACTTGATGCCAAGGCCGACCTTTACCGCATGCTGGTCAACATCGACGCTGACCCCTTGCAGTTCCTTTTTTCCAAAGTCGTTGTAACGATATTCGATGCGGCCAAAGATGTTGCCGGTGAAGGCGTAATCCAGACCCGCACCGACCGTGTAGCCGTTGAAGGTTTCTTCGTCCTTGCCCAATCCCGGCACGTCGACGTAACCTTGGGTGGCGGCCCATCCCGCTGTGGCGTAGATGAGAGCGCGATCGAACGCATATCCCACGCGGCCACGCACCGAACCTGCCCAATCGGTGCCGAAATCCGCCCCGAAAATCTCTTGTTCGTTCCAGTTGTATTCGACGTCGCCCTCGATGCCGACCACGAGATCATTGTCGAACTGGTAATTGTAGCCTGCAAAGGCTCCAAACAGACCGCCATTGGCGTCTTCGGAGCTGGAAATGCCGAGGCCGGAGAATTTCCCATTGGCCCAGCCGCCACCGCCCTGGATACCAAGATAGGCGCCCGACCAGGTGTAAGCCGGCGCCTCAAAAGCGACGGAGGGTGCGGGATGTTCGGCAACGACATCAGCAGCCTGTACCGTTGACGCACCGAGCGCAAGGAAAGTGGAAAGAACAAATATTCTCATGGGTGTCGTACTCCGATTGCCGGGAAGCTGGTTGGCTGGAAGAGGTTGTGGATCTGATCGTCGCCTGATGCCGGACGACGAATTTGCGGGACGACGGCTACGCGTCATCGTGGGGCGGGCAACAAGCCATGCGCAGGTTGTGCGATTATCGGCTAAGGCCACCAGGAGTATTGAGCCCGACAGGTCTGTTTGGAAAGACGCGACCTGGCGTCCGGTCAACGAAAGGCGCTCTGGCAATGCCTCGGGTAAGTCTTTCGGCCACACTTCGATTTTCCCCCGGCCCGCCAATCATTGAAAACCATCGCGCTGGCACGCCGTCGTTCTGCGTGGGGGCAGGCGAGGACGCGCCGAGTGCTAGGCGGAGCGAGGCTAAAAAATCAAAATTCTGAAACGAATATAAGAAGCTGCAAGCGCAGTGGGGTAAATCTATCCCAGCGCGCAAACGAGAGCCGATAACATACTCAAAGCGCGCAAGGCGGCGTCACCCATCAAGCACACAGGATCCGTTACCTCCCCATAAGGCGGCGCGAGCGAACCAGCTTTGTGATTCGTTTGTGCCGGATATCCAGTTCCTCTGTGCGACAGCCCGGATCTCGCGTGGCGTGAGTCCATGAAGACGCTGGAAGGCGCGTGTGAAGTTATGGGCGTAGACGAAGCCGTGTTCGAGGCCGATCGCAGCTATCGACTTGTGAGCTTGAGCCGGATCGCGAAGAGCCGAACGCGCCAGCGTCAATCGTCGCCTTTGAAGGTAGGAGGCGACGCCGCCATCGCCGGAAAAGAGGTAGGTGAGCTTGCGTAACGAAATGCCAAAAGCCGCGGCAATGCGGACCGGCGAAAGATCCGTATCAAGTGCGTTTGCATCGATGTAGCGTCGAATTTCACCAAGCTGCACTGCGGCTACGCCTTGCGATGTATCCTCTCTCGCACCGCCGTTGAGGGTGGCGGCAACAAGTTCGGCGGTCGGTAGGGCTAGCGCTGCGGCTTGCTTTTCATCGAGTAGCGGAAGGACCTGCCAAAGAGCGTCGAGGTGATTGCGAAGAAGTCCCACAATTGGCTCATGAGCCGCCAGAACCCTCATATTGTGCTCGTCGGGGCTCATCAACAATGGTGCGAGCAGTGACCGGGGAACGAAGAGGGTCAGATTGGAAAAATCGCTCGCAGATCCCGCGTGGGCTTGCGCGGTATCGTGAATGATCAGGTCTCCCGGTGCGGCGTGTGCTTCCTGCCGTCCGTCTTGGCGGCTCCAATGACCCTTGAGAAAAAACTGTATCTCGAAATGGTCGTAGCCATCCGCGGCAACGCGATAGCTGGAACGGTTCAGCTTTTGGGCGACGCTGATGCAATGGGTCAGCAGCAATTCTCCAAAGCGGAATGTGCAGTGGGTGGTGTGAAATGCTTCCGGTTGGGATATGGTGACGTCATAAAGCGAGCCAGCGGATTGCTGCCAGAATTCAAGAGCCGATTTTAAGGGCATCCCACGCGTGTTCGTCTTGAATAGAAGTGTCGGCCGGTCGCCCTTCATCGCCTCATTGTCAGACTTTTCAATCATGCAGCCTCATTTTCAATTGGCAGGGAGATGGGACCCTGTGATGGCTAAACGGCGACGAGAAAGAATCTTCGCGGTGATACTGCTTCTCTCACAGGCCATCGTCAAAGCTGCCATGCAAGTGACTTCCTATTCCCTCATCTCGCATAAAATAGCGAATGCTTCATAGGGCTTAAGGTCGACATTTTCTCCAAGCGTATCGACCGGCTCATAGTTCCAGATCAGGCATGTTCCCGGATTTGCGAGTTCGCGTGGAAGCGTCAGCTGAACCTTGTGAGGTGCAAAATTGGCGATCACCACCAGTCGGTCCCTGTCGAGCGCGCGGGAATAGACGAATGCATCCGGATGCTGGTCGAGCCAGGACTGATAGAGCCCATAGACGATGACGGGATGCGTCTTCCTGAGTGCGATGAGCTTGCGGTAATGGTTCCAGATCGACCGCTCGTCGGTCATCGCCGCTTCCGCGTTGACGGTCGCATAATTGGGATTAACTTCGATCCAAGGCACTCCTTTCGTGAAGCCTCCATGCGCAGCGGCGTTCCATTGCATCGGTGTGCGAGCATTGTCGCGTGCGCTCTGGTTGGCACCTTTGATGAAATCCTCCGGCGACAGCCCGGCCTCGACATGCAGCCGGTGCATGTTGAGCGTCTCGATGTCGCGATACTGATCGATTGTGGTGAATGGCACGTTGGTCATGCCGATCTCTTCGCCCTGGTAGATAAACGGGGTCCCCTTCATCAGGTGCAGCACGGTCGCCAGCATCTTGGCCGACTGCGAGTGATAACCGGCTGCATCCCCATACTGCGAGACCGCGCGCGGCAGGTCGTGATTGCCCCAGAAGAGCGAGTTCCATCCGTCCTCGGACAGAGCATATTGCCATTTGCTGAGCACAGACTTCAGCTTCACCAGGTCGAAGGCTTTCGGGCGCCACTTACCGTAGATCTCGTCCCATTGCTGGGTGACGTGTTCGAACTGGAAGACCATCGAGAGCTCGCTGCGGTCGCGGCCAGAATAAAGGAGCGCAGATCCCGGCGTGGCGCTCCAGCATTCGCCGACGGTGAGGATGTCGTGGCGTCCGAACGTCCTGCGGTTCATCTCCTGCAGGTATTCATGCAGGCGCGGCCCATCCTTCACCAGCCCCTGGTCGACCTGTTTGCCAATATAATCGATGACATCCATGCGGAAGCCGGCAATGCCGCGCTCAAGCCACCAGTTCATCATTTTGTAGATTTCCCGGCGGACCGCAGGGTTCTCCCAGTTGAGGTCCGGCTGGCGGCGCGAAAACAGGTGCAAATAATATTCGCCGCTCAATGGATCGAGCGTCCATGCTGGCCCACCGAAGGAAGACATAAGATCGTTGGGCGGTCCGCCGTCCGGCCCGGGTCTGCGCCAGATATAGAAATCACGAAACGGATTGCCCGGTCCCTTGCGGGATTCCAAAAACCAAGGGTGTTCGTCGGATGTGTGGTTGACGACGAGATCGAGCATGATACCGATGCCGCGCCTGCGCGCCTCGACAACCAGATGATCGAAATCGGCGAGTGTGCCGAATTCCGGGGCGATGTCCTGGTAATCAGAAATATCGTAGCCGTTGTCATCCATGGGCGACCTGTAGATTGGGGACAGCCAAATCAGGTCAATGCCAAGCGATTTGAGGTAGCCCAGCTTGGAGGTGATACCGGCAATGTCGCCGATGCCGTCACCATTTGAGTCGCAGAAACTGCGCGGATAGATCTGGTAGACCGTCGATACATGCCACCACTTGCGTCCGGCCGGTAAGGCTTCCTGCTCGCTGGCTCGATTCATGGGGTGATCGTGGAACGGATCCATCGGAGGCCTTTCGCAATCGTCTCGTTGAGCCGAACGTCAAGGACGAGTGCTGGTTCCGTCGTTTGGGTGTCTCCCCGAGACCTGCGCACGGAGACGGGCTCGCTTCGCCCGGAACTGACGATAACCAAATCTATCCAAGATAAGCCATCTTGCCGTCTTTGGGGCGGGCATGGTTCCGGGTGCCGAATATCTCCTTGGGCGCCGTCGCACCGGCAAGAAAATCGAGTTCCATGCGGCGGCGCCGGCGGGTTCGTTGCAGGCCATGTGCAATCAGGAAAGCCCAGGGGGAACTTGCCTCGTTTGGAGCCGTTTATGCCCTTTTAACAGGGCAATGACAGGAGATTGCAGGCGTGCCGAACCGGAGCAGCACCTGGTACGAAGAAGCAGTGATCTACTGCATCGATGTCGAGAAGTTCGCAGACGGAAATGGCGACGGTGTCGGTGACTTCGTCGGGCTCACCGAAAAGCTGGCCTATCTTTCCGAATTGGGTATCACCTGTATTTGGCTTTTGCCCTTCTATCGCAGTCCCGACCGCGACAACGGGTACGATGTCAGCGATTTTTATTCCATCAATCCCAAAGTCGGCACGCTCGACGATTTCCTGACATTTCTGCACGGTGCCGGAGAGCACGGCATTCGTGTGATCATCGATCTGGTCGTTAACCACACTTCCGACCAACATCCTTGGTTTCAGGCGGCGCGCCGTGACGACAAGGCGCGTTATCGCGATTATTATGTCTGGAGCGCCGATCCTCCACCGGTCGCTGCCGGCGCCAAATCGATCTTTCCCGGTGAGGTGGATAGTCTTTGGACGTACGATGAGGTTGCGCGAGCTTATTATTTCCATAATTTTTACGAGTTCCAGCCGGAGCTGAATGCCGCCAATCCCCAGGTGCGTGAGGAAATCCTCCGGATCGTGGACTATTGGATTGCCTTCGGGGTCAGTGGGTTTCGGTTGGATGCAGCTCCGCTCATCATCGCGGACAAAGGGCTCGAACATGCCAATCCTCGCGATCCGCACGGTATTCTCAGACAAATCGGCGGCTATCTGCAAAGCCGCCGGCCAGGCGGCGTGCTGCTCGGAGAAGTAAACCTTCCGCCAGAGGCGTCCGACGCCTTTTTCGGAGAAGGGGACCAAATCCAGCTTCTGCTCAACTTCATGCTGGCCTGCTATATGTTTGCCGGTTTTGCCAAGGAGGATGCTGCCGCAATCAACCAGGGATTGAGCCTTCTTCCGGAACCTCCCTTGAACTGTGGTTGGGTCAATTTCCTTCGCAATCTGGACGAGCTCGATTTTTCCCGCGTGCCGCCCGATCTGAAGCAGGCGGTTTTCGACGTCTTCGCGCCGAAAAAGGAAATGCAGGTATTCGAGCGCGGCGTCCGGCGGCGTGTCGCGCCGATGCTGAATGGTGATCAGCGCCGGATCGAGCTGGCATTCAGCATCGTCTTTTCGCTGAAGGGGCCGCCCCTCATCGTTTACGGAGACGAGATCGGTATCGGTGAAGATCTTTCCCAAGCCGGACGGAACTCTGTGCGGGTGCCGATGCAGTGGTCAGGCGAGAGGAATGGTGGCTTCTCAACCGCGAATGTCGGAAAGCTGTGTCAGCCGGTCGTCACCGAAGGGCCGTTCTCATACAAGAACGTGAATGTCGCAGACCAGAACAACGACGCCGGTTCGTTGTTGAACAGGATGAAGCGATTTATCAGCCTTCGCCGAAATCAGCCGATTTTCACGAAGGGCCGGCCGGTGAGGCTGAGTGCGGACGATCCAGCTGTTCTTGTCCACGGGTTCGAAGACGCGGGTGACCTGCTGTTGCTCGTCCACAACCTGGCGAGCCGACCGATCAAAGCCGAGATCAATTTTGGCGGCATGCAGCCCAGATACTTTCGTGATCTGATGGGCGACCTGGAATTCGATGTCGCGAAGAATTCACGACTGGAACTCGAACCTTACGCCTATCGCTGGCTCATTTCCGAAGGCAATGGACAATGACGCTCATCGGCTACCATGCCTCTCATGAACAGTTTCCGCCGAGCGAACTGATCGGCTACGTCCGGACCGCGGAAGCCGCGGGCTTTGGAGCGGTGATGTCTTCGGATCATCTGACCCCCTGGAGCGAGAGACAGGGCCAATCGGGCTTTGCCTGGGCGTGGCTGGGGGCGGCAATGCAGGCAACACAATCCATTCCGTTCGGCATCATCACCGTTCCGTCCGGGTGGCGTTATCATCCCGCAATCACGGCGCAGGCTGCGGCGACGGTCGCCGAGATGTTTCCGAGGCGTTTTCCATGGATGGCAGTCGGCAGCGGTCAGGCCATGAACGAGCACGTGACGGGACAACGCTGGCCGTCGAAGCGGGAGCGGAACGCAAGGCTGCAGGCGGCGATCGGGATCATCCGTGAACTGTGGTCGGGAGAACTCGTCAGCCGCGAAGGACCGATCAGGGTAGACGAGGCGCGCATTCATACTCTTGCCGAAGAAATGCCCCGCATCGTTGCCGGTGCATTGTCGCCCGAGACGGCGGAATGGGCGGGAAGCTGGGCGGATGCGCTGATCACCATCAATCAGCCGCGGGAAAACCTTCGCGATATCGTCGAGGCATTTCGGCGTGGCGGCGGCGAAGGCAAGCCGCTCTACTTGCAGGTGCATATCTCTTATGCCGCCTCCGACGATGAAGCGCGAGCCAATGCCTTCGACCAGTGGCGCAGCAACGCCGTTACCGCTGCGGTCGCCGAGACGCTCCGGCTGCCCGAAGAGTTCGATCAGGCATGTGCCAAAATACGGCCGGAAGATCTGGATGAGCATGTGCGCGTCTCGGCTGATCCGCATCGGCATGTCGAGTGGTTGAGAATGGACGCCGCGATGGGATTTCAGGAAATCTACGTCCACAATGTCGGCCGAAATCAGCATGAATTCATCGATGTCTTTGGGCAGGAGGTTTTGCCCCGGCTTAAAGATAGCGGTCCTGAAACCTAAAATCATTGCTGTCCAGGAACTCTTCCCCCTCTCCGCAGTTCGGACAGCCTGCTCGATCGGCAATGGAGGAGAGGGATATGTGGAAATTTCGAAGATCCGGCGCATTCTTCGGGGCATCGTTTACCGGGATAAGCGTCCTGGCGGTCGCAGCCGTTTCCGATCCACTGCCGCCTGATGCTACATACCGGCCATTGCCGACCATGCCATTTTCGGAAGTCCGCAAAATTGACGAGGCGCAGAAGCCGGACGTAATGCGGCGGCAACGCGATCTTCTCGATCGCCGCTACGATCTATCGGATCGTCCGATGCCGGAAGTCATGATGTCTGGCGGGATGAAGCCTGTGCAGGATGGGGTTCGCGTCAAGCTTCCAGCGGATACAAGCTGGGATCAATTAGCGGAGATGACACCGGCCGAGATCAGGGACAAAAACCTGTTCCCGGAAGGGTTTTTGCCCCTGCCGCATGTGAAACAGGCGACGGGCGGACAAGTCTTTCCCAACCGTCAGATCGATGAAATCCACGTGCAGGAAATGCGGGATCTTCGCCGGTTCGACGTCGACTTCGATCTTCCCGACAATCTGACGCCGGAATTTCCTCCGCCCATTTTTCTGACAACGCATCCCGAACTCGGTGACGTGTCGCGAGGACAATTGCTGACGATCAAGAACTTCTACGAGATCATGAACGGCATCATCACGCCGGTGCAGATGGAAGGATTGCGGTTGCTTTTGACCCCTTTTCCGCAGGAGGAGTTCAATCAGACCGAAGATCGCAAGGTTGCAGACCAGAGCACGGGTGTTTCCTGTCTCGATTGCCATTCCAATTTCCATACCAACGCAGCTTTCCACCTGACGCCGGATGTCCGCCCCCAAGCGGATCGTTTCCGGCTCGATACGACAAGTTTGCGGGGATTGTTCAACCAACATATCCATGGGTCCAAGCGATCACTGCGGTCGGTCGAAGATTTCACCGAATTCGAGCAGAGAACCGCCTATTTCAACGGCGACCATGTCAGTGCGACGCGCAAGGGCGTCAATCTGCCCGATCGGCCGAACCAGGTCGCGATGATGGCGCAGATGCAGAACATCATCGATTTCCCGCCCGCACCGAAGCTCGATCCGTTCGGCCGACTGGATCCGGCTCTTGCCACTGCGCAAGAGTTGTCCGGGGAGCAGATATTCATGGGCAAGGGGCGTTGTGCCGACTGTCACGTGCCGCAGACGGAGTTCATGGACAACAACATGCACGACCTGAAGCTCGAACGCTTCTACAAGATCGGTCAGGTTTTCAACGATTTCGTCACGCTACCCGACGGCCCCATCAAAACCTTCACGCTGCGGGGCATCAAGGATTCACCACCCTATATGCATGACGGACGCCTCATGACGCTTGCCGACACAGTCGAGTTTTTCAATCTGGTCCTGGGAGTCAAGCTGACCGAGCAGGAAAAGAAGGATCTGGTCGCATATCTGCTTACGCTGTGAAGGATAAAGGAGGAGAGCGCCATGTATCGCCATCGTATCATTTTGTTGGGAGGATTGATGTTGCTGAGCGGCAGCGCTGTTGCCCAGATTGGAAACCCAGCCGGAATGGGCGTCGACACGAAGATGTCGAAGCCCGGTGTGCCGGCGCCGCATCAGACCAACAATCAGGACCGGCTGTTTGCGCAACTTATCACCGCAGGCGGACTTGCAGAGGTGGAGTTGGGCAATTTGGCCAGCGGTAAGGCCAAGGCCGATGCCGTCAAGCAGTTTGCCGAGATGATGGTCCGCGATCACAAGGATGCCAATAGCAAATTGAAGGACCTCGCCGATGCCACCAAGATCCCGCTTCCGACCGGGCTTGATCCGGATCACCAGGTCGTGCGCGACCACCTGGATAAACTGAACGATGAGGCCTTCGACGTGGCCTATATCAAGGCGCAGATCGTTGATCATCAAAAGACGGCGCAATTGCTGGCATGG
The DNA here is from genome assembly GCF_000757525.1 of Rhizobium sp. YS-1r. Lineage (NCBI taxonomy): Bacteria > Pseudomonadati > Pseudomonadota > Alphaproteobacteria > Hyphomicrobiales > Rhizobiaceae > Rhizobium > Rhizobium sp. YS-1r. Next base: position 41,080 of record NZ_JPYQ01000004.1, on the reverse strand, counting down.
GAGATCTCATTGGGCGAGGATGGGGAAATGCAGCGGCTGGCGGCCTCAATGTTGCCCACCGTGCTCGATCATCTCCGGCGTGCCCAGGAAATAAACAGTATACTGACCGGGGCTGCGGTTCGTATTCCGCCGGTCGTGGCGATGAAGGAGCAGAAGCCATAGCCGCAGGAGTGGTCATTTCACTTGCGTCATTCCACGTCGGGAAAGCAGGTGGCCGACGGCTCTATGGCGCGTCGTCACATTCGGTTCCCGAACCACGTCGCGTGCGCGACGCAGACGCGTTGGTAGCTTTTAATGTTCCCGCCAGATTCACAGGCCGGCTTGCCGCGTGCTTTTGCCTGGGAGAGCCGCTGGGAGTTTCGAAGGCTTTCCGAACGGTGTCGGGGGCTTGCAGGACATGATTTCGGCCAGGCTCGCCAAGCGACCTCGTCAATTGTTTTTGAGATCGCGTGAATGAGGCAACCGCTTCTCAGTAGCCCGCCTTCGGCGCTGATAGCGACATCGTCTATGCGTTCGACAGTTGTAGGTTCGCCACGACCTCTGCAACCCGCTAGATCTTTCGGTGACGAGCGCTGCCCCTTCAGGAAAGAAGGTGAGACCCCAGGGCATGTCGAGGTTGGATGCAATCTCGGTCTGACCATAATTTCTTCGCCGGGACACGCTTCCGTCACCTGTGCCATTGGTGACGGAAGCTAGCTGTTATCGACTCAGGGTGGGAATCACTGGGCCGACTAGGCGATGCCTCCGTTCGCGTAGATGGCCTGGCCGTTCACCCAGCGGGCGTTGCCGCTGCACAGAAGCGAAATGACTTGGGCGATGTCTTCCGGTTCTCCCAGCCGCCCATGCGGCGTGCGCTGTACGAAACCTGCAATCTGCTGCTCCGTCTTTCCGTCGGTGAACAAGGTCGTATTGACGACGCCAGGCGCGATCGCATTGACGGATATGTTTCGCCCGGCCAGTTCCTTCGCCAAAACGGTAGCGTAAAGCTCTTGGGCCATTTTCGAGGCTGCGTAGGGTCCGTAGGTTTCTGTACGGAACTTGGCGATGGTGGAAGAAAGAGCAAATATCCGGCCGCCGTCGCGAACACGCCGAGCTGCTTCACGCAACGTGTGGAAGCTTCCGCGTATGTTGACGTCGATCATGTGATTGACGTCCTCGTCCGTCATCTCGGCGAAAGGCGCAAGATGCATCACGCCGGCATTGGCCACGACGACGTCGACGCCGCCGAATGCCTCTTCTGCCGCATCGAACAGCGCTCGCACCGCTGCCGGATCCCGCACGTCCGCCTGTCGCCAGATGGCTTGGCTTCCGTCTGCCTCGATATCTGCGGCCACCCGGGCTGCGAGATCAGTGTTCACGACGCAGTTGACGACCACTCGATAGCCGTCACGGCCAAGCTGCCGCGCGGTTGCTGCACCGATTCCTCTTGACGAGCCCGTTACCAGTGCAACTCCTGGATTGCCGGCAGTCCCCGACGCCGCTCCGGCAGTGGTGGCCGGGGATTGTGCCCGAGCTATGCCTGCTATGGTGGCCGTTGTGGCAAGAACACCGGCTCCGGCCAGCATCTTGCGCCGCGACACTGCAGGGATGACCGGTTCGTTCTGACGATCTGTCATTTTCATCTCCTTTTCGTGGTTGTGTCGACGTTGCGTCGACCGGTAGCGAGGTTCATGGCTCAATCGAGGTCGAAGCCCACGCTTTTCCTGCCTGACCCGCACGGCGGCGGACGTACCGATGAGAGGGCGCCCTCTTTGTTGGGAGATTTTTTACATCGAGGCGGGCTGGGAGACTTGCCGCGGTCTGCGCAAAACTTGCCTAATCCTGCAAGGTTGCTGAAATGCTCGCGCTGACGTGCTAGGTTCACGACAAAAACGGGAGCAAGCGATATGGATGCACTCAAGCAGGCTGTTCGCACGTATGCGCGACATCACGCGAACCGGGAGGGCTTGGCCATAACCCCGGTGCCAGGGCTGCGCATGATGTGCGTTGAAGAGTCTACTGGCGACTTGCACTCCGTCTATCGGCCACTCGTCTGCTTCGTGCTGCAAGGCGCAAAGCGCATGCTTGTGGGGACTGAGGAACGGATAGTCTCTCGTGGACAGTCGGTCATCGTGGCTGCCGACATGCCCGTGGTTGGCCGGATCATCGAGGCGACCCCTGAGGCGCCCTATCTTGCGATTGCCGTGGAACTGGAGATTGCGCTCCTGCGCGAGGTTGCGGCCCAGATCGGCACGGATGCCTCGAAACGTTCATCGGGAACGCAGAAGTTGTTCACGGGCGATACCGAAGCAGCGATGCTGGATTGTGGGTTGAGACTGATGCATCTTCTGGACCATCCGGATGCGACGCCCATCGTGCGGCCCGGCATCATGCGGGAACTGCATTACTGGCTCCTGTCGGGTCCGCATGGTCCCGCACTGCGCACACTTGCAGACCCCGATAGCTATGCCGGTCGCCTGGCTGAAGCTATCGCGATCCTCAGGTCGGAATATCGCGCACGTATTGCTGTCGAGCGCCTGGCAGCCGCAGCGGCTATGAGCCTGACTGCGTTTCACAAGCACTTCAAGATGATGACGTCGCTGACGCCGGGGCAGTACCAGAAGCGACTGCGTCTCATCGAAGCACGGCGCCTCATGCGCGATGAAGGCTTTTCGGCAAGCAACGCGGCGTTCGAGGTGGGATATGAGAGCGTTTCCCAGTTCACCCGCGAATATGGTCGCCTTTTCAAGGTGCCGCCAAAGCAGGACACTTTGCGGGTGCGCCGCAACCCGGCTGCCGAACGTAGACCGGAGGTGCGGGCAGGTGGGCTTACGTAGTCAGCTCGACTTACTCACGCACGCCGTACGGGGTAGCATTGCCATTGTGCCGAAGAGCCCGCTGAACTTTGCACCGGACCTCCAGACAGCTGCTGAGCGTAGGCCATCGCGAACCGTTGCGGTTTGTCCGCACGGACAGATACTCAGGAAGGCGACGGCCTGTTTATCAAAAGCGCAAACGCAGTCGCGAGTGGATGGGCCGATGCGTGCAATCGCGGCAGAGGCCGGCGTGGCGTCGATACCCTTCATCGGCACTTCTTGCGGTGCTCCGACATCATCCAGTGCGAGCAAGCATCTGCGGAGCTAGGCGTTCAGGGCCGCTAGGACCCGGTCGGGCAGGAACGGGTAGTGCCGGAGCCTCGCCCCGCCCGTGAGCCGCGCGACTGCGTTGGCGATTGCCGGCCCCACCGGCGGCAGGCCTACCTGGCCCATGCCTCCAACCGGGCTTCCACTTGTTGGAACCACCGACACCTCGATTTCGGGCGCCTCGGACATACGGATCACTCTATAGGTGTCGAAGTTTCCTTCCTGCACCTCGCCATCGACGATGTTGACCTGCTCGAACAGTGCATGGCCAGTTCCGTTCGTGATCCCGACGATCAACATGCCCTCAATGTGGCGCGGCTGGATCGCGACCCCCGGGTCCACAGCGCACCAAACCTTATGTACCCTGATCACCCCGGTTTCACGATTGAGCGACACTTCCGCAATCTGCGCACAATGAGAGCCAAAGGCATCGGAATAGGCGAGGCCGAGTGCTCGGCCATCGCGCTCCCGATCCCATTCGGCCATCCGGGCGACGGTCTCTATAACGTTGCGCGCCCGTGGCTGGTCCCGCAGCAGCTCCAGCCTGAGTTGCAGGGGATCGGTTCCCCTGGCGGCCGCGATTTCGTCGATAACGCATTCGATACCGAACCGGGTGTAGCCAACCCCGACCGCGAACCAGAAGCCGATGTCCAAGCCGTTATCTTGTCGAATGTACTCGATCCGATGAGCGGGAACGGCGTAGTTGAAATGCGCCCCCTCGGTCACGACGTCGTCGTGACCGCCCGCGTTTGCGAACAATTCGGCGTTGGTTCGAGCGAAGATGGAATCGGCCACAATACGATGCCGCCAGCCGGCGATGTTGCCATCGGCGTCCAGCCCGACCTGAATGTGCTGCGCTTCGAGTGGCCGGAATTTATCATGCCGGATATCGTCCTCGCGGCTCCAGATGACCTTGACCGGGCGTCCCTCCACCTCCTTGGCCAGCGACGCGGCATCGACAATGAAGTCCGCCTCGGCCTTGCGGCCGAAGCCGCCACCGAGCAGGGTCACATTGACCTTGACCTTGTCAGGTGTGGTGCCGATGACCTCCGCGGCAAACCCCTGTGTACCCGTCGGCCCCTGCGTCGGCGCCCAGATCTCCACGGTGTCCCCGGTCACCAGCGCCGTGGCATTCATCGGCTCCATGGTGGCATGGCAGACGAGATCGCTCATGTAGTCGACTTCGATGACAGTCGCCGCATTCGCGATCAGGGCATCTGCGTCACCTTCGGAGAAGGCCTCCACGCCCGTTTGCGAGAGGTCGCCCGCCACGCTGCGATAGTGTTCCAGCAGGCGGGTGCTTGCGTAGTTGCGAACCCGCGACGTCGTGCTCCACGTCACATTGAGAAGGTCCTTTGCCCGCAGCGTCGCCTCGACCGTATCGCCGATGATTCCGACCCCGTAGGAAAGCGGTACAATATGCGTCACGCCCGGCACGGTCCTGGCCGCGGTGTCGTCAATGGCCTCCGGTCGTTCACCCTGGACGGGTGCCCGCAGCACCGCGCCATACAGCATGCCGGGAAGCTGCACATCGATGCCATAGATCGCGGTGCCGTCGACCTTCGCCGGCACGTCGACACGGGGGATGTCACGCCTGCCGATATAGCGCCATTGATCGGCGGGTTTCAGGTCGGCCCCTGTGGCCTGCGGCAAAGGATCGGGAAGTGGACCGGCCGCCGCGATCTCGCCATAGCCGAGCGACCGACCGGATCGTGCATGTACTACGCGGCCTGGTTCCGTCTTGAGCTCGATCGCCGGCACGTTTAGCATTCCGGCTGCACTTGCCAGGATGACCTTTCTGGTCTGCGCGCCGATCAGCCGTAGCAGGTCGTAATAACCACGCGTGGATTCGCTGCCGCCCGTGAGCTGGATACCATAAAAGCCCGGATTGCCGTAGGTTTCCGCGTTGGACGGAGCCTGGACAATGCGGACCCTGTCCCAATCGGCATCCATTTCTTCCGCGATGAGAAGCGGCAGCGTTGTCATGATGCCCTGGCCCATCTCGGAGGCTGGCGACATGATACTGACTATGCCATCGGCCGCGATGGTCACCCAGGCGTTCGGGCGGTAGTCGCCCTCAACGGCTGGCGCCACGGCGGCACCCGATGCATTCCCGGGCAGACCGGCGAATGCAACCGCGACACCGAAGCCGCCCGCCGTGATCAGGAAACTGCGCCGCGAGATCGCGCGGCTGTGAAGCTTGAATGATTGGGTCATGTGTCAGCCCTCCCGTGCAGCGCGCTGAATGGCGCTGATGATCCGCACATAGGTCCCGCAGCGGCAGATGTTGCCATCCATATATTCGATGATCCGCTCACGCGTGGGGTTCGGCTCTGTCTCAAGAAGCGCCGCCGCCTGCATGATCTGTCCGGACTGGCAATAGCCGCATTGCGGCACCTGCTCGGCGATCCAGGCCTTCTGAAGCGGATGGCTGGCATCCGGCGAGAGGCCTTCGATCGTCGTGACCGCCTTGCCGGCGACATCCTCAAGGAAAGTCTGACAGGAACGTGTCGGCTCGCCATCGACGTGGACGGTGCAGGCCCCGCATTGTGCAATCCCGCAACCGAACTTCGTGCCGGTGAGCTTTAGATGTTCCCGGATTACCCAAAGAAGCGGTGTATCAGGTTCGGCTGTGACATCGACCGCGCGCCCGTTGATGGTGAAGGCTGTCATGATTGCTCCAATGAACTTTAATCGGCCGATTGGCCTTCCAGATACTGAATGATCGCCGCTCGCTGGGTTGCATTGGGGATCGCGACAGTCATCCGTGTGCCGCGAACCATGCGGCCCGGCGCCGTGAGAAAGGTGTCGAGGGATTGGCCGTCCCAAGTGATGCCGGAAGACCGCATCGCGTCGGAATAGGCGGCGCCTTCGATGTTGCCGGCAGTCCGGCCGATGACGCCTGACAGGTGCGGACCCAACTTGTTCTGGCCCGCTTCCAGGCTGTGGCAGGTCGCGCAGCGTTGCTGAAACAGGCGCGCTCCATCAGCATCCTGGGCGGCGGCCGGAAAAGGACAGAACAAGCCCGACGATGGCAGAAGGGCTGCCATCAGGGCGCGTCTTTGCCCTTTGCCCCGGTGGTCCCAAAGACCGGATATTTTGCGAAGTATGGTAGAGATCATTGCATCGCCTCCATGGCTAGAGGCACGATAGACAAGCGCGCTGATACGAGCTATTCGTCTCCATCCACAATATCTTTGCGATCGTCCAGGATTACCTCATGGACCCTCTGTCAGACGTGCTTTCGCTCCTGAAACCGCGCAGCTACGTGTCCTCCGGCTTCGATGCGGGCGGCGACTGGTCGATCCAGTTCGGCGATCAGAATGAGCGGATCAAATGTTATGCCGTCGTCTCCGGCGGATGCTGGCTGGCCGTGGAAGATGTTCCCCATGCGGTGCGATTGGAAAGCGGAGACTGCTTCGTGCTGCCGAGCGGCCGTCCATTCCGTCTTGCGAGCGATCTGAGCCTTCGCCCTGTCGAAGCTGGCACGGTCTTTCCGCCGGCCCGGGCCGGCGGTGTCGTCACGGTGAATGGCGGCGGGGATTTCTTTCTTGTCGGCAGCCGCTTTGCCGTCAGTGGGCAACATTCCGGCACATTGCTGCGAACCTTGCCTCCGATCGTGCACATCCACAAAGAGTCGGATCAGGCGGCTCTGCGTTGGTCCGTGGAGCGGATGATGCAGGAACTGCGCGAGCCACAGCCTGGGAGTTTCCTTGTCGCTCAACACCTTGCCCATATGATGCTGGTTCAGGCCCTTCGGCTCCATCTGGCAGACGAGGTGGAAGGCCGTGTCGGCTGGTTCTTTGCCCTCGCGGACAAGCAGATGTCCGCAGCGATCGCCGCCATGCACGCCGATCCTGCCCGTCGCTGGACGCTGCAGGAACTTGCCGAGCGCGCCTGCATGTCCCGATCCGCCTTCGCCATGAAATTCAAGGCAACCGTCGGCGAAACGCCCATGGACTATCTGACCCGCTGGCGGATGCTGCTGGCGGCAGACAGGCTGGCAAATTCGAATGACCCGATCTCAATCATTGCCCTATCGCTGGGTTACGAGTCCGATGCCGCATTCAGCACGGCGTTCAAGCGGAAGATGGGTTGCGCACCGCGACAGTATGGTCGCAATCGAAATCCGGTTCTTGCTTCGTCGGCCGGCGACGGAGCGGCTCGTTCCCAGACAACGGATGGGTATTACTAGTTTCCCTTTTTCGTGGTTCGAATCATATCAAGCGGGCTCGGCCTGGGGGCACAACGCCATGCAGATGATGGCCTAAAGAGCAATCTTGCTGCAATGGGGGCGTGGGGAACTGCGCTCATGGAAAAACACAGGCCGTTTTAAGTTTTTGAGCTGCTTCACGCTGGTTCAAACCAGCGTGGCGCCATCGATCCGCAGCAACGGGAAGGGGGTGATGTAAGATCGAGGAGGTTGGCCAGCCGATTGACCGCAGCGGTGGTGAGAAATCCGACTCTGCGGAATTGAATTTCATGCCGTCCGGTTGGATTCCATCGAATTTCATTGTCCGGAATTTCTTTTCATGACATTTCTTATCCAAGGACAGGATTTCACGGGTCAATATCGAAGTTCATGGCGCATGAGCAAAAGAAGCCATTTTCAGACGCGGTGAGCGTTTTTCACGGGCGCTGGTTGCCCGAGCGAGCGCTCCCTGTCGGCTACGCTGCCCTGATCGATGCTTTCGAACTGCCCGTACCCCTGCCGATCAGCCTTGCCGCCATCGGCCCACGCCACAAGATTTATCAGGCTGACGGGTGGAAGCTTTACACGCCGCGTCACCAACCCGAACCCAATCTCACGGGCCATCTGACCTTCGCGTTGCGTTACGAAGGACTGGATCTGGCCGTGCTCAAGTCCCTGTTTCAGGTGACCGGACCGCAGCCCGTTACCGAGATCGTGCGAGCTGCGCCGACCGGCGCGTATGCGCGGCGTCTCTGGTTTCTCTATGAATGGCTGCTAGACACCAGGCTCGATCTGGATGATGCCGCCCAAGGCTCTTATGCTCCCGTCGTCGATGCCGATCTGCAATGGGCGGTTGATGGGACGACATCGCCGCGCCATCGGCTGAAGAACAACCTGCCGGGAACACCCGCCTGGTGTCCGATGATCTTCCGGACACCCGCCCTGGACGCATTTGTCGCACGTAATCTCGGCGAGGAAGCACGGCGCTTGATTGCAGACGTGCCGGCCGATCTGCTCGCCCGCACCGCCACCTTCCTGCTCCTGAAGGATTCGCGGTCGAGTTTTCAGATCGAGGGCGAAAATCCGCCCCAGGATCGCATCCAGCGCTGGGGGCAGGTGATCGGGGAGGCTGGTCGCCATCCAGTCGACCGGGCCGAACTGGAGCGGTTGCAGCGCATTGTCATCGGCGACGCGCGTTTCGTGCACCTTGGCCTGCGCACTGATGGCGGTTTTGTCGGCGAGCATGATCGCGTGAGCGGCGCGCCAATTCCGGACCACGTCAGCGCCCGCTATGAGGACCTTCCGGATCTGATCGACGGACTGACTGCCTTCGACCGCGGTGCGCGGCAGCTCGATCCGGTTCTCGTGGCCGCCGCGCTCGCCTTCGGCTTCGTCTATATCCATCCGTTCGAGGACGGGAACGGACGCCTGCACCGTTACCTCATCCACCATGTGCTGGCTGAGCGCGGCTTCAATCCGCCAGGGCTGGTGTTTCCCGTCTCGGCCGTCATCCTCGATCGCATCGACGAATACCGGCGCGTGCTGGAGACCTATTCGCGCCGTCTGTTGCCCCATATCCGTTGGCGACCGACCGATCGCGGCAATGTCGAGGTGCTGAACGAGACGGCCGATTTCTATCGCTATTTCGATGCGACGCCCCACGCGGAGTTCCTGTTTGAATGCGTGGCGCGGACAATCGACGTCGATCTGCCCGCAGAGACCGCCTTCCTTAGAGCTTATTATAGCTTTAAGGCCGAGGTCTCGCGGATGATCGACATGCCGGACAGGCTGCTCGACCTCCTGTTCCGCTTTCTGCGCCAGAATGACGGCAAATTGTCGAAGCGGGCGCGGGAACGCGAATTCGCCGCCCTGACGGACGGGGAGGCCATGCGCATTGAGGCCATCTACGCCGATCTTCAACATCCCTGATCAGGATTGTCCCAGCACTGCAAGGCGCCGCGACTCCATTGCCAAGATACTCCCTGGATCAGTTGGGGCATCGAGATCGACCTTCACGGGGTGCGGCTCGGAGCCGCCTTACGCCTCGAGGACGCGCCCAGAACGCTTCGAAGAGGAGCAGGGGTGCTGCCGACTGCGGCCGGCGCACCCTCATTGCAGGCTTGCCTCCTGCCAAGCGAGGTGAAGAATTGGCCCCTCTTGCCTCACCCAAGAATATTAGTGAAGTTGAGGGGGCTGAGATGCCCCCTAATCTTCTCCCAAGGCGATTGCCGATTAGGACGGTGACAAGTATCGCGAACCACTTGCATGATGCGCCGGGTGAACACTGAGGCCACTATTCTCTTGATAGTGGAAATCACTCTTAGGTGGAGAGGTGACGGCCGTTGAAACCTGTCTGGATCTTCCAGTGTTTTTAGGCGCCTAAAAGTTATACGGAAGAGCGGGCGTTGGTTCGATTCCCCAAGAGTCCATGAACGAAATGCGGCGAAATAGCACCGCGCGAAACGCGTAATGACGATATCTTTACGATGCTTGTAAAGATGATGTCGTTACGCTATATAAATGCCTGCAAACAGGAGTTTCCATGCCGACCTCACGCCCGAGTAAAAGTCCAGACGCAAGTGTGCCGCTGAATATGCGCATCAAGCCTGCGACCCGCAACTTGATCGATCGCGCCGCCGAGTTGCTCGGTAAAACGCGCACGGATTTCATGTTGGAAGCTTCCGAGCGCCGTGCCGAGGAAGTGCTGCTCGACCGTATTATCTTCACGGTAAGCCCCGAAATCTTTGCCGAATACCTTGCCCGGCTTGATGCGCCCGCCCCGCTCAATGAGCGTCTAAAACGCACCATGTCGACCAAAGCGCCGTGGGATGAGGCGTGACCCTCAGTGCACCGGCCCCCCTGGCCGATCATCATGAACTGGCCGATTTCAATTCCGGTGTCCCTGAACTGGAGGACTGGCTGCGTCGCCGCGTCCGCGCCAATCAAGCAGGCGGCGCATCGCGTACTTTCGTCGTGTGCGAGGGAATCGGCGTTATCGCCTATTACGCGCTCGCCTCGGGCGCGGTAAAACAGCCGGAAGCACCTGGCCGTTTTCGGCGCAATATGCCGGATCCAATCCCAGTCGCTGTGCTTGGTCGCCTCGCCATTGATCAATCCTATCAGGGGCGTGGTATCGGCAGGGCATTAGTGCGCGACGCGGGCCTGCGCTTGCGTAATGCCGCTGAAGTACTCGGCATCCGCGGCGTGCTGGTCCATGCGATTTCCGATGACGCACGAGCCTTCTACGAGGCCGTCGGCTTCCTGCCTTCTCCGTCCGACCCCATGATGCTGATGGTCGGATTGCACGACCTCAACGACGCGCTGAACAGCTAAACGAAACTCATCAAAAATTTCGGTTGAGTCTACTCCATTTCGTCAATAAGTCACTGAAATTACTGATGTAATTCCGACAAGAAATGAGGTGTCGTGGGTTCGTATGCCAGCAATTGCAGCCAGACGTCGATTGACTGTTCTCAGATTGCGCTCCCATCGTGGCGAAGGGCTCGCGGGCTGAAAAAGGCGTTCCGCGACTACGAGCGGAATGACGAGGAGGCATGGCAGTGAAGATTGACCGCCGGATTTCAATCTCATTGCAAAGCGGCATACGAACTGCGATGTGCGCGACATTGGGAACTAGGAGGGGGCGCTGAAACCGGCGCCCCCAAACCGTTGTCGAGACAATTAACGGCTATCCGACAAGCGCATTGTCGGCGCGCTTGATTGCAACGACCGTCGAGCGTGGCAATTTGCCTTCGCCGTCGGGGAAGGGCGCGTCGGGGTGCTGAATGCCGACGAACACCGTCCGCTTGTCCGCCGACCAGGTCATGCCGGTGACTTCCCCGCCCTTCGGGCCGGTCAGGAAACGTTCGATGCGGCCGGTCGCCGGATCTCCGGCGAGCATCTGGTTGTTGCCCTGGCCGAGGAAGTCGCCTTCATTGGTGTCTTCACCATCCGTCTGGATCCACAAGAGGCCAGTCGAGTCGAACATCATGCCGTCCGGGGAATTGAACATGTTGCCGGAGTTGATGTTGGACGAACCGGCATAGGCGTCCTTGTGGACGTCCGGGTTGCCGGCCATCACGAAGAGGTCCCACTTGAACTTGCCGCCGGCATGATCCTCGTTTTCCGGATACCAGCGCACGATCTGGCCGTATGCGTTCTTCTCGCGCGGGTTCGCACCACCAACCGGCATTTCGTCGCCGCCGGCATTCTTCTTCACGCCACGATTGGTGTTGTTGGTAAGCGCGCAATAGGCTTCGATTGCGACCGGGTTGATGGCGACCCATTCCGGACGGTCCATGGTCGTGGCGCCGACCTTGGAGGCCGCCTGGCGGGTAAAGACGCAGATCTCGTCCATTTTCATACCGGTCGTTTCCGGCGTCAGCGCCAGCCACTCGCCGTTGCCGTCATCGACGAACTTGGCAACGTAGAGCGTGCCTTCGTCGAGCAGCTTGGATGTGTCGCCGCCCGGCACGTAGACGCCGTTTGAGACATATTTGTAGAGGAATTCGCCACGCTCGTCGTCACCCATATAGACGACCACCCGGCCATCGCGAGCGATCACGACGGCGGCGTTCTCATGCTTGATGCGGCCGAGCGCGGTGCGCTTGATCGGCGACGAGGAGACATCCGACGGATCGATTTCCACGACATAGCCGGCGCGGCGCGGCTCGTTCGGGTTCTTCGAGACGTCGAAACGGGGATCGAAGGTCTCGTAGCCATATCGCGTTTCGACCGCGATGCCGTAGCGCTTGAAGTCGTCGGGCATGATAAAGTTCGGATCGGTCGAGCCGAAGTAGCCGTTGAAGTTCTCCTCGCAGGTGAGATAGGTGCCCCACGGCGTCTTGCCGGCGCCACAGTTGTTGAAGGTCCCGAGACAGTCCGTGCCGTTCGGGTCGGCTTCGGTCTTGATGAGATCGGAGCCGGCGGCCGGCCCGGCGATCTTCATGGGCGTCAGATGGGTAATGCGGCGGTTGAACGGGCTGTCGAGCACGATTTCCCAGCCGTTTTCGCGTTCGGCGACTTCCATGACGGTGACGCCCTGCAGGTTCTGCAGGATCTTCACGTCGTCGGCGCTCTTCGGCATGCCCTTTTCATTGTGCGGAAGATTGGTTTCGTTGTTCACATATTCATGGTTGACGGCGATGACCTGATGATCGCCAATCACGAACAGTTCCATGCCGTCGGTGTTTTCGCCAAAGACCTTATCCGAGTTTTCGACGCTGACGCCGTTGACAGGATCGATATCCGGAACGTTGGAAAACAGGGGTTGGCCCCACTTTGCGAGCGGCTTCCAGGTATAGCCTTCAGGGACGTGCACGGTGTTGTCCGTGAAGGCCGGGATCGGCTTGAATGCGAAGCGCGAAGCGGCGTCCTGCGCCTGGGCAGAGGTGGAGGACGCCAGATTGCCGAGCGTTCCCATGACGGCGGCGGCCGAACCGACGGCGAGGATACCGCCGAGGAAGCCGCGGCGCGAAATGGCCGATTCGACAACGCGGTCGAAATCGGTCTCGGCCGGGGGCGGATTCTGTAACTCGTCCCATTCGTCCCAAGACAATTTGCTGGTGTCGATATCAGCCATAGCGGTTCTCCTTTGTTGCATTCGGGACAATTCCAACAAAGCGCTTATCTCTTTAAAAACACACCCTTGTGACACGTGAGGGTCCTCTAGCCTCAAGGTTGAAGCTCTTGACCGGCCGCCTCTCAGCGAAAAACCGAGGAAGGACGTGCGCGACGATCTGGCGAAGGGAACGGGTATTTGAGCCGGCATGGTTTACCCGGCGGCCATATGGACTGACTGATGGCGTCAATCCCAGTCCCTCCAACCTTCGCTCGAGCTTTTGCTAATCCGTTCTCTCGATGAGTTCGGTTTTCCGTTGCCTGGCGGATTCGCTTTCCGATCAGCTCCTTGCTGATTTGATCTAACCTGGCGAGGGTTCGGTTCCCTTCACAAGCGTCGCTCGGCCACAAAACAGCGGGTCAACAGCTCCTTCCCCATCCAGGAAAGAGCGCAGGCGGGGCCAAAGTCGCGCTGAGCCACAGTCTACAGGGATAATCCTAATCCAGCGGAGGGCGGTCAGTTGCTCGCCACCGGTGGATTGGCGGGCGCGGTGTCTCGGTCGTTATGTGGCCGTGCTTCGAAAGCTGGTTCGATCAGCGTGATCGTAAGCGTGATTTGTCGCTCTATGGCGATCGCCTCCTGGGTTTCCGTCAGGCGCCAATAACTCCATGTCGCATTCACCAGCGTATAGATGCTGATCCCGAGATCAAACAACTCGTTCTCGCTCCAAGGGGAACCTAGCCGCTTGAGCAACTGCACGTAATTGGATGCGAACAATTGCGAATGGGCACGAGCGATGCGCAGCAGGTCCTCGTAATAGTAGGAGGCGTCGACGATGGTCCGGTCAAGTCCGATGCCAAGCTGATAGCTCCATGTGTCGCGCAGGAGATCGGCAAGCTGCGTGCGCCAGGCTTTCCTTTCGATCTTCTGCGATCCTGCTTCGAGGAAACTTCGCACCTGCGCCAGCTTTTCCTCGTAGATCTCTGCGATGATCGCTTCCTTGTTGGGGAAGTAGTCGTAGATCGAACCGACCTTGACGCCGGCCCGTTCGGCAACCGCATTGGTGGTGATCGCACGGATGCCCCGGTCACGCATCACATCATGCGCTGCTTCCATGATGGTTGCCTTGATCTTGCGCGACCGCGCCTGAACCGGGCTTCTCTTCTCCGCCACGCCGTCATTTCCCGTTTATATGCCTTCTGGCCTGGCTTCTTTGCATATTTGGCAAGAAATTTGCACTGCAAAAAACATCCTCTTGCGCCGTTCACAAATCCGAGTAAATATTCGGATTAGAGGGGCGTGAGGCTCTATATGATCAGGGGCACCACGGAAAACATTCCCTCATAAAAAAGGGGAATTTCATGCTGAATCGCCGTCAATTCACGCTTGCATCGGCCTCGGCCCTGGGTGCGCTGGCAATGGGCATTTCCCAACCGGCTTTCGCCCAGGCCGAAAAAGTGGCGCGTTTTCGCCTAACCATTGATCCCGAGGGCCTTTATAATGTGCAGAGCATCTCGCTCGTGGTCAGTGAGGTGCTCGGAAACTATCTCCTGGAATCGCTCGTCTACCTGGACGAGAAAGGACAAGCGAAGCCCTGGCTCGCTGAAAGCTGGGAGCCAAGCGCCGACGGCAAGGTCATCACCTTCAAGCTGAAGCCCGGCAAGGTCTTTCATGACGGCACGCCTTTCAACGCAGCGGCCGTAAAATTCCATTTCGACACCGTCATGGACCCGAAGAACGCATCACCGTCGCGGGCAATGATCAATCCTCTTCAGAAGGTTGAGACCTCGGACGACATGACCGTTGTCTTCACCTTCTCCAAGCCATTCGCGCCGTTCATCAATCTGCTCGGCTTGTCCTATTTCGGCTTCAACTCGCCAACGGCCGTCAAGGCAGCTGGTTCAGCCTACCCGCGTCATCCGGTTGGAACCGGTCCATTCAAATTCGGTAACTGGACGCCTGGCACCAGCATTGAGCTCGTCCGGAATGCCGAATTCAAGCAATACCGCCCTGACGCCAAGAATCAGGGACCGGCCTATCTCGATCGCATTGTGCTCAACGTGCTGGCCGAAGAGGGCGTCGTCACCTCCGCGCTGCAGACAGGCGAATTGCAGGCGGCCCTTTTGACGGCGGATGCCGTGCGCCCGCTCGAAGGCGACAAGCAGTTCAACATCATAAACGACCAGAACGCCAAGAACCTGATGTTCATGGAGTTCGACTACAAGAAGCCGCCTTTTGACGACAAAGCTTTCCGCGAGGCCGTGAGCTACGCAATCGATCGAGAGTCCGTGTTGGCCGCCGCGTTCGGCGGTAATGGTAAGATCGCGCTCGGCCCGCTGTCGCGCGGTATTCCGGGTTACGATGACACCGTCGCTCAAAAATACGGCACGCCCTACGACCCGGAAAAGGCCAAGGCACTCCTTGATGCAGCTGGCTGGAAGGTTTCTGGCGACATCCGCGCCAAGGGCAGCATGCAGGCCAAATTCACTGTGCGCAGCTATGCCAGCAGCACGACGGAACGCGCCCTTGCCGTCATCCAGGCAAATCTTGCAGATGTCGGCATCCAGGTCGATGTCGGCACCGCCGACTGGGGCACCTTCTATCCGGGGCTGCTGAAACCGGACTGGGACATGGACCTCAACCGTTGGACCTGGCCCGACCCAAGCGTCATGTCGCAACTGTTCCGCTCGCCGGGCCATCGCCAGCTCCTGCCGGCCAATCCCGCCATCGATCAGGCGCTCGATTCTGCCGATGCAGCGCTCGATCCGGCAAAGCGCTTCCAGTTCGTCAGCGATGGGCAAAAGGCAATCCTCGAGGACCGCTTGATCCTGCCGCTGCTGACCGACTGGCCGATAACGGTGGTCCGCAGTGAGCTCGAAGGCTATCGCCTCGACTTCCTCGGCCGGCTCTACGCTTCCGACCTGAAGATCACGGGGTAATCCGCAATGGCGCAGTACGTTGTCAGACGTCTGCTGCTCCTGGTACCGGTGGTGATCGGTATTTTGCTGATCACCTTCCTCATGAAGGCGCTGATCCCGACGGACGCGGTCACCGCGATGTATCAGGGGCAGTTGTCGGAAAAGGAAGCGGCCCAGGCAATCGCCACACTTCGGGCGAAATATCACCTCGACCTGCCGTGGTACCAGCAGTTCTTCATCTATGTCGGCGACCTCATGCAGGGCGATTTCGGCGAGTCCATCCGATTGCGCAAGCCGGTGATCGACGAGATCGGCTATCGCTATGTCAATACGATCCTGCTGACAGCGCTGTCGCTCGTGATCGCGCTGGTATTGGGATTGACGACGGGCATTCTCGCGGCCGCCCGCCGCAATACGTGGCTTGATGTGACGGCGACGACGGTGGGATTGTTCGGCATATCCATGCCGGCCTTCTTCTTCGGCCTGCTGCTGATCCTCGTCTTCTCGGTCTGGCTCAGGATCCTGCCCGTCGTACCACATGGCTGGATGGCGATCATCCTGCCGGCCTTCGCGCTCGGCATCATCGAGGCGGCTCCGCTCTCTCAAGTGGCGCGCAGCAATATGATCGACGTGATGCGGCGCGATTATATTCTGGCGGCACGAGCGCGCGGGCAAAGCGAGACGGCGCTGATCTTCCGCCATGCACTCCCCAATGCTTTGATCGTCGTGCTGACCGTCGTCGGCTTACAGATCGGCAATCTGCTCGGCGGTGCTTTCATCGTTGAGACGATCTTCTCCTGGCACGGCATCGGCGAACTGGCGGTGAATGCTATCCAATGGCGCGATTTCGCGCTCACCCAAGCGATCATCCTGATCAGCGCTGCCACCTATCTCATTATCAATCTCGTGGCCGACATTATGTATGCCTGGCTCGATCCGCGTGTGGAGCTCGTATCATGAGCACCGTCGTCCTCGAAGAACCGATTGTTGCGATCATACCACGCTGGCGGGTCATGGCTGGCAAATTGCTCCGCAACCGTGCGGCCGTTGTCGGTGGCTCGGTGGTGCTTGCGTTACTGCTGCTCGCCGCCTTTGCTGCTTGGATCGCGCCTTACGATCCATTCAAGATCAATCCCGTTCAACGCCTCAAACCACCAAGCTTTCAACATTGGTTTGGGACAGACGAGGTCGGCCGCGATCTTTTGAGCCGCATCATCTTTGGAACGCGCTATTTCCTCCTCATCTGTCTGATCACGGCATCGATCTCGGCAACCATTGGCACGTTGCTTGGACTTATCGCCGGCGCAGGTTCGGCGCTCACTGACAGCATCATCATGCGGATCATCGATATCCTGTTGGCGTTTCCTTACATTCTACTCGTGCTGGTGGTCGTTGCGATCCTTGGCCCGAGCCTTTGGACCGGCATGGCAGCCGTGGGTATTGCAGGCATTCCCGGCTATGCGCGGCTGGTGCGCAGCTCCGTGCTGACGGTGAAGCGTGAGGATTATGTGACGAGCGCAAGGGCGCTTGGGGCAAGTGACGCGGAAATCCTGTTCGGCACAGTCTTGCCGAATGTCATGTCGCCGCTCATCGTCTATCTCGCCTTCGCCACGCCGCTCTCGGCCCTGATCGCTTCTGCGCTCTCTTTCGCCGGGCTGGGCACCCAGCCGCCGGCACCTGAATGGGGCGCGATGCTCGTCAATTCGCGCACGTATCTGTTCTCCGCCTGGTGGGCGGTGGCAGCCCCCGGCATGGCCCTGTTCATCTCGATCTTCGGCATGAACATTCTGGGCAACGGGCTGCGTGACGTCCTTGATCCGCGGAGCTGAGTTATGACAGCAGGAATCAGATCTCCTCATACATTGCTCGATATCAAGGGGCTGAAGACGCAATTCGGTTCCGGACGCAACCCCGTCAACGCCGTCCAAGGCATCGATCTAAAGATCGGCGCCGGCGAGATCCTTGGCCTCGTCGGAGAATCCGGTTCCGGCAAATCCGTGCTGGCGCTTTCCATCCTCAGGCTCATACAATCTCCGGGCCGTATCATCGGCGGCAGTATTCTGTTCGACGGCAAAGATGTGCTTGCCATGTCCAACCGTGAACTGTCCGGTTGGCGAGGCCGCGACATCGGCATCATCTTTCAGCAGCCGCAAAGTTGTCTCAATCCGGTAAGGCGCATCGGCTGGCAGGTCGCAGAGCCTCTGCGCCAACAGGAGAAATTGAGCCGAAAGGCCGCCTGGGACAAAGCCGTGACGCTCTTGCACTCCGTTGGCATTCCAGCACCAGAGGAAAAAGCACTCGCCTATCCGCATCAGCTTTCCGGCGGTCAGGCGCAGCGTGTGATGATCGCTGTCGCGCTCGCGCTGAGGCCTCGGCTGCTGATCGCCGACGAGCCGACAACGGCACTCGATGTCACCATCCAGGCCCAGATCCTCGAGCTTTTGCGTGACAGCTGTCGTGATTTCGGCACCTCGTTGATGCTCGTCACCCATGACCTCGGCGTCGTCGCTCGCCTCGCCGACCGTGTCGCTGTTATGTATGCCGGCCGCATCGTTGAGGAGGGACCGGTGGCTCCGATGCTTACGGTGCCCAGTCATCCCTATGCCCGCGGCCTGCTTGATGCTGCGCCACGGCTAGGCCAGATGGGCGGCCTGCGGCTAAGAGATATCCCTGGCAGCATACCGGATCTTAGCCAGCCGATGCCGGGTTGCGCCTTTGCCCCCCGCTGCGAGCTCCGCGCAAACCTTGGGCTTTCAGCTTGTCTCGGCGAGCTGCCGCCCTTCATCCCGATCTCCGAACACCATTCTGCCCGCTGCTGGGCTCTGCCCCAGGCGGACGGGATATATTCGACCCCGATGACGATGGGAGCCTGATCATGAGCCTGCCTCCACTTCTCGATGTCAACGGATTGCATGTTCGGTACCCCATCCGTAAGGGCCTGTTTGGCGGTGTCGTCGGCCATGTCAGCGCGGTCGATGGCGTCAGCCTGACCCTCAACCGCGGTGAAACGTTGGGACTGGTCGGGGAGTCCGGTTGTGGTAAGTCGACGCTTGGCCGCACTGTCATCGCCCTGCAGAGACCCAGCGCCGGCAATGTGCGGTTCCGCAATCAGGACCTCTTCGCGCTTAGCTCGGCCGAACTGAAGCAGCAGCGCCGCTTTGCTCAACTGATCTTCCAAAACCCACGCGCATGCTTCGACCCGCGCAGGACGGTCGGCTCGTCCGTGCGCATGGGGCTCGATATTCAGGAATTGCTCGACCCCAGCGAACGCGAAGAAGCCGTGGCCGGGATCTTCAGAAAGGTGGGATTGAGACCCGAACATCGGTTCCGTTATCCACACGAGCTATCCGGCGGCCAGTTGCAGCGCATCGGCATTGCTCGCGCGCTGATCCTCAAACCGAGCCTGATCGTTTGCGACGAGCCAGTATCCGCACTCGACGTTTCCGTGCAGGCACAGATCCTCAACCTGCTCAGCGACCTCAAGGCGGAATTCGAACTGGCGCTCCTATTCGTCTCGCACAATCTCGCAGTCGTTGAATATATCGCCGACCGAGTGGCGGTCATGTATTACGGCCGCATCGTTGAAATCGCACCCACTCACGCACTGTTTTCCAGTCCACGCCATCCCTACACGCGTGCTCTGCTCGCCGCGGTACCCACCATGGATATCGCCCGGCGCGACGACCCGGTGCCACGGCTCGGCGACCCTCCGGATCCCGCCAATCTGCCGACGGGCTGTCGCTTCCGCAATCGATGCCCATTGGCCTTCGCCCGTTGCGCCGAAGCGGAACCTTCACTGGTGACGGCAAAAGATGGCCATGGCGTCGCCTGCTGGGCTGCTGAAAGTGCTTCAATCGATGCGGGGCCCATGACGGCCGCGGCATCGAACGGTTAATCGAATACACATAAGGATGGGGAGTAAACTCATGACGGAATGGTTGGATGCAGCGCTCGCCTACGTCGAGCGCTGGATGGGTTTCCAGATGCAGCTGACGGAACAGCCCGGCTGTGTTGTGGCGGTCGCGAAGAAGAGCGAGCTCGTTTTCAGCCGCGCATTAGGGACGGCCGATCTGAGGACCGGCAAAGCACTGACGCCAGAACATCGTTTTCGCGTGGCTTCGCATTCCAAAACCTTCACCGCCACTGGCATCATGAAGCTCCAGGAAGCGGGCAAGCTGCATCTCGACGACAAGATCGGCAAATATGTCCCGGGTCTCGATGCCACGGTGGCTGAAACCACTATTGCGCAATTGCTTTCTCACGCAGCCGGCATCATGCGCGACGGGCGCCGTTCCTCCCATTGGCAAGTCACTGCTCCCTTCTTCGACGATCCGGCGCTGCGCGAAGAATTGGCATTGCCGCTGGTGATCGACGCCAATACCCGCTTCAAGTATTCCAATCTCGGTTTTGGCCTGCTCGGCTTCGCGATCGAAGCAATAACCGGCGAACCCTATATCGGCTGGATCTCCCGCGAAGTCGTTGCGGCCTCAGGCCTGGAGCAGACGACACCGGACATGCCGGTCGCGCCGGGTGCGCCGCTCGCCTTCGGCCATAGCGGTCGTCTGCCCTTTGGTCGCGGCGTGATCAACGGGCACCAGCCGACCTTCGCGCTTGCTGCCGCCACGGGTTTCGTGAGTACCGCAGGTGATCTTGCTCGCTTTTTTGCAAGCCTTGATCCGGCGGCGGAAACAAGCATCCTTTCGCCCGCCAGCCGGCGCGAAATGACGCGGCGGCATTGGCAGGTGCCGCATAGTTGCGAACCACGCTACTATGGCTTGGGCACGATGCTGATGGAAGCCAGCGGCCATGCCTTGATCGGCCACGGCGGCTCCTTTCCCGGTTTCATCAGCCGGTCGGCGACAATCCCGGACTGGGGTATCAGTCTCTCAGTCGTCACCAATTCCATTGATGGTCCGGCAAATGCCTGGCTTGAAGGCATCGTCTCGATCATGGACCGTTTCAGCAAGCATGGCGCCCCGGCGGAGCGCGTTGCAGATTGGGCCAGCCGATGGTGGTCGCTTTGGACCGCTATCGACCTCGTGCCGATGGGGGACAAGGTTTTCATTGCCAATCCCGGCGCCCCTAAACCGTTCACTGATGAGGCTGAACTCGAAATCACCGGCGCGGCCGAAGGAAGAATCGTACTTGCCAACGGGTTCGGCAGTCACGGCGAGCCGGTGAGACTTGGTTTCGATGCGACCGGCAGACCGGACCACCTTTTTCTTGGCGGCGGCGATTGGTCGTCTGATCCGCGACACCTGTCTATCTCTTATGACGGACTGGCCTCAGGTCCGAAATCCACGGCAGCCTGAAGCCGCAATCCCTCTTCAGCCGGTGCTGCACATGCGGCGTCGGCTCGCTACCATCTTTCGCCATCAAGGTTTTCGAACATGCCCGTTATTGAGCGCATCGCTGCTTACGCCCGCGAACTGACCGCCATCCGCCATGATCGTCATCAATATCCGGAAATCGGCTTTGAAGAGGTCCGCACGTCCGGCATTGTCGCCGAACTGCTCGGCAGCTGGGGCATCGATGTTCATCGCGACATCGGCAAAATCAGCATAGTAGGTTTTATGGCGCATATTCTGTCTATGCGCCACATTTCGACCCCTATGCGCCATTTAATGGCGTATAGGTTTGATAGTGGCGCTTATATGTGGCTTAATGGCGTATATCCGCAGTTAGATGGCGCATAAAAGTCTATACGCCATCAAGGAGTTAAAATGGCCAAGCCATTGCCAGAGGAGGAGTTGAAGGCAATCGAAGCCATAGTTCGCGCCCAATCGGGCGGTGTTACGCTTGGCCAAATTACAGCGGCGCTTACGGTGAACATTCCGACCCGTACCCTTCAGCGGCACCTTGCGTTCCTAGTTGAGAATGGCCGTCTCCTCCGAGAAGGGGAGCGCCGCTGGACGAAATACTATCCGCCTGCGGAAGCTCGAGGCGAGGCTGCACTCGCTGCTGCCGAAGAAGCGGTGATCCCCTTGTCCGGAGGTGGAAAAGAAGTGCTGGCGTACGTCCGCCAGCCTGTCGAACGCCGCAATCCAGTCGGTTACGACAGGGCGTTTCTGGATTCATACAGGCCGAATGTCAGCACATATCTGGATGAGCGTGAACGAGCACATCTTCAAAGAGTCGGCACAGCTGAAACCGGGGAACAACCGGCCGGCACATACGCCAAACTAATCCTGAACCGGCTGCTGATAGACCTGTCATGGAATTCGAGCCGACTTGAAGGCAACACCTATTCGTTGCTCGATACCAAGCGGCTGATTGACTTCGGTGAGGAAGCCGAAGGAAAAGAGCGTCTCGAAGCTCAGATGATCCTCAACCATAAGGATGCTATCGAGTTCTTGGTGGGTACTGCCGAAGAAATCGGCTTCAACCGCTATACGATTCTCAATCTTCACGCGATGCTGGCCAACAACCTGCTCGCCGATGAAGGTGCAGCAGGACGGCTACGCCATATCAGTGTAGGCATCGAACGGTCGGCATTTCATCCGCTCGAAAATCCTGCCGTTATCGAAGAATGTTTCGATCAGATACTCGCAACTGCGGCGGCCATCACGAGCCCCTTCGAGCAGGCGTTCTTCGTGATGGTGCAGCTACCTTACCTTCAGCCTTTCGACGATGTGAACAAGCGGGTTTTGCGGCTTGCTGCGAATATACCGCTCATCAAGCGCAACCTATCGCCGCTTTCGTTTACCGATGTACAGCGCCAGACATACACCGATGCTATACTTGGCGTGTACGAAATGAATCGAATCGACCTGCTCAAAGACATGTTCATATGGGCGTATGAGCGTTCGGCAGCGCGCTATGCTGCGGTGCGTCAATCACTCGGTGAGCCAGATCCGTTCCGCTTGCGCTATCGAGATGCGTTGCAAACCATAGTAGGCGAGATCGTGCGCAACGGTATGAATCGCAAAGCAGCTGTCGCCCATATTGGCTCGTCGGTAACGAAAAACATCGAAGAACCTGACCGCGAGCGGTTTCGGGAGATGGCGGAACGGGAAATTCTCAGCTTGCACGAAGGCAATTTCGCGCGCTACCGCATCCGGCCCTCCGAATTCGCGGCATGGCAGGAAATTTGGGCGGCGGTCCGTTGAAAGGGCAGATTTGGAAGCTAACTGATCCGCTACGCCCTACAAGCGAATCCTCCCATGGACTGTCTTTATTCACTCGTTAAGCAGGCGGATCGCCGCAGGTGCGATGGAAATGCTGACGTGATTGCCCGTCTTGAGTTGATCACTGCGGCTGGAGCGAACGAGGGCTTTGATCGTGATATCGCGATCGACAGTAACCCATAGGTCCAGGTGCGCGCCGAGATTGACGATCTTGGAAATAGTCCCGTCCAAGACGTTGGCACCTTCGGCAGAAGCCTCAGCGCCAATGATCCTGACGTCCTCGGGGCGAATGCAGCAAAATCTCGCCGCCGGTGGGCCGGCTTGATCGCTTCCGACAGCCAGCGAGATATTGCTGTGGTTGATCGTGATCTCCCGCTGATCTCCCGTCGCACGCACGGCAGACACGGGGAGAATGTTGGATTTTCCGATGAAATCAGCCACAAAGCTGGTGCGGGGCGCATTATAGATATTCTCCGGCTTGTCTTGTTGCGCGATCACGCCGCCTGACATCACGACCACGCGGTCCGACATCGCCATGGCCTCTTCCTGGTCATGGGTGACGTAAACGAACGTCATTGCGAGCTGTTGCTGGATTTCCTTGAGCTCGACCCGCATGGCCTCCCGCAGTTTGAGGTCGAGATTGGAAAGCGGCTCGTCAAGAAGGAGCACCGACGGTCGCGGCGCGATCGCACGGGCGAGCGCCGTGCGCTGCTGTTGTCCGCCGGACAACTCCTTAGGATAACGCGCTTCGAAACCCTCCAGATGAACGCTTTTGAGTGCCGTATTCACAGTCTGGTCGATTTCGGCGCGGGGGACGCCTTTCATCTTGAGGCCAAAGGCGACATTCTCGGCAACCGTCATATGGGGGAAGAGCGCATAGTTTTGAAAGACCAGCCCGATGTTGCGCTTCTCGGGTGGTACGCCTGCCTGGTTCCTGCCCCTGATCCGGATCTCTCCTCCTGTCGGCTCTTGAAACCCGGCAATCATGTTGAGGGTCGTCGTCTTGCCGCAGCCCGATGGCCCGAGCAGGCTGACGAACTCGCCCTTCGGAATGGACAGGCTGATGTCGCCGACGACGAGGGCGTTGCCGTAGGTCTTGCGGACAGAGATCAGTTCGATGTCGATATCGCTCATTTGCTTCCACCGTGGATCTGTGCGGAAAAGCCGCCCAGTTTTTCGAAGAGGAATATGGTTGTCAGGATGAAGATCAAGGACGCCACATTGACGGCGGCCAGAACCGGGTCGAGGCTGTATTCCATGTAGTTGATGACCGTGATCGGCAAAGTTGTCTGCCCGGGCCGCACGAGGAAGACCGACAGCGGAATGTTGTTGAAGGAAATGATGAATGCAAAGGTCATGCCGGAGAAAAGGCCGGGCTTAATAAGCGGCAGCAGGATGTGGCGGACGCGCTGCCATTTGCTGGCGCCCAGAATCTGCGCCGCCCGATCGAGGTTCTTGTCGAAATTGTAAATGGACGTCGCGATCATTCTCGCCGCAAACGGAAGCGTCAGGACGATGTGCCCGGCAATCAGTCCCGGAGTTCCGAGGAGCGTGTAGAGACCGGCCGAAGACAGGAAGAGTACGATCGCCACGCCCTTGACGATTTGCGGTACGGCAAGCGGCGACAGGAGAAAGGCCATGATCGCCTCGCTGCCGGGGCATTTTTCGTATGCGACCGCATAGGCTCCCAGTGCGCCGAGCACACCGCTGACCAGCGAAACGATGACCGCGATCTTGACACTGAGGATGAACGGGTCGAGCCATTTGGATGCCCACAGCGCGGCGTACCATTTCATGGTCCAGTCGGCCGGCGAAAAGGTCACCATGGACGAGGGGCTCAGCGATGCCGCCACCACGACGAGCAGAGGCAGCGTGATGAAGGCCAGGATGAGGCAGAGCGAAATCCAAAACAGGCCGGAAAGCAGACGGTTCATGGTGCCGGCCTCCTAGACGTTCAGTTTCTTATGGAGGCGGGTCTCCACCCGGCCGCCAGCAAAGGTGATTGCGAGCATCAGAACCAAAAGCACGATCGCCATGACCGCCGCCATGGGCCAGTTGATGTAAAACATGATCTGCTCGGAGATCATCGTCGCCAAAACCTTGAAGCGGGCGCCGCCCAGCAGGGCAGGGGTCGCATAGGCGCTCGCCGCCATGGTGAAGGAGATCAGGAGGGAGCTGACGATGCCCGGTATGGACAGCGGCAGCAGGATGTGACGGATGACCGAAAGGCGCGATGCCCCCAGAATTTGTGCCGCTTTTTCGATATTCGGATCGATGCCCTGAATGCTCGTGAGAAGAGCCAGAATGCCGAAAGGAAGCACAACATGGGTGAGCCCCACGACGACGCCGAAAAGGTTCTTCGCCAGGGGAAGCGGTGAGGAAGCGAGACCGAGCCAGATGAGGGCGTCGTTGACGAAACCCCTGTCTTCCAGGATGATCAGCCAGCCATAGGTTCGCAGCACCACGCCGGCCAGTTCCGGTGCGATCGCCAACGCGAAGACGATGGCTCTCCAGCGCGATGTCGATCGCGCCAGAAAATAGGCAACCGGGTAGGCCATCACCGTCACACAGATCGCCACGAGCCCTGACATCAGCATCGTGCGGAAAAGGCCGGCGATGATCAGTCCGTCGGTGAGGAAGCGCTGATAGCTTCCGAGGCTGAATTGGGCGGTCTTCGGATCCTGGAAGCTGATGCCGATCATCATGCCGATCGGCACGGCAAAGAAGAGCAGCAGCACGGCGAATGGTGGGAAAAGCGGAACATATCCGCGCAATGCGAACCTGCGGAGTGCCGGCGCCGCAGGTGAATCCGTTGCAACTATCGTCATCAGGCTTGCTTTCAGTTCGCAGCGTGAACGACTTCCCGTTCCCAGCGATCACCCCATTCCGGAAGCTTGGCGGCCATAATGGAAAGGTCGGGCAGGAGAAGCTTGTCCAGATCCTCTTCGGTGGTGATCTGTTTGGCACGTACGGCATCCGGCACATCGATGTCGCTGCGCGCGCTGCCCACTTTGTAGCCCGTCACCCAGGCTTCCTGGCTGGATTTTTCGAGAAAGAAATTGACGAATTTCATTGCGGCCTCCTTGTTCTGGGTTCCCACCGGAACGTTGAGCGTCGCAATAAGCGGAATTGTCCCCTCGGCCGGCTTGATATAGTCGACCGGCATGCCGGTATCGACGAGCAATTGCGCGCGGCCGTTCCAGAAGGGCATCGCCCATACCTGACCGTCCTTGACGTAGGTCTCCATCACGGCTGAGGACTGCTCGAAACCGACCGACTGTTTCGCAAGCTGCGCCATCGCCTTGAAGCCGGGATCGACGTTGTTCAACAGGTCCCCGCCATTCTTGACGGACAGGACCTGCATGAGGTTTGCCGCCATGATGTTCTGGAACGTCGGCAGGATGACTTTCCCCTTGAGCTCGCTGTCGAATAGGGCGGCCCACGAGCTTGGCGCGGCCTTCAGCTTGTCGGTCCGCCAGAGAAGGGACATGTACTGCAGTTCATGAACCGCACCGCATTCGCCGGCGATCTTGTTGATGGCCGGGCTCAGTTTTTCAAGATTGGGGACTGTCGCGGAGGTGAATTTTTCCAGCAGGCCGTCCTTGCAGCCATCAAGCGATTGAGATGCTGTCATGACGACGACGTCGAAACCTGGCCGACCGTTGGTCGCCTTGATCTTCGCGTAGTCCTGAGAGGACGAGCCTACCGGGTCGTAAACGACGCTGATACCGGTCTTGTCTTCGAACGGCTTGATGATCCGCTCCATAATAATAGCTTCATAGGGTCCGCCATAGCTATTAACGATCAGCTGCTCGCAATGGCCGACCGTGACTGTCGTCAACAATGCCGCCGCGGTGATTGTGGGTGTTTTCATGATTTTTCCCAGTTCCTGTTGGTTCCCGGGATGAATGTCGCGCGTCATCGCGCAGTTCGTCCAATTGAATTTGCATCCGATTTATAAACATCGCCAATCAATAAATGCCAAAGACCTATCAATGGCGATTGCCTGAATGTCGCCGAACAGGAGGGCCATCATCGTTGTCGAGCAATTTTCCTGGCCGGTTAGACGATGCAGCCATGGTTCACTTACAGCCGACGGGAAATGAGTTCTGCGAATTCAACGAAGGGAAGGATCCCAGGGATCGGATTGTCCGCGCGCCAGGCAATTCCCGTGGAAATTTCCTCGCTCAAATCCTCCACACGGCGCAGAACGACTTCGCTATCGACAATGCTCTCGATCCATTCCGGAAGGAAGGTAATCCCCAGCCCGGCCGAAGCCATTGCCAGTGCCGCAGTGGTGCTGGAAACCTTGAAGCTTGAATCCGCTTCGATCCCCGCTTCGATGATCTGGTCATGTATGGCTCTGAAACTTGAAAGCTCGAAGCGCTTCAGCGTGAACACGTCCTGTCCGATGAAGTCCGAAAGTCGCAACGATGGCCTGCGCGCCAGCGGAGAATTCTTTGGGATGACCGCCACGAAGCGATCCGACATGAGCGGGCGGAAACGGATGAAGTTGGCGTTGGTCGGCGGGCGCATGATGCCGATATCATATTCTCCGCGCTCAAGGGCGCGCAGAATCTCCGATGAATCGAAAATCCTGACATCCAGGCGCGTTTTGGGAAAGCGGTTGCGAAAACGCCGCAATATCAATGGCAGAAGCCGATGCGCTGCAGGGCCGATCGCGCCAATCTTGAGTTGTTCGCCGCCAGGCGACATGCCGCCCGCGGCCAGCTTCGACAACAGAACCGCCTCTTCGAGCTTGATCAGCGCTTCGCGGGCAAGAGGCAGAAATGTTGCACCCGAGGGCGTCAGTTCCACGCTTCGGGTCGATCGGATGAAAAGTTGAACGCCAAAAATGGATTCAAGTTTGCGAATTTGCTGG
Organism: Rhizobium sp. YS-1r; assembly: GCF_000757525.1. Taxonomy (NCBI): domain Bacteria; kingdom Pseudomonadati; phylum Pseudomonadota; class Alphaproteobacteria; order Hyphomicrobiales; family Rhizobiaceae; genus Rhizobium; species Rhizobium sp. YS-1r. The sequence goes on along the minus strand of NZ_JPYQ01000004.1, from coordinate 13,279 downwards.
CTGAGCGTCGGCTGGGTCATGTTCAGCCGGGTCGCCGCCCGGCCGAAATGCAGTTCTTCGGCCAGAATGATGAAACACTTCATGCTCCAAAGATCCAGCGACTGGCTCATGCTATACGATGCACCTCCATTTCGATCGAGACTGATTTTCTGACGCGGTTTATCGCGCTGGCGACACCCGGTCGATAATCACTCCAAAGCAAGCAGACCCGCTTTCTAAGCGGCTGTCAAAGTCGAATTTTTCCAGACTGGGCTTGAAAGGCATTGCGGTCCGGCGATTGCTGGTGAAAATCTTGGCCGGCGTCGAGGGCAATCTTCCTGCGACAATCAGCAAGCAGGAACGCGGGGCGCAACTGACCTCGCCCCGCAAGCGGGCGATCATCGAGGCGGAGAAAGGTGTCCTCGTGCTTATGAAGCCTTCATTTTGGTGCCGGAAAGACGTGCTGCTTCCGCTTCGACGACTTTCTGGAGGGTCTCGGGATCGACGGTCTCGCCGGCGGCCAACATGCGGCGATGGACGTTGCCCACGAGTTGGCTGCCAATACGTTGGTCATAGGACAGCGCCATGGACGCCAACTGCCGTCGAATTGCAAGGGGCCAGACCCGGTCCTGCCGCTCCCGTTCGGCGCAGAAAGTGAAATCCGCCTGCCGAGCCCTTATTCGCTTGCTTCTTTGCACGGCCGTTGCGGCTTCGTCGATACAACCGTTCTCATCCAACACAACGGCATAAGCTTCCGCCGCCCGCTCAGGCGAGAGCATGTCATTGTCGATTTCGCCCTGGATTGCGGCAAGGTCGCGTTCCAGAGGGTCGCCGAATCCGCCGCCCGTGGGGCTGGTGATCCGCACCACATCGCCTCGCGACATTTCCAGCACCGAAATTTTCCCGATCGAACGCTCGTCGGGACGACCGGGATTGACGATCGTCGTGCCAAGCAGTCCCTGTTCGCCACCCTTGAAGCCCCAGGGCGCGAAGACAAAGCGATTCATATTGCGCACCGTCATCACGGCGCGGTTGGCGGTGTTTTCAAGTTCCATTTCGAGAGCCGCGCCACTGGCAAAGCGGCCTGCACGGCGGCTGTCCGGAACAATCCGGGTTGCACGCATGATGATCGGCGTTTCGATCTCGACGATTTCGACGGGCACGGCGCGCTGCGAATAACGCACCTCGGTACCGTCGACGCCGTCACTCCCGCGACGGCCGCCACCGCCACCATGAATGGTATTGATGACATTTACCCGATCGCGACCCGTCCGGGGATCGGGTGCCGAAACGACAATGACGCCCGCCATGCCCGCGCCCGCCGCCCCCAGACCTTCAGGCAGCGCCTGGTCGAGGCAGCCCATGATGATGTCGTAAGCGCGTGTTGCGGATGCTGCGCGAGAGCCGCCGGATGCCGGGAAGACCGCGTTCAGCACGCTGCCGCGGGGCGCGTGGGCATGGATCGCCCGCAAAATGCCGGAATTGCGCGGTGTCAGCGGGTCCATCGTCAGGATGAACGTGATGAGGCACTGAACCACGTAGGGATGGGTCGTTTTACCGGTTACCAGATTGTAGGCTGCCGATAGTTGCGGATCGGTACCGGTGAAGTCGACATCGATCTCGCCGTCGTGGACCGTCAGTGTCACGCTGAAATAGGCAAGCTGACCCTCGTGGATCCCTTCGAGATAATCGGAAAAGCTGTAAGTGCCGTTGGGAATGGTCCTGATGACCGCGCGAGCCTTGCCTTCCGCATATGTGATGACGTCGTTCATGCCTTCTTCGACCGCATCGCGGCCATAACGGTCGCACAGCTCGCCGATGCGCCTGTCCATGCTTTTCAGGCCGGAAATCATTGCCTGGATGTCGCCCCAGAGTTCGACGGGGATGCGGCTGTTGTCCTCGAAGATCGATTTGATCGCCTTGTTGAGCACGCCGCCTTCGTAGAGCTTCACCGGCCGGACCCTGAGGCCTTCCTGAAACACTTCCGTGAACGCGGGGGAAATGCTGCCCGGAACGGCACCGCCGATATCCGATGCATGCACGAATGACCAGCCGACGGCGATCAGCTTGCCATCGCGAAAGATCGGATAAAGAAGCGTAACGTCCATCAGATGGGTCACCAGGCCATCGGTTGCGAACGGATCGTTGGTGATGATGATGTCCCCCGGCTTTAAGTTTTCGCGCCCGATCGCGTTGAGTGTCGGTCGCAGGGGCGAACCGATGAAGACGTTCACGCCCGACATCATCGGATAGGCAAACATGTCTCCATCGGCAGTTGCGAGTGCGCATTGGTAGTCCTGAACAAGTTTCACGAAGGTGGTATGCGCGGTGCGATAGACGGCGGCTGATGCCTCCTCGACGATCGCATTGAAACGGTTGCTCATAATGGCTGTTCGGACGGCATCCATAGGTCAGCTCCGGCTCATGAATATTGCGCCATAGGCGCCGACGCGTGCGGTGAAATCAGGCGGCACGACGATTGTCGCTTCGGGCTGCTCGATGACGGCGGGTCCATGGACAGTGTCATTCAAGCTGAGGCGAGCTCTGTCATAGATGCTGACCTGCGGGAAAAACTGCCCCTGAAAACGCATCGGCCGCACGCCCTTCACCGGGTCGCCGCCGTCGAACATCGTCGGAGAAGCAGGCTCGGGGACGGACATGGCCCCCCTTACACGCATGCGCAGATCAACGAACTCGACCGCTGCCGTTCGATCGGCATGGCTGTAGATCCGCTCGTGCTCCCTGTGGAAGGCGTCATGCATCGCTGATAAGTCCTCGCTGTCGACGGCCGAGTTCGGCAGACGGACATCGACCTGGAAGGATTGCCCGACATACCGCATCTCCGCCCAGCATTCGTATGCCTCCGAGACGAGGCGTTCGGGTGGGGATTGTCGCGACAGCCATTCGGCGGCCTGCTCCCGCAGGGCTGCAAACTTCCTCGTGATGAGCGCGCCGTCGATGTCGAGCCCGTGCACGGTTTCCATTGCATCATGGCTGAGTTCAGAGACCAGACCGCCGAGAGCGCAGAAAACGGACGGCGTGGTCGGCACGAGGACGCGGCCGACACCGATTTCCGCCGCAAGGAGAGGGCCCTGGATCGCGCCGGCCCCACCATAAACCAGCAGGGTCAGTTCTTCCGGATCGACGCCCTGGCGCGCAAGATATGGCAGGACGCCAGCCACCATATTCGAACTGGCCACCGCGACGCACATTTCGGCGGCGTTGAGAATGTCGGTGCCTAAGGCTGCAGCGATTGGCGCCATGGCGTGTTCGGCTGCATCCCGGTTCAACTGCATGTTTCCGCCGAGCAGGGCTTGAGGCAGATAACCCGCGACCAGATAGGCATCGGTGAGGGTGGGGGCGCCGCCCCCGCGTCCGAAGCAGGCCGGACCTGGATAAGAACCGGCGCTTTGCGGCCCTATGCGCAAGACTCCGCCGTCAATCGTCGCGATCGATCCTCCGCCCGCCCCGATTGCCTCAATCCCGGTCACCGGCATGACGACAGGGAAGTCGCCGACTTCAGCGACCGTCGAGGTGAGGGCCTCTCCATCACGCACCAGCGAGATATCCGTGCTCGTGCCACCCATGTCCATGGTGAGGATGTTGCGCTCGCCGATAGAACGGCCAAGATATTGTACGGCGGTCACGCCGGACGCGGGACCTGAAAGAAGCGTGTGGACAGGGTAGTTGCGCGCTTCCGATGCTGCCATCGCGCCGCCGTTCGAACGAGTAACGAAGAGCTGCGAGCCAGGAAGTCTATCGGCGACATAATCTTCGACGGCACCGATATATTCATTCATGCGGCGCCGCACAAACGCGTTGAGCACGCTAACGATCGCGCGCTCATACTCGCCGATGCGCGGCCAGATTTCACTCGAAAGACTGACCTCCGCATCGGCGCCGACAGCCCGTCGGATAGCTCTCTCGACCGCTTTTTCGTGCTGCGGATTGGCATAGCTGTGGAGAAGCGCGACGGCATAACCGGCTGCACCGGCTTTGGCCGCCCGCCGGGCCAGGATTTCCACCGCCGTCTCATCGATTGCCGTTTCGACCGCGCCGCCGCGCAGGAGCCTTTCCTCGACCTCGAACACCATCGCACGTTCGACCAGCGGCTTTGTGCGGTTTTCGAAAATATTAAGCGGGTTGCGCACGCCCATGCGCTGCAGCTCCAGAAGGTCCCGGTAACCCTTGGTCACGAAGAATGCGATCTTCGGACCCTTTCGCTCGATCACGGCATTGGTGCTGACAGTCGTGCCATGCATCACCAACGCTGCCTCGCCCGCCTTCGGCGAGAGGCGCTCGAGAAGATTTTCAAATCCCTGCCGGAAGCCATTTTCGAAAGAAGGCGGTGTCGAGGGAACTTTCAGGCTGAAGATCTCGTGCCCACCCTCACGCCATCCACAGAAGTCGGTAAATGTGCCGCCTATGTCGACGCCAATCCTAAGCATAACGCGCGTCTCTCCGCATATTGAACCAGAAGACACATGGATGAAGCCGAGGCGGCTGTCGCCGTTTCGCCTTTCATGAATTTGTCTCCTCGTCGGGGTCAGATAAAAGTGTCGAGGAGGAGACTATGACGACGGTTCTTTGCGAGAGAAGTTGCGATTCCTGAACATTAATTGAAGATTCCAATTAATGCGGGCGTCGGCACGTGGGGCAATCGACAAAGGCCTTTCAGACGTTGCACCCCACGGCCTCGGCATGATGGGCGGCAGGGTATAACCTCTGGGAATGGATATCCCAAAATAGCGACTTTGACACTTATGGAGCCCTGTCCTTAACTCCTGTCAAACAACAAGGAGGCGAACGTGCAAAAAACTGGAAACAGACTGCTGGCAGCTCTTGCGGTGTCATTGATGGCTTCGATTGCCCTTCCACAGACAGGGCTTGCAGAAACGCTAAGAGTCGGAATCAATGCCGCCGACATCACGACGATGGATCCGACCCGGGCGACCGCCACCGCCGACGTGGCTCTTGTCTCCTGGATGTTCAACGGGCTGGTGCGCTTTCAGCCGGGCAGTGCAGATCCGTCGAAGATCGAGCCCGATCTGGCCGAGAGCTGGAGCAGTTCTGCGGACGGACTGGCTTGGACGTTCAAACTGAAGAAGGACGTCAAGTTTCACGGCGATTATGGCATTCTCACTGCAGAGGATGTGGTTTTCTCGCTGACCCGGGCCAAGGACCCGAAAACCTCTTCGTTTTCCAGCGATTTCGCCGCTGTCAAGTCGATCGAAGCTGTTGATCCCATGACAGTCCGCATCACTTTGAACGAACCGGTTCCAGGATTTCTTGGCCTCATCGCCAATTATCACGGCGGCAATATCATCAGCAAGAAAGCTGCGGAAAAGCTGGGAGCCGATTTCAAGAGCCACCCGATTGGCACCGGTCCATTCATGTTCGACCGCGCAATCACGCAGCAGACGGTGCATCTGAAAGCCTTTCCGGAATATTTCCGAGGCGCGCCAAAGATTAGCGACATCCAGTTCGATCTGATCCCGTCCGATTCCAGCCGTGAGCTTGCCTTCCGTTCCGGCGAGCTGGATCTGATCTACGGCAAGCGCGAACAGCGCTGGGTCGATCAGGCCAAGGCTTGGGACGATGCCGTCGTCGATATCTTTGCCCCCGGTGAATACCGGACGATCTTCCTGAACATGGCACATCCGCCGCTCGAAAAGATCAAGGTCCGGGAAGCAATTGCCCATGCGATCAACGTCGACCAGATCGTGCAGTTCGTGGGGGCAGGAGTAGGACCGCGTGGCTGTTCGGTGGTGCCGACGGGTTATCTGGGTGAAGATTGTTCCTGGGCCTACAAGTATGATCCGGCTCTGTCCAGCAAGCTGCTCGAAGAGGCTGGGTTCGCAAAGGGATTGCAGCTCTCCGCCGTCGTTTCGTCGAGTTCGTCACAGCAGCCGATCATGGAGGTCATCCAGGCGCAATTGGCGGAAGTCGGCATCGACATGCAGATGAAGGTCGTCGACCATCCCACTTATCAGGAACAGGTGCGAAAGGATCTCAGCGATGTCGTCTTTTATGGTGCTGCGCGCTATCCGGTGGCAGACAGCTATCTGAGCCAGTTCTATCATTCGGATGCGGCAATCGGAAAACCGACGGCGGTCACAAACTTCGCTCATTGCGATGCGGCTGATGCCGAAATTTCCGCGGCTCGGAAGGCGGTGAGCGACGAGGAGCGGTTGAAGCTCTGGTCTGCTGCACAAAAGAAAATACACGAACAGGTCTGCGGCGTGCCGCTGTTCAGCCTGATGCAGGTCTGGGTGCGCAGCAAGGCAGTCGACTACGGATATGAACTGAAGGGCTCGCTCAATCTTGCGCCACCCATTACCGAACAGACGACACTGAAGCGTTAGCGCGCTCCTGATCCCCGACGCTCCCCGAAACCCGCGACCATCCCCTAATCCAAATGGGGATGGTCGCGGTCGAGGTTGAAGCCCTCGGGCGACATCCTCGACTTTGAAGCCGCCGCATGCACTTCTTCGACGAAGTCGGCGACGAGCTTGCTGTTGCGGGCTCGTATCGGCCGGATGATCTGGTTGTCGATGTTGAGGGTTGGCCGAAACGGCCGAACGGTGACCCGGCCTGCGGCGAACTCCATTGTCAATGGATCGGCGACAGTCACTCCAAGGCCCGCCGCAACGAATTCCGCTATGTTCGGCGCCGTTGACGCCTCGATGACGATCTTGGGTCGCAGCCCTTCAGCCTCGAAGACGGCATCGACCTTCCGACGTGTCAGGCCCGATGGCGCGAAGGCGATGAATGGCTCTTCGGCGAGATCCCTTGGACTGAGCGTCTTTTTTTCGCAAAGACGATGACCGTGCGGCAGCACCACCACCGCCGGAGGGCTTTTTAGCGTTTCCACCTGGATAGAACTGTGTTCAAGGCCGCTGATAACCAGCGCCGCGTCCAGACGGCGCAGTAGAACGGCTTCCGTCAAGAACTGCGAGCTACGTGCTTCCACCGACACGAAAACATCGGGATGACGCGCACGAAACCCCACCAGAACCCGGCTCATGAATGGTCCGGACAATGCGGGCAGCGTGCCCACGACCAACTGGCCGTGCTCTTCCCGGCGAATAGCATCCACAGCGCGCGCCAACTGATGAACGCCGCCGAAAATGCGCTCGACCTCTTCGTAGAGCCGCATTCCGCGGCCGGTCGGGACCAGACGGCCACTTTCCCGTTCAAAAAGCTGCAGGTCCGTATCCGCCTCCAGATCCTGGATGAGCTTGCTCGCGGCCGGCTGCGATATTCGCAGGATCTCGGCCGCACGGCTGACCGTGCCGGCTTCGATCACCGCCATCAAGGCTTCGAGCTGCCTCAGGCTGGGGTTTCTCATGGTATAACCTGCATGAATAGTGACACAAAGTATTCGACTTTGACTTTCTACCGGCACTTGGCGACCATGACAAGAACTGAGGGAGATCGAATTGGACGCGGACGTCATCATCATCGGCGCAGGAGTGGTCGGCGCGGCACTTGCCTATGGCATTGCCCGGAAGGGGCACAAGGTCCTGGTACTGGATGGGAAGGATCGGGACCTGCGCGCAGCCCGCGCAAACTTCGGCCTCGTCTGGGTTCAGGGCAAAGGTTCCGATACGCCGGCATACACGGATCTTACGCTGCAAAGTTCCGATCTGTGGCCGACCTTCGGGGAGGAACTGGCCGAAGCGGCCGGATCGCGCGTTGATTATTCCCGCCGGGGAGGGCTGGCGTTCTGTCTGAGCGAAGCCGACTACAAGGCTCGCACGGCTCTCATAGAGCGGACGCACAACCGGCAGACGGAAGCCTACACCGAAATGCTCGAGCGGCCTGCGCTCGAGCGAATGTTGCCGGCCGTTACCCTGGGCAATGCCGTCGTGGGCGCAAGCTACTGCAAACTGGACGGCCATACCAACCCGCTGCAGCTCTACGCGGCTTTGCTGGGTGCTGTCTCGGCACTCGGTGGTCAGGTCAGGTTCCGTAATCCCGTCACCGCGATCAAACCCATATCGGGCGGTTTTCAGGTCGATACCCCGCAAGGCAACATCCGGGCTCGGCGCGTCATCGTTGCGGCAGGCCTGGCCACACCCGGCCTCACCGACCCTCTCGGCCTCGTCGTGCCGCTGCATGCCGAACGCGGGCAGATTCTCGTGACCGAGCGCCTGGCACCCATGCTGCCGCTTCCGGCAAGCGGGCTCCGGCAGACCGCGGAAGGTACCGTGATGATCGGTACGACGAACGAGAAGGCGTTCGATACGGGTGTGACGATGCAGTCGGCCATCAAGCTTGCGCGGCGGGCGCAACGTATCATCCCGGCGCTCGGGTCTGTCCGGCTCGTGCGCCAGTGGAGCGGATTGCGGGTACTTTCGCCTGACAAGGCACCGATCTATGCCGAGTCGACCCGCCATGCCGGCCTTTTTGCGGCGGTTTGCCATTCCGGCGTGACGCTTGCGGCGGCGCATGCGGCGATCGTCGGACCTGCCATGGCCGAAGGGCGGTTGCCGCAGAACCTTGCGGCCTTTTCCAATGGAAGATTCAATGTTCAGAAGTGTGCTTGAGGGGTCGGCGGCAGCGCCGGATATGATGGTCGTGGTGAATGGAGTCGAAACACCCGCCTGGAATGGCGAAACGGTCGCCAGCGTATTGCTGCGCGTTCCCAATGCAGGCCGGATATCGCCGGTAAGCGGCAAGCCCCGGCTTCCCTATTGCCAGATGGGGGTGTGCTTCGACTGTCTGGCCGTCGTCGACGGCATCGCCTCCACGCAGGGGTGCCTGGTTCCGGTGAAGCCGGGAATGCGCATTGATATCCAGCGTGGCCCCAGGGAGATTGCCCGATGACCTATGATGTCCTGATCGTCGGCGCCGGGCCGGCCGGCATGTCCGCTGCAGTGCAGTTGAGCAGAGACGGCCTGGCGGTCGCGGTCGTTGATGAACAGCCGGCGCCCGGCGGCCAGATCTGGCGAGGGGTCGAAAGAAATATGTCCGGTCCGTTCTTCCGGGCTCTCGGAGAGGATTACCGCAAAGGCCTCGCGCTCGTTGAGGCGTTCCGGGCATCGGAAGCCGAATACATGCCCGAGACCCAGGTATGGCAGATCGAGGAGGGATGGAGCGTATTCCTGACGTCTGGCGGCCGCGCGCGCCGCGTTTCCGCGCGAATTGTCCTGCTTGCGACGGGGGCCCAGGAGCGGCCTGTGCCTTTCCCTGGCTGGACCCTGCCTGGAGTGATGACGGTTGGTGCCGCCCAGATCCTCTTGAAATCCGGTGGGATGCTGCCTGAGGGCCGCGTCTGGATTGCGGGGGCGGGACCCTTGCCACTGCTCTACGCCACCCAGGCCCTTGACCTGGGGGGACGGCTTGCTGGTTATCTCGACACGGCCGGCCGGCCGGGTCTGGCCGCGCTGCAAAAACTGCCCGGAGCCTGGCGCGACCTGGCGGGACTTGCGAAGGGCGCAGGCTGGCTTCGCACGCTTCGCCGCAAGGTCGATATCGTCCGAGACGTCAAGGATCTGCGCGCCGAAGGCGAGGGGCGCCTCGAACATATCGAGTGGAGCAGGCACGGCAAGCGCGAGCGGGTGAAAGCCGACGTGCTGCTTGTCCACGAAGGTGTCGTGCCGCGTATTCATGAGACGCTGGCCCTCGGCTGCGCCCACGATTGGAGAGCTGGTCAGGGGTATTTCGCACCGAGGCTGGACTGCTGGGGAGAGACCAGCCGATCGGGATTGTTCGTTGCCGGCGATGCAGGCGGGATTGGCGGCTGGTCGGCCGCGATGGTGTCCGGTGAAATCGCCGCGCTTGGAATTGCGGCGCGTCTCGGCAAAGGCGGCGATGTGGGAGAGCGCCGTCGTCAGGCCCGGCTCGATGACCGACGTGCCCGTGCGCTTGCCTTGCGGCCGCTTCTCGATGCCCTTTACCCTCCGCCTCGAAAAAGGCTTCCGGACGAAACCATCGTATGCCGCTGCGAGGGAGTGACGGCGGGGACGATCCGGGCGGTCACCCGCGCCAGCGTGCCCGATCCGAACGCGGTGAAGGCCGCGACGCGATGCGGGATGGGACCCTGCCAGGGGCGGCAGTGCGGCTATACGGTTCAAGCACTTCTGGCGGAGGTCCACGGCGTACCGGCAGGCGAGGTGGCATTCTTCAACATCCGCCCGCCGCTCAAGCCGATCACGCTTGCAGAGATCGCCTCCCTCGAGGATATGGAGACGGCCGGATGAATGCCGATGTCCTCGTGATCGGCGGCGGTTTGCACGGCCTCTCGGCTGCATTGCAGTCGGCCAGGCGAGGGGCTTCGGTCACCCTGGTTGAACGGCATTTTCTCGGTCGACATGCCTCGGGCGCCACGGCGGCCGGTGTGCGTACTCTTGGGCGGCATCCCGCCGAGCTGCCGTTGAGCCTGGAAGCGGCGGGAGACTGGCACCGGATGAGCGAACTGGTGGGCGACGATTGCGGCTTTGTCGCCTGCGGCCAGTTGCAGGTCGCCGAGGACGAGGCGGCGCTCTCGGCGGTGAAAGCGCGCGTCGAGCGGCTGCAGGCAAAAGGTTTCACCCACGAGCGCATGGTCGAACCTGATGAATTGCGGACGCTGGTGCCGGACCTTTCCGCGCATTGTCTGGGCGGAGCCTGGGCAATCGCAGACGGCTCGGCCGATCCGCACCGAACGATCCGCGCTTTCCGTGATGCCGCTTTGGCGGCCGGGGTGCGCATGACGGAGCAATGCAAGGTCACCGCTTTGACGCGGCGTTCGGACTTTTGGCGGGCGGAAACCTCTCAGGGTTCGATCGAGGCGAAGGTGGTCGTCAACGCGGGCGGCGCATGGGCCGCGGAGGTCGCCGCACTGGCGGGCGACCCGTTGCATCATGCAATCCGCACGTCGATGATGGTCGTGACGGAGCGCACGGTGGCACGTATCGGGCCGGTCGTCAGTTCCTTAGGGCGGAAATTGTCCTTCAAGCAGACTGCGCAGGGCACGCTTCTGATCGGCGGTGGCTCGCAAGGCAAGCTCGCTGCCGACAGGCAGTCCGCGACAGTCGATGTCGTAGCGCTGGCAAGCTCGGTCAAGGCGGCCGTCCGTCTTTTCCCCACGGTTGGTGGGCTGCGCATCGTGCGGACATGGGCGGGCATGGAGGCGATGACCGAGGACCATCTGCCCGTGATCGGCTTTTCCCGCAGGGTCGAGGGCCTCGTCCACGCCTTCGGGTTTTCCGGCCATGGTTTCCAGTTGGTTCCGTCGGTCGGCCGCGTCCTGGCCGATCTCGTCTGCGAGGGCCGCACGAAACACGATCTTGCTGCTTTTGACACAAACCGCGTCGCCGCAGAAAGGGCTGCCGCATGATGCACTATGCCATCCGAAGACTTCTTCTCGCGATACCGATCTTGATTGCCATGCTGACTATGGTCTTCATCCTGGTCCGCCTGGTACCGGGTGACGCGGCGGTCGCCATGCTTGGCGACCGGGCGAGTGACGAGGCCTTGCGGGCGCTGCGCGCGGAACTCGGCCTCGATCAGCCGATCGCCATGCAGTATCTGCGCTTCATCACCGACATGCTAAGCGGCAATTTCGGACGCTCTTCCGTTAGCGGACGAAGTGTCCTGGAAGAGGTGGCGCTGGTGCTGCCCTATACCCTCGAACTGGCCTTTGCCGCTGTTGTGATCGGCACGCTCTTCGGGATTCCTCTGGGCATAGTCGCTGCATGTTGGCGCAATCAGTGGCCGGATTATACCAGTCGGCTTCTGTCCCTGCTTGGGCTGTCGTTCCCCGGATTTGTTTCAGCGATCCTGATGCTCCTGGCTTTTGCCGTCTGGCTGCAATGGCTGCCGGTGATGAGCCGCGCCACGACCGACCCGATCAATCATTTGCGCAATCTCGTCCTGCCCGCCCTCAATCTCGGATTGATCATGACCGCCTATATCGCGCGCGTCACACGCTCCTCGATGCTGGACGTGATGGGCGAGGACTATATCCGCACCGCCCGCGCCAAGGGTGTGCGTTCATCGAGGCTGATCCTGCGGCATGCGCTCGGCAACGCGCTGATCCCGATCGTGACTGTCGTCGGCCTGTATTTCGGCACCCTCATCGGCAACTCCGTTCTTACCGAGATCGTGTTTACGCGGCCTGGGCTGGGGAAACTTATCCTCGGCGCGCTGCAGTCGCGCGACTACACGATGCTACAGGGGCTGATGGTGGTGTTCGCGACCTTCGTGATCCTCGTCAACACGGTCACGGACCTCGTCTACGCCCTTGTCGATCCCAGAGTGAGCTACGCAAAATGACGGACGCGACTTTTTCCCTGACCACGGCGGAACGGCAGGCAAATCCCGTTCTTATGGCACTGCGCCGCAACCGGTTTTCCTGGATCGGTATCGGGCTGCTGGCTCTCATCCTGCTGGCCGCCCTCCTGGCGCCGGCCATCGCGCCCGACGATCCGCTGAAGCAGAACATATTGCACCGGCTAAGCCCGCCTTCCGCCGAATTTTGGTTGGGCACGGACAGCTATGGTCGCGACGTGCTCTCGCGGCTTCTTCATGGGGCACGGATATCGCTTTCGGTCGGCTTCCTTTCCGTCCTGATCGCCATGGTCGTGGGCTCCGCTCTGGGGATCGTGGCGGGCTATATCGGCGGCGTTTTCGATCAGCTGGTGATGGGGCTGGTGGACGTGATGCTGTCGTTTCCGACGCTGCTGCTCGGCTTGATGGTCGCGGCAATGCTGGGCGCGAGTTTCGAAAACCTGGTGATTGCCATCGCCATCACGGAGACGGCTCCCTTCGTGCGCGTGGCGAGAGCTCCGACAATCGCGGTGAAGCGACGAGAATTCATCGAGGCGGGCAAGTCCATGGGGTTTTCGCCGCTGCGCATTATGGGCGTCCATATCCTCCCCAACATCCTGTCGGACATCGTCGTCGTCGCGTCGCTGTGGATGGCTTCGGCGATCCGTACCGAGGCTTCGCTCGCCTTCGTCGGCCTCGGCGTGCCTCCGCCGGCCGCGACCTGGGGCGGCATGATCCGCGAAGGTTTCGACAATATCCTGAGCGCATGGTGGCTGGTCGTCTTCCCATCGCTTGCCATTCTCTTGACCGTGCTCGCATTGAACATTCTTGGAGATGCCTTGCGTGACGCGATCGATCCGAAGACGAGGAGCGGGCGATGACAGTTGTTCAAGACAATAGGCATCTGCCAGCAATTCCTCTGCGGGCGGTTCATGGTAACCCGGTGCTTTCTGGCACTGCAATGGAACAGACTGGTAGTTCGGTGACACCGGTGCTGTCGGTGAAGAACCTTTCCACGTCGTTTCGTGTGAACGATGAATGG
>NZ_JPYQ01000003.1:66142-98748 GCF_000757525.1 Rhizobium sp. YS-1r | reverse complement strand
GGTCAGAGGGTTCAAGACGTTGAAGACGGCCTATGCGACGATCAAGGGTTTCGAAGTCATGCGGGCATTACGCAAGGGCCAGGCTGCTATTTTCAACCTGACAAAAGACATCTGTGGAGAGGCTCGTATCGTTGAACGGGCCTTCGGTATCGGGCCGAGTGCTCTGACCGAAGCCGCGGCTTTGCTCGCCCAGAATCTCGAAGATTAGGCCGCTTGATAGCAGAGAACGGTGGAATTCCCCGACGCTTAAGATCTTTGCAACAGAGCCCTCCATGCGCACGTTTCGGCTATTGGCAGACAAAACTTTCAGCCTTTTCGACATCGCCATGGCCGTCATAAACGGCTTCTGAGGGATAAAGGCAGAGCGGGCGGGTTCTGCCTGGCCATTTTACGCCGGCTTCGGCACGAGCCGTGGAGATCATCCGCGTCGGCGCAATGCCCTTTTCGACCCATTGTGTCAGAGCACCGAAGGCATCGAACTGGTCCGTGCCAAAACTGCCACCCCGCGTATGCGCCATGCCCGGCACGAAGAAGACGCGAACGAAGTCCCGCGCGGCGTCTGCGCCGTATCTCTGTTCGACCTTCTTGTAATAGGCGGCAACGTCGTAGACCGAAAAGGCAAAGTCTGCTGTTCCGTTGTAGATCATCAGTTTTCCGCCGTTGGCGCGGAACTTGTCCATATCGGGAGACTCACCGTTGGTTAAGTCCGTTCCGGCCACGGTGAAGGGTGCTGCGGTGGCCGAGATCTTTGCAAACTCGCGGTCGATATCGGCAGAAAGCCCGTAGCCGACGATATCCTGCGTGATCGTCGGAGGCGTCGTGTAGATATGCGAGGCTTCACCCGCAAAAAGGAAAAAATAGGAATTGCTGGTCTGATCGGCCATACCCGGGTCGAACGGCCATGGCGCATAGATCTGCCGGCCGTCGCTCGTATAGGCTCCGGCAAACAGTTTCTTGACGTAATCGGCCTTGGCTTCAGGCAGGCAGCCTGTCGTCTCGCCCGCTTTGCATGCCCATTCGGCAACATCGGGCTGGCAGGCGCTGATGCGGCTGACCATGCCATCCTTCGCGCCGTCGAGCATATCACAGGCATCAAGGATTTTCGTGACGACAACGGCCTTCTCATCAGCCGTCAACGTGTTCTTGAGATCAGGCAGACCATCCGGCCCCTTGGGAGCAACCTTGGCCGAGATCTGGGCTTGGTAGAGGGCCTGAATGGATGCCTGCGCAAGCCGGAAACCCGGGGCGCTTGCCAGGATGCCGTTGAACAGATCCGGATATTGCTGCGCGGCGATCATCGCCTGGCGACCACCGTTGGACGAACCATAGAAGTAGGAGAATTTCAGCGCCTCGCCATAGAAACTGCCAATGAGGGACTTCGCCGCAGCGGTCACCTGCGGAATCTGCATGTTGCCATATTCGAGCCTTGCTTGCGGATCCGCACCGAAGAGGAACCGACCGTTCGGCTTGTCTGCAACCGCCTGATGACCCGAGTCCGTCGTAACGACGGCGTAGCCATCGAGCAACGCATTCCTGGGATTGCCGCCCCCGCTATAGGTACCCAAAGCCTCGAAAAGGATGCCATCGACACCGCTGCCACCCTGATAGTAGAACCGCTCGTTCCATTCCACCGGAAGACGCAGCTCGAATTGCAGGGCGTAGGGCTGTCCGTCGATACCTGTGCGCTCGTTCGTTGCACCGCGCACCAGGCAGTGGTCCGGCACCGATTTAGCGGTAACGGGCGGCGCACTCGCCGCGGTCGCCTCCGCCATGGTGACGTGGCCGCCATCGACGCTCATTCCCTTCAAAGCCGAACAACGTGCCGCAAAATCGCTGGATGGCGCGGCATCCGCCCCTGCCACCAGGCAAGTTCCGGAAAGGAGCAAAGTTCCCAGTGTCAAAAACATGCTATGTCTATTCATGTCAGTTCCCTTTTTGCATTTTATGAAATCAGAAGTTCAGACGTTCCGGAAAGGAGCGCCCGAAGGCATCGGCATCTGCAGGCTTGATCGGGCTCCTCTTTGGTTGGTTGAACATACTCACTTCAAAGGGCGAGATAGGTTTCCTTGAGATCGGAGCGGCTGTCCAATTCCGCGATCGTCCCGGCAAACTGGGTGACGCCCTTTTCGAGAATGTAGCAGCGGTCGCTGATCAGCCGCGCGAAGTGCAGGTTCTGTTCGGACAACAGCACCGAGACGCCTTCGCGCTTCAGCAGCAGGATCGCCTCCGCCATCTGCTCGACGATCTTGGGCGCAATCCCCTCGGACGGTTCGTCGAGCAGGACGAGATAGGGATTTCCCATCAGGGTCCGGCCAATGGTCAGCATCTGCTGCTCGCCGCCGCTCATCCGTCCGGCCGGCCTCTTGCGCATCTCGGCAAGATTGGGAAAGATCCCGTAGATCCGCTCCGGCGTCCATGCGGCGCTGCCGTCGCGCTTTGCCTGGCGCCCTACCTCGAGATTTTCCTCGACGGTCAGTTCGGTGAAGATGCGCCGGTCCTCCGGCACATAGCCGAGACCCTTGCGGGCGATTTCGAACGGAGCGAGCGCCGAAATATCGTCGCCCCGGAACACCAGCCTGCCCTCGCGTCGGTTCACCAGCCCGAGGATGGACTTCATCGTCGTGGATTTCCCGGCACCGTTGCGGCCGAGCAAGGCCACCACTTCTCCCGCCATCACCTTGAGCCCGACATCGAAGAGAATGTGCGCGGGCCCATACCAGCTGTTCAGTTTGTCAATGTCCAGCATGCCTCAATGCTCCTGCTTGTAGAGAACGCCCGAGCCCAGGTAGATCGCCTGGACATCCTGGTTCGCGCGCACATCGGCCGGCGATCCTTCTGCAATCAACTGACCGCGGTTGAGCACGATGATGCGATCGGCGTGCTCGAACACGATATCCATGTCATGCTCGGTAAACAGAACTGCCAACCGGCGCTCCTTGGCGATGCGGGAGGTCAGTTGCATCAGGAGCTTGCGCTCCCTGGTGGCCATGCCGGCGGCGGGCTCGTCCATCAGCAGCAGCTTCGGAT
This sequence comes from Rhizobium sp. YS-1r, assembly GCF_000757525.1. Classification (NCBI taxonomy): domain Bacteria; kingdom Pseudomonadati; phylum Pseudomonadota; class Alphaproteobacteria; order Hyphomicrobiales; family Rhizobiaceae; genus Rhizobium; species Rhizobium sp. YS-1r. The sequence goes on along the minus strand of NZ_JPYQ01000003.1, from coordinate 95,721 downwards.
CGCCGGCCAGTGCGATCGCAAGCTCAAGCCGCTTGACATCGCCGTAGGGAAGTTCGCGGCAGGACCGCCCGGCCTGTTCCTTCAGCCCGATCAGCTCGAGCAGAGCTTCCGCCTCCGCGGCGAAGTTGCGCCCGAGATTGCCGAAGAAGGACGCCGGCGACAACGGACCGGATCGCGCACATTGCAAAGCAAGCTGGACGTTCTCCCGAACCGTCATCGACAGGAAGGTTTCGGCCACCTGGAAGGTGCGGCCGACGCCGAGACGCGAGATGCGTTCCGGAGTCAATCCGGTCGTTTCCGTTCCACAGATGCTGATGCGACCGTGATCCGGACGGATCTGCCCGTTCAGCATGTTGAAACAGCTGCTCTTGCCGGCGCCGTTCGGGCCGATCATGGCCAGGAGTTCGCCGGGGGCAACCGCAAGCGATATGCCCTGCACGGCCTTGACCCCCTGGTAGCTCTTCGTGAGGTTTTCCACTTTCAGCAGAGCATCGGTCATGCCGCACCCCCATTTTCCGCCGGCGCGCCGATTGGCGCTCCGGATTGCCATCGCCTGGTCTGCCAGGTCTCGATGATGCGCCGGCTGGTGCCGACAATGCCCTGCGGGAAAAGCACCACGAGAAGCACGATGACGGAACCGAGGATCAGCCGGGGGAAGTCCGTGTTGCTCATCAGCCAGATCGACACGATCTTGTAGACGACGGCGCCGACCACGCTGCCGGAGATGGTGTTGAACCCGCCCAGCAGGACCATGATCAACCCGTCAACCGAAGTCGAGATGCCGAGGGCATCCGGGAAGATGCTGCCCTTCTGGAATGCGAACAGCACGCCGGCAAGCCCGGCGAAGAAGGCGCTGACGACAAAGGCCACATGCTGCACCTGTCGCTGCGAAATCCCGATCGTCGCCGAACGCATCGGCGAATCCCGCAATGCGCGCAGGCTATAGCCGAAAGGCGAGAAGGTCAGGTAGCGCATGGCGCCGACGACACAGATCGCGCAGGCAGTCGCCAGCCAGTAATAGGCCCTGGGGCTCGACGCCCATTCGGAGGGCCACACGCCGACGATCCCGTTGTCGCCACCGGTCAGATCCACCCACTGGAAAACGATCGACCACAGGATCTGGGCATAGGCAAGCGTCAGCATCGCGAAATAGATGTTGGACAGCCGGACGCAGAACCATCCCGCAACGATAGCGAATGCCGCGGCAACCAGCGGCCCGACGATCAGCGCCAGTTCCATCGAAATGCCGAAATACTGGACGCATAGCGCCGCGCCATAGGCGCCGAGCCCCAGGCTTGCCGCATGACCGAAGGAGTCGAGCCCTCCGACCGACATCAGGAATTGCAGGCTGATGGCGAAGATGATGGCGATCATCACTTCGGAGGCAACGCTTGTTCCGTAATCGCCCAGGAAGAAGGGGAGCAGGATCGCCACGAGAATGGCAATGGCGCAGGCCATCCGGCCCGCATTGCCGAATGGCTTCCAGGCGCCTCCCTCGAGCACGGCGGTGCTGCGCGAGCGAACGACGGGCTTGCCCAGAAGTCCCCAGGGACGCAGGACCAGCACGATCGCCATGACGGCGAACATGAGGACCAGCGAGATGCCCGGCAGGATGAGAATGCCGAAGGCGTTCAACTGCGACACGATGATTGCGGCCAGGAAGGCGCCGCCAAGGCTGCCGAGGCCGCCGATGACGACGATGACGAACACTTCCGTGATGATCGAGAGGTCCATGAAATGGGTGACGGCGTCACGCGGGATCTGCAGCCCGCCCCCGAAGGCGGCCAGGAATACGCCGAGGGCGAAGACGCTGGTGAACAGCCACTTCTGATTGACGCCAAGCGCGTTGACCATTTCCCGGTCCTGGGTGGCGGCGCGTACCAGGAGGCCCCAGCGGGACCGATGCAGCAGAAGCCAGATCAGCGCGAGAACAACCGGCCCGAGAGCGATGAGGACGAAATCGTAGACCGGCATGGCCCTGCCGAAGACGGAGACGGCGCCGGACAGTCCCGCTGCGCGCGGCCCCACGAGATCTTCCGGCCCCCAGAGCAACCGCACCGCGTCTTCGGCGATCAGCGTGAGGCCGAATGTCGCGAGCAGTTGAAGCAGTTCGGGCGCGTGATAGATGCGTCGAAGCAGGAGGATTTCGACGAGGACACCGATAAGGGCCACGGCGGCGGCCGATACCAGCAGCGCCACCCAGAAGCCGAGAGGCGTCTGCCACTTCACCGTCAGGGTGTAGGCGATATAGGCCCCGATCATGTAGAAGGCACCGTGGGCGAAATTGACGATGCGCGTCACCCCGAAAATCAGGGACAGACCGGACGCGACGAGAAACAACGAGGCAGCGTTTGCCAGTCCCGTCAGAAATTGAACGACATAGAGTTCCATGGATATCCCCTCGTTCTCCGGCGCTCCAGCTGAAGAACACTCGATTTTCACTGGCGGTGTTCGCCGGGGCAAGTGAAGACGAGCCGCAATCCTGCGGCTCGCCGCCAATCATCGTTTCAGGGACGAAGCCTGGCAGCCTCGGCTTCAGTCGGCAGGAAATCACCGCCGTTCTGGTATTTGAAATCAACCATGACGCCCTTGCCATCCTTCAAGGCCGTCTTGCCGATATAGGCGCCGAGCGTGGATTGATGATCTGCCGCCCTGAAGGACGCCGGACCGAACGGCGTGTCGAAGGTTGCGCCCTTGGCAGCGGCAATCAGGTCGTTCACGTCAGTTGACTTGCCACGTTCAAGGATGGCAGCCGCCGCCTTGATCAGGGAATAACCGACAACGGATCCGAGGCGAGGATAATCCTTGTAACGCGCCTGATAGGTATCGAGGAACTTCTTGTGGTCCGCGGTGTCGATCGACGACCACGGGTAGCCGGTGACAATCCAGCCCTCGGGAGCGTCGGCCTGAAGCGGGTCGAGATATTCCGGCTCTCCCGTCAGAAAGGACACAACCGACCGGCCCTTGAACAGCTCCCTAGTCGTCCCTTCCCGAACCAGTTTCACCAGGTCCGCACCAAAGGTCACGTTGAGGATGGCCTCAGGTTTTGCCGCCTCTATGGCCTGGGCCACGGAGCCTGCGTCGATCTTGCCTTGGGGTGGCCATTGCTCTGCAACGAACTCGATGTCCGGACGCGCTTTCAGCAGCAGCTCCTTGAAGACGGCAACGGCGCTCTGGCCGTATTCATAGTTCGGCGCAATCGTTGCCCAGCGCTTTGCCGGCAGTTTTGCCGCTTCCTGGGCCAGCATCGCTGCCTGCACGTAGTTGGAAGCCCGAAGCCTGAACGTGTAGTCGTTCCCCTTCGACCAGACCATGGCATCCGTCAGAGGCTCACCGGCCAAATAAAACACCTTTTTTTGCTTAGCGAAATCGGCAACCGCAAGTCCGACATTCGAGAAGAACGAGCCGGTCACCATGACGACGCCTTCTTTCGAAACCAGTTCATTGGCGGCGGTGAGCGCGTCTCCCGGCTTGCCGCCATCGTCTTTCGACACCACAACAAGCTTGTTGCCCTTGATGCCACCGGCAGCGTTGACCTCTTCAACGGCCAGTTCCCAACCCTTCCTGTAGGGTTCGGTAAACGCCGGCAGACTGGAATAGCTGTTGATTTCGCCAATTTTGATGTCGTCTGCCAGGCTGGTCCCGGCCGATGCCATGGCAAGGAAAATTCCGGAAATTCTGATCAGTTTTTTCATTTGTCAGTCCCTCAGGAGTTTGCCGCTTCAGAGACGGCTTTGTTTCGGTTTGGAAATCGTGATGGCTGTATAGTTGTTTTAGGCCAGCATGCATTGCCCGGATGCTGGTCGGGCAATGACGAGGTCCAGAGACCCGTAGGCTTGATCGTTCGGTAATCAGAACGACGCAAGCCACCCCGCAATGTCGGCGGAGTCCGTGACGTCAGCATATTTTTGATGCATGTCGTATAGGTTGGCGTCGTGCGGCGCCTTTGCCCTGTCTGCGCAACAGTCGGCGGGGACCAGGACATTGAAGCCAGACTGCACCGCGTCGACAACCGTCGCACGAACGCAGCCGGAAGTCGTGGCACCTGCCACGATCAGCGTATCGACACCGGCGCCGGCAAGAAGTGCCGCCAGTGCCGTTCCGTGAAAAGCGGATGCTCCCTTCTTGGCAATCACAGGATCGGCGGGCTGAATACCGGTGGCAGCATCGATCTCGACAAGACGGCTACCCTTAAGCAGGGCTGCCATTCCGGTTGCCTTGCGAAGCCAGGGCAGCAGGGCCACCTCCCCCGGATGATAGGCGATGGTGGTATAAACAACCGGAATGCCCTTGGCTCTTGCCAGATTCGTCAACCGACGCGTGGCGGCAATCTCGGCGACCATATTGGCCGCCGTGGGATAAAGCGTGTCGGTGAAGCCATAGGTGAAATCGACAACGACAATTCCGGGACGCGCGCCGCGCGAAACAGGTTGTCCGAAGCCTGCGGACTGGTAGATTTCCTGCTGCGACATGTTTCTCGTCCTTCCCGCCGCAAGAGCGCTGTTCAGCCACGCACCATCTGGATATCTTTCACAACGATGTCTCCATCGATGACCACGGGCTCATCGTCCAGGAAAAGCGAACATCCACGCATGGGAATATCGAGATGGCAGGCGGTGTCATTGGGACCACCCAACTCATTGTTGGGGCCGGTGGAGAACATCACATTGCCGTAGAAGCTGCGCGGTTCCATGCCCATGCCGCCGGGGAAAGCGCCGGGAACAAGATTGTGCCATTTGGCATGCGGGTTCATACCCCAGCCGACATGGCTCATGCCCATGCCGCGCGGATCGTTGAAGTCGTCCATGTAGGACTTGACCAGTTCCGCATCGAGCCCACCGCGGATGTCCGTAACCCAGCCCTTTTCGATGGTGTAGATGATCGGCTCGCGCACATAGATGTTCTGCGGCAGCAGAATATCGCCCGGAGCCACCACGATCTGTCCATCGACGCCGTCGTCATCGCCACCGGTAAAAACGAAGCCGGAGGGCCAATGGTCCCAGCGACCAGGCTCGTCCGTGCAGGCATACTCCGTGACGGTCGGGTAGGTGTTGAGTTTGTAGGTGACATCGGTTCCGTGCGGGGAGGTGATCCGCATGACCTTGGCTTTCGACAACATCCCGCCGGCGATCTCGACCTTTTCGCGGATCTCCTTGGTCGGCAACATGCGTGCCAGCAGTTCCGGCGGTTCGACAACTGTCAGGATGCGTGTGCCGGCGGCCTGTATCGCCACCTGCTCCGGCGAAAACAGCAGGAAGATGCAGTCGATCAGCATGTCGCAGGACTTCAGCGCCTCCACGGCATCGGGCATGGCAGCAAGGCCGGTGACACCGACATTCCAGCCACCTGTCGGCAAAGGCGCCGGCAGCCGCATATGATACATCAAGGCGCCGAGACGCTGGCCCGCCGCCATGAACGCGTCAGCATAATCCAGCCGCTGGTTGCCCTCGGTGAGAACAATGAGTTTCTCACCCTCGCGCACGCCGGACATTTTCAGCTGATGTAGGCAAATTTCGGAAAAGCTTGCGTGGTCCATGTCGATATCCTCTCAATTGGCGGGGCCGGCGGGCCGAAAGTCCAAGGTGGCGGCCAGAAATCCGTCCAGATTATCCCAGGGGATCATGTGGCCGGCCTTCTCGACGATCCGCACCTCAATGGCCGGTGCGAGTGTTTTGATTTCATCGATATCCTCCGCGCCGATCACCGCGGCACCTCCGGCGACAACAAGGCGCATCGGCAGGGCAAGATGGGGTAGGTCGGCATGAATATCGTCGGTTTGGAAACCGTCGTAAGCGATGCGGATGGCGTCCAGCTGGCAGGTGTGGAGCCATTCCGCGCGCAGGGCATTCTGCTCGTCCGTCCAGGTCGGACAGAAGCGGCGCATATCGTCCCCGGAACAGCCCTTCTGGGCCATTAGGATCGAGTCTTCGTACCAGTTCCAGGCCGCGGGATAAGCACGCCTGCCCGGGCCGGAGACCGGAGGATCGACGAGAACGAGGCCTGAAAAGGCGTCAGGCGCTTGACGGGCAGCGCGAATGGCCGTGCGTGCCCCCATCGAATGACCGAGCACGACGGGCTTCACGAGGCCAGCGGCCGCTGCGAGGGCAACCACGTCGGCCGCCATGGCATCCAGCGCGTAATCGAGATCACCCCCCTGGCTGAGGCCACGACCGCGCACGTCCAGCACGTGCACGTCAAAGGCTGTCGCCAACCGTTCGGCGACGAAACCCCAGGTAATCGCGGGCGAGGTGATGCCCGGCACCAGCATCATCGGCGGGCCATCACCTTGAAAATGCAGCAGATGATGGCGGATGCCATTTGCCTGGAGATTATATCCCGTTGCCATAGACCACTCCTCCTCAATAGGCGCCGGACAGCAGGGTGCCGCCGCCGGGGACGCGGGTGCCGAGGTCGAGCGCCCGCAGCATCTGCCATGTCGTTGCGATCGCCGCCGTCAGCACCGGCTTTCCGGTGATCGCTTCCGCCATTGGAACGACCGGCAGCGAAGGCATCTGAACGCAGGCCGAAAGAACAACCGCGTCGACATCGCCGGTATTCATGCCCTTGACGATCTCCGGAAGGTTCATCGGGTCGTGGGCTGCCACCGCCAGGTTGTCGGGGATCTCGAGCGCCCGCCAGTCGGAAACCTCGATCCCTTCATTGCAGATATAGGCCACGACCAGTTCGGTTAGCGGCTTCATGTAAGGGGCAACGAGCGCGATCCGCTTGGCGCCGATTGCCCTCAACCCCTCGACCAAGGCCCCGGCGGATGTCACGACCGGCGCCGGATTGCCATTCGTCGCGGTCACGCCCTGCAGGCGCAACTGGCTCTGGCAGTGGTAGCCCATTCCCATGGCCATGATAGCGACCAGGCATGCGTAACCCATGACATCGACGCGCGCATCGGAAAGCTCCAGTGCGCACCGGTCACTGTCGGCATCCATGGCCGCCAATTCCTCTTTCGTCACATGCTTCATCCGCATGCGCGAGGAATGAAAGGTGAAACGTTCGGGCGAGACCTGTTCGCGGGCACGCAGAAGCGCCGGAATCTCGGTTTCCATCGTGACGTTCGAACTGGGGACGATCTGTCCGATCCGGAAGGTCTTCATGCGGGCTCCATCAATCTGATGAAGGGAGGTTAATTATTCATTTGAAGAATTACAAGGCCATTTTTTCAGCACGCGCTATAATTAGGCATTCTTCACGCAACCGCAGCAAACCGGCACGGGAAACCCGCACCGCGCCGCACTCAGCAATTCGAACGAAAAATTCGGTAACTTGTGGAAAACGCCTGGAAAACCGCAGACACTTAAGCGGGGGCACGCAGCCCCGCCGCCAGAAATCGGACGAGTTGATCCAACATTTCATCCTTGCTGAAGGCCGTCAGGTGCCCCTCGGTCAGGTCGCCAATCCGCCCCAGGTCGTTCAGCATGAAAAGATAGGCACCGACGAGAAAGGCCATGCGCACGCTGATGATATCCTTCGGCACATCAGGCAGCACATGCGACAAGGCGACAATGTAGCGCTTCACCGAGGCGTCGTAGACTTCACGCCGCAGCCGAAGCGCGTGTTCCTCGGGCTCTGCGTGGAGACGCGCCTGCATCGCCACGAAGGCGGCACCGTTCGGCCCCGAATATTTCATATCCCACTGCGGCTTCAGATAGGCATAGATGAGATCTTCGACGCTCGGGCTTTCGGTGAGCTCCAGAAGGTGATCAAGATTGACATGGCGGTGCCCTGCCAGAAGGCGGCCTCGCCGCTTGAAACACTCGTCGAAAAGATCGGCCTTGGCACCGAAGTAATAGCGGATTAGCCCCTGATTGACGCCGGCGCGCGTTGCGATTTCGCGCAGATTGGCGCCTTCGAAACCCATTTCGGCAAAGACCAGTTCGGCATGATCGAGAATCTTGTCCCGCAGGTCCGGCACAGTTCCGAGCGTCTTGGTTTTGGAGGGACGACCCGGACCTCGTTGCTTCTTTTCGGGTTCGACCACGGCATCCTCATCACTCAATGTCTACACTCGCCAACAGGGCATCAAAGCCAATAATTATCGCTATGTATAATTTTAAACGAGCCGCTTCAACATCCTGAGAAACTGTTCACGCTCCAAGGGAGCGAGTGGCGCCAACGTCACTTCGCTGATATCCTGCACGGCCGGCATGACCGCGTCGAGCAACTGGCGTCCGATATCGGTGATGAACAGCGTGTAGCGGCGGCGGTCTTCAGTATCCTTCTCGACGCGAATCAGATCGCGGGACAGGAGACGTGCGACAACGCCTTTGGTTGTGGCCGCATCCATGCCCACCAGACGGCCAAGAGCGTTCTGGGAAATCGGATCCGAAGCCTCACGCAAACGATAGAGCGTTGAAAATTGCGTCGGCGTCAGCCCACCTGCCGTGCGCTCCATAAAAAGCGCCATATGCCTCTGCGACGCGAGGCGAAGCAGGAATCCGACCTGCTCATCCAGTACATAAGGATCACTTCGGTCGTTCATCGACTATTCCCAGGCTTCTGATCGTCCTCATGGACTGCAGCATACAGCCGCCCCGCGTCAAGCCGAAGAATACCGTGAGCGCGGACATACCACGGTATCCGGGTATCCTGTGGGCAATATTCGTCGTGCCCAAAAATACTACAAAAACACAAAACGCCCGCTGGTTAGGCAAATTTATCCTTATTGGCAACAAAAATCATTTGCATACAAACAAATTTTCTGCTGTATTCCTGATAAGGGTCAAAAAAGCCCAGAGGGAACCATGACGAATACGCTCGAGCTGACCGTAAACGGGACAGCGCGCCTTCTTTCCTATGTGGGCGATCGAACACTCCTCGACATCCTGAGGAACGAACTGAGTCTCAAGGGAGCCAAATATGGTTGCGGAAAGGCACAGTGCGGTGCGTGCACGGTGCTTGTCGATGGCCTGCCCGCCCGCGCATGCGTCTTGCGCGCCAGGCGCACCGTCGGTCGACAGATCACGACATTGGAAGGTCTTGCAAATCCATCCAGCGGCGATCTTTCTCCCGTGCAGCGGGCTTTCCTCGAATGTGAGGGCGCACAATGCGGTTATTGCCTGAACGGCATGGTGATGACCGCAACGGCGCTGCTCGAAACCAACCCCTCGCCGACGCGTGACGAGATCCGCAATGCCTTGCGCCACAACCTTTGTCGGTGCGGCACCCATCTGGAGATCATTGCATCCGTCGAGCGTGCCGCAGAACTGATGCGGGAGCATCGGCATGACTGAGGCTCTGCAACCGGGTTGTCTGTCCGTCCATGATGACTTGCCCTCAGGCGTCGCGGTCTTTCTGCAATTGGATCATCACGGCCACGCTATCGGCTACAACGGCCATGTCGATCTCGGCACCGGGATCGAGACGGCGCTTTCTCAAATCGTCGCCGAGGAACTCGATCTCCCCTTGAACGCCGTGCGCATGGTTCTAGGCGACACCGCACGAGCGCCGGATCAAGGGCCGACCATTGCATCCGAAACGATCCAGATTGCCGCGATCCCATTGCGTATTGCTGCCGCGCAGGCCCGTCTTTTTCTCGTCCATGAAGCGGCGCGCCGCTTCAACGCGCCGGCTGTTGGCATCGTTACCGAAAACGGACGCCTGTGCTGGCAGGAAAAGTCCTGCAGCTATGGCGACCTGATAACCGGTGAGACGATTTCGCTGAAGCTCGACCGCAGCATCGCGGTCAAGGCTCCGGCGGACTACCACATTGTCGGGCAGAAAGCAGGTCGGCGCGACCTTTCCGACAAACTGCGCGGCCTCCATCCCTATATCCATGACCTGGATATTCCCGGCATGGTGCATGGCCACGTCATTCGCCCGCCTTATGCCGGTCGCGACAGCGGCGCCTTCATCGGACGCAGTCTCATCAGTTACGACGAGGCGGCCGTACGAGACCTTCCCGGCTTCATTGCCATCGTCCGGCAAAGCGACTTTCTGGGCGTGGTTGCCGAACGCGCCGACCAGGCACGGGCAATTGCAGAGATCTTGCCGACGCAGTGGCACATGCCGCCTGAGATACCTGACATGGCGGACCTGCGGCGGGCACTCAAGGAACACCCTTCCAAGCCGCGCAACCTTGACCGGTCCGGCAACTTCGCTCAGGCAATCCAGGAATGCGAGGTTGCCCGCGAACGCACCTATGTCTGGCCTTACCACGAGCACGGATCGATCGGCCCTTCCTGCGCGGTGGCAGATTGGAACGATGGTGCGCCGGTCGTCTGGTCCGGCACACAGAACCCGCATATGCTACGTGGCGATCTGGCCGTCCTGTCGGATCTTGCTCCTGACAATATCGAAATCCGCCGTTATCAGGCCGCCGGCTGTTATGGCCGCAATTGCGCCGACGATGTCTGCGGTGACGCGCTGCTTCTGTCGCGAGCAGCCGGACGGCCTGTCCGGGTTCAGTTGACCCGTGCGCAGGAACATCTGTGGGAGCCTAAAGGCGCCGCGCAGCTGATGGAGGTTCATGGAGGACTGAAGTCCGGCTCGCTGCATGCCTACGCTTTCGACAGCTGGTATCCGTCAAATCGGGGACCCAATCTTGCCTTGCTTCTGACCGGGCGCATCACCCCTGAACCACGCGCGTCCGACATGGGCGACAGGACTATCATTCCGCCATATCGCGTGCCCAACAAACGCATCACCGTTCATGACATGGCGCCGATTGTCCGCGCGGCCTGGATGCGTGGCGTTTCAGCACTGCCCAACACCTTCGCGCACGAGAGTTTCATCGACGAGATGGCCTTCGAAGCGGGGGAAGATCCCGTTGCCTTTCGCCTTCGCCACCTCGACAATCCCCGCGAAGCAGAGCTTGTACGCCGCACCGCGCAGCAGGCCGGCTGGGAAGAACATAGCGGGCCGCGTTTGCGTCGTGAGGGTCGTATGGCCTTTGGCCAGGGATTTGCCTTCGCGACCTATGTTCATGGCACCTTTCCCGGCACCGCGGCGGCTTCCGCAGCCTGGGTGGTGGATGTCGCCGTCGACACGCAAACCGGTGAGGTCACACTGTCGCGCCTTGTTATCGGGCAGGACCAGGGTCTGGTCATCAACCCTGATGGCGTGCGGCAGCAAATCCACGGCAATGCCCTTCAGACAGCCAGTCGCGTGTTGCTCGAGGAAGTCACTTTCGACGAGATTTCGCCCACCGCGCAAAGCTGGGCGAGCTATCCGATCCAGACCTTCCCGGCCGTGCCGGATATCGAGACCATGCTGATCGCCCGGCCTGAAGACCCGCCGCTCGGCGTGGGAGAAAGTGCCGCCGTGCCCAGTGCTGCGGCGATTGCCAATGCCATTTTCGATGCAACGGGCGTGCGCATGCGGGAGGTTCCGTTCACGCCGGAGAAAATACGCGCAGCGTTGGCGTCAGCTGGCACAACTCCCCTGCTTGCGGCTGGCCCGGCGAAACCTGGAACAAAACCGGGAACGGCGTTCAAGAAGCGCCTCGGGTTTGGAACCGTGCTTGGCGGCCTGTTGACCCTTGGCGCCCTCTCGATCCCGCTGCACCGGGCCATTGCCCCGTCGACGCCTCTCTCACCAGGCATCTTTTCGCAGGCGACACTGGACCGTGGGCGGCAGGTGTTTTCCCTCGGCAACTGTGCAAGTTGCCATACCGCAATGGATGGAGCGGCCAATGCCGGCGGTCGGGCGATTGAAACGCCTTTCGGCACCGTCTGGAGCACGAACCTCACGCCTGACCCCGACACCGGGCTTGGCCGGTGGAGTTATGAGGCCTTCGAACGCGCCATGCGCCATGGCATCAGCCGCGACGGACACAATCTTTATCCGGCCTTTCCGTACACGTCTTTCGCCAGGATCACGGCTGACGACATGTTGGCGCTTTATGCCTATCTGCAGACACTGGAGCCAGTGCGGCAGGAAACGCCGAAGGCGCAGATGATCGCGCCGACGAACCTGCGGCCAGCGCTGGCGGCCTGGAATCTCCTCTATCACGACGCGTCGCCTTTCGCTGCAAATCCGGCCCGCGATGATCAATGGAACCGGGGCAAATATCTGGTGGAAGCGGCCGGGCATTGTTCGGCCTGCCACGCGCCGCGCAATGCGGCAGGTGCCGAACTGCCTCAGTTGTCGAGCGCGATGATCAAGGGTTGGTATGCTCCAGCGCTGGCCGGACTTGAAGCGGGCGCCCACGGCTGGAACGAGCATACGTTGTTCGGTTACCTCAGGCACGGCCACTCCGGGACGGCAACCGCATCGGGACCGATGGCGGAGATCGCCGCCAGTCTAACCGCCCTGCCCGATGACGATATCCGCGCCATGGCGCATTATCTGGCCTCGCAGATCGAAACCCCGGCCCTGCCACAACCTGCAGCAGTGGCAACCCCGCCGCTTCCCCCGCCAGGCGTGGCAAGCCGGATATACGAAAGCGCCTGCGCAGTCTGCCATGAGCCCGCCATCGCCGGAACGGTGACGGCAGCGCTTGGATCGCTTGCACAGTCGGCCGCCTTGCGCGCGCCGGGCCCCGAGGCGGTGTTTACGGTTCTCGACGAGGGCCTTCGTGCACCAGACGCACTGGAACTGCGCGACATGCCCTCCTTCAAGCAGGAATTGACCAGCGCCGAAAAGCAGGCGCTTGCAGCCTATCTGCGCCAGCGTTTCGCGCCGAACCTTCCACCCTGGTGATGAAAGCGGCCCCTGTTTGACCGGATAGCCCAACAGGGATTCCAGAAAACCACATCCAATATCATTCGTATACAAACAAATTGAACTGAAAGGACAAACGATGACCACCCCTGGCGAAAAAATCGAAATCGCCGTGATCGGTGCCGGACTGGGCGGTGCGGCAGCCGCAGCACTTCTGACACAAGCAGGTTTTGACGTGCACTCCTTCGAGCAGGCACCTGTCTTTGCCCGGATCGGTGCCGGCATTCACATCGGCCCCAACGTCATGAAGATTTTCCGCAGGATGGGGCTGGAAAAACGCCTCGAGGAGATAGGCGCCCATCCGGATTTCTGGTTTTCGCGTGATGGAAATACCGGCGAATATATGTCGCGCATTCCGCTCGGCGATTATGGCCGGCGTGAATATGGCGCATCCTATATCACCATCCACCGCGGCGACATGCATGCAGAGCAGGTCGCAATCCTCGACAAGGACCGCCTGCATTTCGATCACCGCCTTACCGCGATCGAGGAGCGTGACAGCGACGTTCTCTTAGGCTTCGACAATGGGCGCCAGATTTCGGCAGGCCTCGTCGTTGGCGCCGACGGTATCAACTCGATCATCCGCGAAATGTTGCTTGGCCCGGAAAAGCCGCGCTTTTCGGGATGGATCGGCCACCGCGCCATCCTCGACATCGACAAGCTGCGGGCTTCGGGACTTGAATTCGAAACCTGCGTCAAATGGTGGTGGGAAGCCTCACGCCACCTCATGGCCTATGCCACGAAGGGCAACGGCGAGGAATACTATTACGTCACCGGCGTGCCCGTCGATGGATGGCAACATGAAACCAGCTTCGTCGACAGTTCACGCGAGGAGATGGAAGCGATCTTCGGCAGTTCGCATCCCATGGTTCAGGCCCTGATCGATGCCACAGAAACCGTCACCAAATGGCCCTTCTGGAACCGCGCCCCCCTCAACCTGTGGAGCCGGGGCCGTCTGGTGATGCTCGGCGACGCCTGCCATCCCATGCGTCCACACATGGCGCAGGGCGCCTGTATGGCCATTGAGGATGCCGCCATCCTGACACGATGCCTGAAAGAGAGCGGGCTTGCGGGTTACGCGGACGCCTTCTCCCTGTACGAGGTCACGCGACGCGAGCGGGCAACAAAGGTGCAGACCATCTCCAACGCCAACACCTGGCTGAAGCAGCCGGAAGACCCAGCCTGGGTTTACGGTTATGACGCAACCACGGCGCCACTCGGCTGACCCTATACAGGGAGAGCAGGCCTGCTGGAGAGGCCGGCAATGTTGTTTTACGCCGGCCGACATGCATGGATGTCGGACTCCCATGCCCTTTCACTTACCAGTCAAGACGCCGGCAGCGGAGCTATGCACGGTTCGCGAAAAGTTATGCAACAAAATTCGAGACGCGCTGCGGCTCTCGATGGCGACCGGCACGCCCGCCGAACCTCAACCCTTATGCAACCATCGGGTCAATCGCCTGGGCTCGGGCTCCACGGCTCTGAATCCAAGTTAACATTCACGCTGCGATAATTCTGTAATGTTAAGGGTTTCTGCCGGCTTTGTTTCGTCTGAGCATGATGCTGCGCTTGTCCTTATTGCTTCTGGCCTGTTGATGGCGAAGTGGCGGACGATGGCCATGCCGGCGGGGTCATGTCCGGTTCGAGATGGGGCTGCATCCTCTTGAAGGTCAAGTCGAGTACCCAATGGAGCGAGTTCTCGAGTGCCCAATGTCGCCAGGAGCATGCGGTTTGCAACAAGGCCTTTGCGGACTATTCCAGCAGACGCGTGCCCGATCGTCGATCGCAAAACCGGTAAGGTCCGCGAGACGGAACTGTTCGCGGCGTGCTCGGCGCGTCGTGTCAAACGAAGCGAAGAATTGACCTGCCTGAGGTAGTTGCGCTTCCTGCCTTCTATGAGCGTCCCGCATTCCGTCATCTCGTCCTGGATGAGTCGCAGCGTGCCGGAAATGTCAGGTAGATTGCCGAGACCCGCTATCGTGAACAGGCGATCGACCCCCTGCCTGGCAAAGGGAATACCGGACGGAGGCGGAATGTCGATGTCATAGCGCTTCTGGTTGCGCCAGAGATCGATCGCCTGGGCGTTCTGGGTGGCGAGCAGAGAGCCGACAAGCACGGCAACACATGATAATAGCTTCATTGATATCCGTTTTCCCCACAGTTCGCTTTGGCTCGTGATGACGGCTGCCCCACGGGACACGCCGCTCGCCCGGACAATCGCATGATTGCCGCGGCCGGTGTCGCATGACGTTCAGTTTTCTTCCTCGCCGCCCTCCCAGACGTCGATGCTGCTGCAGGCCATGCGGCCGGCCGGATTGTCGTTGCTCGCAACCTTCTTCTTGCCTGTCGGCTTCTTTGGCTTCTGTTGGTCGGCGCGGCTGGCTTTAGACAGATCGAAGGGCTCATAGGCTACCGCCACAGGTATCATCGGAATGTCTCCGAGCCCGTCTATCCGCCAGAGAGAGAGATCGCGGACGACCTTTGCGCGATCTTCGGGGCGGATCCAGCAGCCGACCCACCAGTGATAGCGCAGCGGTCGGCAATCACGTTCGGGATCGCCCTTCAGGAAGCACTTAGGCAGGTCACGTGCCCGGCTCTCCACGGAAGAGCGATCGACCTCACGACCGGAGATCGGATCGTAGTAATGCGGGAAATAGAATGCGAACTGGCTGAGAATCGTGGCGGGGCTTCTCCACGCCTTTTCGGAGACAGAGGCGCGCGGATCGTAGGCGGTATTGAAGACATTCGAGAGATAAAGCTGGAAAGCGCCATAGCCGGCATTGCCTTCATGGCCGTGGGACAGAGCTTCGACCAGATGACGCCTGTTGGTCGATGACATGCCGCGCTTCCTGAGGACCGCATCGGCGCGCTCGAGCGCAGCGTAGAACTTCGGAAGCTGCTTAAGCTCGTTGTTCGTGAGGTCTACGGTCGAGGTGGTCTGCCCGATGAAAGGCCTGTTCGTCCTTTTGTCCATCAGGGTACACAGTCCCTGTTGGAAACGACTGGGAACGCACTTCACGCCGCCTGTGCC
Source organism: Rhizobium sp. YS-1r (assembly GCF_000757525.1). Lineage (NCBI taxonomy): Bacteria > Pseudomonadati > Pseudomonadota > Alphaproteobacteria > Hyphomicrobiales > Rhizobiaceae > Rhizobium > Rhizobium sp. YS-1r. The sequence continues at coordinate 80,015 of NZ_JPYQ01000003.1, read as the reverse complement.
TTGCCCGTTTGTCGCCGCTTCCGGCGCCGGCGCATCGGAAGACCGATGACGTCTCTTTTTCAGTGAGGCTATAATCGGAGCGGCGAGCTTGGCCATTGCGGCGGAGGAACTCTCCGCGTAGCGGAAATGGAGTGCTGCGAAACAGCTGCACACGTCGATCCAGAGATAGTGCGACGTCATCATCTGGCCGTCGAATGGGTTCTTGAGCGTCACCGAGCAGGCTAACTGGCTCAATGAACGATCCGAAGCGACCGTATATCCGTCCTTCCGGCGATTGCCTTGCCGCTCCTCGATCAGGTCAGCGCATGTGTCGTATCGGTCCTGAATAAGCCGCAGGTTGACATCGATCCCGTCTGCGGAAAACACCCTGTCGACGCCTGCCTCATGGAATTTGAGGCCGTCGGGCGTCTTCACATCGATCTCATAGCGCGTCGAATTGCGATACATATCGAGCGCTTGCGCACCGCTGTAACAGGCTCCGAAAAGGAGCGCGGTCAGACCAAGCAAGCAGATCAGGCCCGGATGTCTCATTTGTTCTTCCTTTCCGGGCCTTCTTCGTCAAGCCGGCGCAGAACCGATCCCGCGCCGCGCACTTGAGCCTGCTGCCCACCTCGTGGCGATGCCCTCGTTCAATCACCTCACATCGAATGTCACCGCATTCAGCGCGCTGTCGCCGGCGGGGCGCGCGGCCTTTTCCGCTGCCTCGATGATCAGGCCGCGCTTCAGCGGCTGGAAATGCTCGCGGGCAAACTTGAGCGCCTGGTGTGCCGAAAGCCGGTCGGCGCCAAGTCCCCCCTCCTTGCAAAACGCGAGCATGGTCTCGCCAAGCCCCGGTTCGTCGAAGCGCAATTGCAGGCCCGACCCCGGATAGGGGATCTGCCGTCTTTCGCCGGCCTCCAGGAATACAGGCCCGAGAACGCCAGCCGGCAGTTCCTCGATGTTCTTGTTGACCTCCACGTAAAGGATCTGCAGCTCGCAGCGCCTGTTGGCGCTGACGGAGAAAGTCAGGAGATCGTTCACATGAACCTTCACCTCGGGAACGGACAGTTCCAGCCTCAGGGCGCCGGATGCCTTAGCGGGCGCCTGCATCGGCCGGTAGGCTTCGGTCGCGGCAGGCGTAAAGGGTGCGGACGCCTTCTTGGTGATGGCGGCAAAGGCCTGCTCAACCAGATCGTCGTCGCTGCCGGCGGTGGCGACGTCGTCATGGACGAACGCCACCTCATGCGCTTGCAGCGGCGCAACATCGGTGAGGCGCGGCAGCAGCGCCGCCCAGTATTCCTCGTATTGCTCGCGCGTCAGGAGCAGCCCGCCGTCAAACTTGGAGAGCCAGTCGGCGACAACCTGGTAGAGAACCGGATCGCCGAGCGAGATCGCCCGCTCGCGGAAGGTTTGGGGATCCAGCCCGAATTCACGCGACACCATGTCGAGATCGAGATTGTCGAAGAAGCGGTCGGCCATAAAGGTGACGATCTCGCCGCCACCGGCAGAGGTGGGCGCCTGCAGGCTGACCGGACGCCCCGCCGCACTCGGCTGCACGGCGTCGAGCGCCGTAAGTGCCGTGATGAAGCGGTCTGAATCCTGCTTGTAGCGCGCGTCGATGGTGGCCTGGTCGGGATAGAGCTGCAGCAGGATGTCCCGCTGGTCCCGGTCGAACAGCGTGCTGGTCTCGACAAACCGGCGCACCTCGTCGCGCTTGCTGATGATGCCGTTCTCGTGGCAATCGAAGCACGAACGCGCATTGACGATGTCCACCCCCTTGCCGATCTCCTTCTTGCGGAAGGACACGATCGAGGTCGGCCCGACGAGCAACCGGTCACCGGCCGCGGTCGACAGGTAATAGCCCTGCATGCCGTTGGCGAGGCTGAAGATCATCTCGCCGCCGTCATGCTCGAAGGCCTTGGTCCTCGAAGGCGTCGGGCTGATCCAGGCCGGTCCGTCGGGATGGGCAAGCAGTGACTGGCGCTCGCTGCTGCCGGCAAAGTCGTAGGATTTCCAGTAGTAGCCGCCAGCCCCCAATTCGTGTCGCTCAAGCATGCGGTTGTGGTCGGACACGCCGGAGGCTCCGGCCGAGAAGCCGGCGCGTTCCACCCGCATGCTGCGGATATTGTGGTCGGCATTGATGCCCAGCCGGCTCTCGAGGTCGGCGATCTGCGGCGGCAGCCGCAGCAGCATGTCGTAATACGGCGCCTCCGAGGCGAAACGGACGAACCAGTCGGCCCGCATGATCGGCACCAGGTCGTCGGCGCTGGTGGCGATCGCCTTCAGCAACGGATCGGTCTGCGGATCGACAGCATAGGGATAGCGGCGAGCCAGCCGCGCCCAGGCGTCTGCGGTGAAGCCGGCGGCCTCCGCTCCACGTGTATAGACCCCGCGGGTCAGCGCCTGCCAGTCCTCGCCGGTCCAGCCGTAGTTCCTGATATCGATGCGCACCAATGCGCCGTCGGTGCCGGCAACTGGCTCCACCTTGGAAAGCGACTGCGCCCGCGAGACAGAGTTGACGAACTTGTTGAGCGCGGCGTGGAACGCGTGCACGGGATTGGCATTGTCGATGTCGGCGCAATCGACTGGCGGCAGCGGGAATTCCGCTAGCGAGAAATATCGGGTGAAGACGCGGTCCGCCTCGCGCAGGCCGTTCATGTCCTGCAGAGCCGCCAGGTGCAGCTCCGCGGGCGGCCCACCGATGAAGCGCGGCAGGATAGCAGCGGCTTGAGGCTCGCTCCGTGTGGGCGCGGCGGCAGCCGCTTCGGCCGGCCTGTCCTGGCCGAGCTGACGGATCCAGTCGGCCAGCGTCGTCAGTTCCTCAGGAGTCATCTTCTGGCCGATCGGCATGCGGTTGCCAGCAATCGATTCGTAAAGGCGCGAGGCATCGGGATCGCCGGGCACCACGACGTCGCCGTCACGCGCCATGTCGGCGAGATCACCGGTCAGAAAGCTCTTCTGGTAGGTTGTCCCGGGTCCATGGCAGCTGCGGCAGTGCTTGTCGATGACACTGTCGGCACGCGAGGCCAGTTCCGGATCGACAGCGGTGGAGAGCTTTGCCGCCGGCCTGACGGCTGAGGCCGCAGCCGATGCCGTTTCGGCGGAACAGAAGGCGGCGATGCGCTGCTGGAGGTCACCAGAGCCCGCCGCTCCCTGTCCTGTCGCATCCGAGCCCGCCGCTGGCTGGGCATCGGCGACGACGACCGGCACTGCCGCGGCCTTGTCCGTAATCGTCGCGACATCGACGAATTTGCCTGACAGATAGGCATAGATGGCCGCCCGGTCGTCCAGGGAGAGTTGTGCCGTTTCGGCGGCGATGCGCCGCATCGAGGCGCGTGCCATCGGCGAACCTCTCAGCTTGTGCGCTTCGGCGAGAACGCCGACGATGAATTCCTGCGGCTCGTATTCGGCAAGCCGCGCCGCCGAGATATCAGGGGCATAGTCGCCGAATATGCCGGTCTCGCCCTCAAACGGACGGGCCTCGTCGAATTCGTGCGACAGGCCGAAACCCGCCTTGCGCGGCGTATGACACTGGGCGCAGTGGCCAGCGCCCTCGACAAGATACTGGCCGCGCGCCATCTGCGCGTTCTGCTGTGGTGGCGGCAGCGCTACGCTTTCCGTCGACCAGAGCTTCAGCAGGCGCGCATTGAGGAAATTCACCTCATGCGGCCGCGAACCGGCATCGCTTTTCGGCAGCGTGGCGATATAACCCCTGATGTCGAGCACGTCCTCCGGCTTCATTCTGGAATAGAAGGCATAAGGAAAGGCGACGCCGTAATAGCTGTCGCCTTCCGGCGAGGTACCGTGGATGACGGCATTCAGATAATCGCTGTTGCTCCAGCCGCCGACCCCCGCCTCGCTGTCCTCGGTGATATTGGGCGCATAGAGATTGCCGAATTTCGTCTCGATCCGCATGCCGCCGCCGAGGATGGTCGGATCGCCGTCCACGCCGTGGCAGCTGGCGCAGGACGAGGCATGAAACAGCGTTTCACCGTTGGCGAGATCCGGTTCGTAGTCGTTGAACTGGCCAGCCGCAAACAGATCCGCCGCGAGAGTTGGCACGGCTGCGCAAAGCATCGTAGCCAGGGCGGCACCAAATATGGTGGCATGACGGTTCGATCGCTTCATCAGTCGTTTCCTCGTTTCAACGGAACTCGAATTTTTCGAAATGGATGCCCTGCGGTTGCTCTCCCAGCCGGCGCAGGTCGCGCGTGATGGCCTGGCGCAGCAGTGCCGGCCCGCAAAAACAGACGTCAGATCCCCGGATCGGAAAGGGCACCGCCTTCAATAGCGCTTCGGCATTCATGCGTCCGTCTCGCTTGCTGGCATGAACATGATAGGTGAAACCCTCGGCGCGTTCGGAAATCGCTTGCAGCCGCTCCTGCCCCACGGCATCTTCCGGTGTCGGCACGCAATGGATCAGCGCGATGGACTTGCCGTTGCCATCGCCAAGGCTTTCGGCCCAGGCAAGAAACGGCGTGATGCCGATCCCGCCGGCAAGCCAGACCTGCCTCTCTCCGAAGCGGTTGAGATCGAAACAGCCATAGCCGCCCTCGACCATGGCGCGGTCACCGACCGCGACGGTATCGCGCAGCCTGCGGGTAAAATCGCCCGCCGGGCCGATCGAAAACTGCAGGCTGCCATCCTCGCCGATGGCTGACACGGTGAAGGGATGCGGCTCGCGCAGCCCGCCGCGACGGATCGAGAGGAAGGCGAATCCACCGGGCCTCACCCTGATGCCGCGGCCGACCGGCCTCAGGCCGATCACCGTGGCGCGCGGCAGTTTCTCGACCGAGACGACCTCGTAGCGCCACCGGCGCAGCCAGGCGAGCACCTGCGTGAAGACGAAGCTGACGACGCCGATAAAAGCCATCAGCGTCAGATAGCTGGAGATCATCGCATTGGCGCTGAACGGCACCTTGACGAAGAACTGGTGGAAAGCGATCGCCATGAAAGCCACGCCCAGCAGGCGATGGCTGACACGCCAGAACTGGTAAGGAATTTCGAAGGGCAGTCTGGGCAGCCGCTTCAGCGCGCTGATGACGAGCAGCGTGGCAAGCACCGGGAAGGTGTAGCTGGCGACATCGACCGAGAGCTTGGCGAGTTCATTGCCGGCGATCAGTCCGTCGAGGCGCATGCCGACATATTTGTGCGGCAGGATCAGCAGGAAGACCGAGATGCCGATCCACTTATGTGCGAAATAGATCCGGTCGAGCCCGCCGATCAGCCGCTCCAGCCCGCGCGGCCGTGCAGCGAGAAACAGGTTCACCGCCATCAGGCAGAAGGCAATGACGCCGCACGAAAGCGCAAGGAAGTTGCGCGCGTCGAGATGCCCCGCCGCCTCGAACAGCAGGAACAACGGCAGGACTGCTCCCAGCAGCAGCAGGATGGCGTGGGCGAGCACCGGCCGGGTCATCCGGGGCGCCCTCCGATGGCGCTCCGGCGACAGCGCGCGCAGAGGGGGCGGTCCGCCGTCATCAATATGCACCGAGATTGATGACTTCGACGCGACGGTTCTCGTCGGCATCGGGATGGTGCGGGTTCTTCAGCCGCTCTTCGCCGTAGCCGATCGCGATCAGCCTGTGCCCGTCGATCGGAAAATGATCGATCAGATAGTCGCGCACGGCAGCGGCACGCTCTTCCGACAGGTCCAGATTATAGGCATCGCCGCCCGCCGCATCGGTATGCCCGTTGAGGACGACGCGCGATTGCACGAGCGCCGGATGATTGAGCGCCGTGCCGAGCTTGACCAGGTCAGGGATCGAATCCTCGTCGATGCGCGCGGAATCATAGGCAAAATGGATCTCGAGATTGATCTTCGGCAGGTCCTTCTCGGCAACGATCTCATCGAGTTTCGCCTTGGCCTCGACCTTCAGCCCGCGGGCCGGCAGCGAGCGCAGGAAGTCCCTGTCCTCCGCATCCATGGAAGGCGTCGCCGGGGCAGGCTTACCGATCACCAGCGAGCGAGTGTTGGCTTTCGGTTTGCGCGCCAGCCCCTCGATCATCTGGTCGGCCGAAAGCGACTGCGCCGCGGCAAAGCCGGGACCAAACGCAACGCCAGCGACCGCGGCAAGCGTAATGATCCGCGCCGATCCCAACGCGCCAGTCTTCCGCTTCATCGTTCTCTCCATGGCAACACCCGTGGTCAATTCAGATCGTAATGGGGAATGGTTTCCAGCAGCGACAGACGGTCGAGCGTCTCCAGCGTGGCGCCGTTCAGCGCCAGTCCCTCGGCCTTCTGGAATTCCTCCAGGGCGCGCTTGGAGCCCGAGCCGAAGTCACCGTCGATCTTGCCGTTGTAATAGCCGGCGGTCTTGAGCGCGCTCTGCAGGCGCTCGAATTCCTTCTGATGGAAAAGCACCGAAAAGTCCTGGTTGCGAAGCGCCACCTTCGACAGCCGGTAGCCAAGCCCGGCCGCGTGCTTCAGCAGGCGCACGCCCTCGACGAAGTCCTGGCCGGTGCCCTGTCCGTTGATATACATGACGCCGAGCGTGCTGTAGGCCGGCACATAGCCGAGATCGGAGGAGCGGCGATAATATTCGACGGCTCTGCCGTATTCGCTTGCCGCATCATAGGCGCGACCGAGATTGTGCAAAAAGCGCGGATGCTCGGGTTCGGCTTCCAGGGCCTCCTGGCAGGCGGCGATGGCGCGCGCAGGCTTGATGGAATCGAATTCGACGCCTGGAATGCCCACCTGGTTATAGGGCGCGATGGCAAAATAATCGCAATCCGACGGCTGCGGACGGGAGAAATAGACCTCGTCCGTCAGCCGCACGATATATTCCGGGCGTTGCAGGCCCGCTGTTTCCCGCATCACGTTGGCCGCCGCCGTCCTGAACATCTGGCCGACTTCTATTCCGGGGCGCACGAGCTGTTCGGAAAGGGCTGCGGTATAGGGACTGTTGGCGCCCTCGCCATCGGTGGCCGTGGTGCCGGCAGCAGCGGAAAAGGCGATGATCGAACCGTAGGTATTGAAGCCTTCGTGCTCCTCGACATGCGTCACTGCATCGGCCTCAACCACTGCAAGGCCTCGACCGATGCGGTCTTCCCCATCCCCCCGGAGCGCATCCTCGAACGGATTGTTGCGGCAGGCATCCAGCACCACGATCTTGGTCTTGGCCAACCTGTCCATGTCGTTGACGATCGAACTGAGGCTGATCAGCTGCGGCCCGATATCTTTTATCGTCGTCAAGGCGGCATCGGTCGGCACCAGATAGTTCGTGCTGTCGACCTGGATCGCATGGCCGGCATAAAAGAACACTGCGATATCGGCGCCGTCGAGCTTCTGCACGAACTCGACCATGGCGGCCTGCAACTGCGCACGGTCAGGATCATTGACCGCGATCACGTCAAAACGTAGTCCGGACAGGGCCTTACCGATGATGCCGGCATCATTGACCGGGTTGGCCAGCGCCGGCACGTTGACGTAATCGGAAATACCAATCACCAGGGCGACACGCTTGCCTGCATCCTGGAACAGGTTGGTCTGGGCTTTCGCCCCGGCCGGCAAAAGGGCAAGGAACAATGCAAGCAATGCCGCAACCGCCGGCATCGAAAATGCGCTGATGCGCCCTGCGGGAACCTGCAGTTTGTTCAAGACCCCTCCCTCACTTCAACAGCCGTGCGGGGATGGGCGTCCCGTCCCGTTGAAGGGTCTCCCGCCAGTCCTTGTCGTTGCAATATTCGACGTCCTGCTTGACCGCGAGTTTCTGCGTCGGCAGCTGCACGGTCTTTTCCATGCTGTCGCCGACACCGACCAGCATCGGCAGATCACCTCGAGGTTCCCACCAGCACAGGTCACCAAACTTGGCGTAGCTCTGGCCGTCTTGCCCCTGCCCTTCATAGGTGCAGGCATATTTCCAGCCTTCGGTCATCCGGCACCCCATCTCCTGATGAAAATTCACCTGACAATCGCGCCAGTATTTTCCATTCTGGTAGCAGGTGGAAACATGCGACGCGAAATCCTGCGGACTTGCCTTGTAGAGCGGATACCCGGTCTCCACGTCGAACCCCCAGTCGGGCGTCGCCACGTCACGCGCCTTCAGCGCGCTCACACTCACTCCATAAAGATCGGCAATGATCTCAGCGTAACGGTCGCTCAGCTGTCGCGAACCAACCAGGATGTCGACGCTGTCATCAAGGATCTTGAACACCAGTTCCGCGCGGAAACCCCGTTCCTTGAAGATCTGGAAGGCTTCGACCCAGTCCTTGTTGATCTCGAGGTCAACGTTCAGCCGTTCGAGCGGGATAGGCTTGTCGGGCGAATAGCGCAAAGCCAGGCGCAGCGGCGTCAAGTCGGGTATATCCTCGGCGCCCTGCTTAACCGCCAGATGATAGGCGACATAGCAGTCGCACATATCGAGCCAGATATACCGCGAATCGATGAAGCTGTAGTCTCCGCCGCCATTGTTGCCGAGACTGAGCATGCATTCCTTCTTCGACCCACCCTTGATGGCGTCGGAGATATAGCCACGGTGATACCAGGCGGAATCGCGTTCAGAGACCAGCTGGTTGCAATCGGCATAGTCGTCCTGGATGAGCCGCATGCTGATATCGACACCCTTCACATGTGCCTTGCGGTCGATGCCTTTGCCGGTGAACGTGGCGCCATCAGGCAGCGGCGTGAAAATGTCGTAGACCTTGCCGTTGCGCTCCAGCTCAACCGCAAGGCCGTCGCCCGTCAATGTAGTCCAGGCTGCAAAACCGAAGAAGAACGCACCGAGAAGAAACCGCATACTCTTCCCTTGCGTGCTGGCCGTCATTCCTTACCTCATAAATCGACACTTGCCTCAATAAGTTATTTCGGCTTTCATGAATTCCGCTTCACCCATTTGGGGGGTCTGTCGCAAAATTTTGAAGGGGCGCAGAAACGGCTTTCGCTGGGCACGGTTGTGCAGCGAGCGTGGCAAATTGCTGAAATGCCGATTGTCCACTGGTTGGATTGCTGGTTGCGGATCATATGCGCCACTTCGATGCCATCCAATGTTACTGACGCGGATCGGAGGGATTTGAAGCTTTCCGAATTTGTCGACAGCGCGGTAGAAATAAGCCCACTTGCCTTTGACCTGAAATAGGTCTCGCCCATTCGCCAGGGATTGCTGGTCGTGGATTTTCGTCGATGAGCGCGGCCGGCAATCAAGGACGAATAGTTTACCAACCCCTCTGTTCACTGCGGCGTGGTCAGCGGCAACGCCGCGCTCAGCCATAATCCCTTCCAGATCACGATAGGCCACGGCGTATCTGACGTAGAAAAACACCGCATACAGGACCACGTCTTTCGGGTAGTGGCTGCCTTTGAAATCGACCGTGATCGGGATCAGCAATACCTGCTCGTCTTCAACCCAGATCTATGGCACGACCGTACAGGTTGCAATTCCACCGAAAGGTTTGCGACAATCCCCGTCATTCCCGTGTCCGGCGGATGTCTTTGCGACTTGCGCCCATGTTTCGATAACGCTCGAAGGCACGGAAAAGCTTCTTCTGTGTCTGCAGACCCATTTTTGCTAACGCCGACTTCAGTTGCTGCTGAACCGTCGAAAGACCGACATGCCTTGTTCTTGCATGCTCGGACAGGGATACGGAATTGAGCGAGGCATGCACCGCCGATGCCTCTGCGGAGGTAATACCGTACGGCGCACAGAACGCGAGGACATCTTCGAACTTGATATCGAACGGATGATTTAACTCCACGATTGAAATCGCTTCGTATCCGGAAGCGCGAAGGGCTCCATCCCGGTAGCGGGGGAATACATCGTGCACAGAGACCATATAGGCTGTCCCGAGATCGGGCAGTTGCAGAAGCATCGCTTGGCTACGGTCCCTAGCTTGGTCCTCCACCGCCGCGAGTCTCCGATCGAGGGTGCTGTCTCGGCAGCGCAACCGCCCGCCGCTTATCGAGAACAGCCCCTGCTCGATCAGGCGCTGCGCAGCGTCGTTCACGTGCACGACAGTGCCTGACCTCGTCAAAACGAGGCCATTGGCGAGGAGATCCAGCGATCCGCGGGAGTGATCGCGAGAGAGTTTCAGTTCATTGTGCAGGGCAGTGATCTGGAAAGCACCGAGGAGGTGCCGCGACAGCATCCCCAGCATGCTTCTCTGGCGGTTATCGAACTCCAACGAAGGAGAGGCAGTGGAAATGCCGAACCATCCGATATGCCCGTCAATACAGAGGTTGGCGCCGCTGATGTTGTACACTTCATGGCGAGGCAGAAGTTCCTGATGTATGGGACTGGACCGGGACTCGCTGGCGGATACGTATTCTCTTTCGTCGGCGAACACCCCGAGGGGACGTGCCATGACGCGCGGTACCCGGAAGTCTTCGGCAGCGTACTCCTTTAAATACTCTTGAGCGAACCCGCTTTCGTCCCTCGAGAAGAGGCTGAGAATCTCGGATTCGGAATTCATCTGACTCAATAGCAGATGAACCGCGTGACCTCCTGCGATAGCAGCAACGTCTCGGGCCACCGATGTCCAATATTCCGGTTCGCGAGCGGCGTTGTAAATCTCATGAATAACTGAATCCAATCTATCCATAAACGCTCGCTTTATTCATTTCACGCCTCAGGCGAATACATCCCGTCCAACAACCCAATCAGCGCAACCAAACCGCTATCGACGCGATAATTATTTATCAACGGGCCCTAACGCAGACGATGCAGGTTTAGTCGAGGGTTTCGCGGCAGATCATCTGAACAAGTTCCTGCAGTTTTCTGGCCCGCTCGACTAACCACTCCAGTTCCTCAGCTTCGATTGCGTAGCTCGGTGAGTATCGCGCCTCGACGTAAGCGCGCGACAGCAACTCAAAGCGGCGGCGCGCGATACGAGTGTCACGAGGCCAAGCGGCGATTAGCCTTTTATCAAGCTCCTCGGATTTTGACCGCAGGGTTTTAAGGCGATGAGATTTTGCACTGTAAAGGGTCAGGACCTCAAGTGCGCAATGATAGAGCGCCTCGACTGTCTGGTGTAAAAGAAACGCCGAATAGTTTTCATGTCCCTTCCTCAACGCAGATCTAGCCGTCGTCGATGCATCGACCAATTTCATCCATTTCGCGTAGTGCTGTTTCGCCTCGGCAAGACGTTCTTCCTTGGTCAACACCTTTGGCTCAGCGAGAGGATTACGATTGTCTGCATATAAGACTTTGCCGTCTCTTGCGATATCCACAAAGAAGGGCCGCCCACGCGACAGTTGATCGTTAACATCCTGAAGGCTATGCACGATTGGTACGACTGGCGTCTCAATCCGGTGGCCTATCTGCTCCTGCAAGAACCTTTCTTCCAGCGCAAGCCACAATTCCTGTTCCTGAGCAAAACTCTCTGAATTGACGACGATTAGAATGTCATAGTCGGAGCGATACCCGCTCAGTCTATCCTCGACCCAGTCACCACGGGCATAGGATCCGAAAAGAATGACCTTGAGGATTTTCCCACTGGCTTTCTTAGCTGATTGTTTGGCCGACCTGAACTGTTCGATCTCAAAGAAGATGATCTCCAGCGCGCGGGCGAGCTCGCGCCGTTTGTTGGCCGGCAAATAGTCAAGAACATCAGTCAGGGTCAAAGCCGCATCAAAGCCTTCGATAGGATTCGAATCCATAGTAGCGGTTAGCCCCATACAACGCATGCCTACAATTTAGCGAGTGCGGCGGCGAAACACAACCGTCAGGACCCCGTGGCCAGGGCGAGCCCGTGCATGACCCATGATCGTGGTAACGCATGAAAAGGGTTTCGCACGAAAGGTTGCAGATCGCGTCTTCTTCATGGAAGCGGGCGAGGTCATAGAGGTTAAAGAGCCCGATGCATTCTTCGACGCTCCGGAGCATGACAGCACGCGGCGGTTTCTGACGAACATCATGCACTAGAGCTCTTGCGGTGACGGTACATGCAGAAGAATGCCAAGCCGCGGGAAACTGTTGCGGCTGTCGGTTACGGGCGTAACGCTATATTCGGGCGGCAGCAGCGCCAGCTTCGTGGTGTCGGGAATTCGGTTTCGAAAGGACGGAACGCTGGGAAAGCTGCAGGAAACGCTGAATTTGTCTTTTACCGACGAGAGACAAACTCAAAAGTGAGAGCATCAGTGCCTGACGAACGCAGCCCCCAAAGCAGAGCCGTGATTCACGACAGGCGCTCAAACCAAGAGCACTTTAAGGAAAATCGACCAGACTCACACGGAGGTCATTGATGACCGCGGCGAGCCCTGGTGCGCCGATCAACGGCACGACCCGGGCTGGCGCCAGCTTGGAGACGGCACGCCCGAAGACGGCGATATTCGTATGGCCGTTCAGGCGAGATGGATAGATGATGCCGTCGGGAAGCGACTGGTGCTCGTGGAACGCAAGCGCCCAGGAGCGCGCAAGGCTCTGACGCGAGGATTTCGCCACGTCAGTTGGCACCCCCATCCTGATGGCGTGATCGTTACGTAGGTCAACAAGGCTGAGGTCTGCGACCGTCTCGATCTCAGCGTAGCGCCGCGCGTGGATTTCTTTTTCCTCAATCGGAAGATCGCCCATAAGACCGTCGCGGCGATCACGCAGGACCGCCTCAAGGAAACAGACCTTGAGTGTTTCGCCAAGATAGAGAACGCCAAAACGCTTCGTCGCGTCACGCCGGCGCGGATCGCTGAAACGGCTCGCCGTCTTTCCAAATCCCAGCGGGTCCGGAAAGGCGCTTCCGTAGATCCGGCCAAAGCGACGCCCTGAAGGGATCGTTTCGATATCGAGCGGCTGACGCTCGAAACCGGCAGGCGGCTTGAGACCCGCCATTTAGCGAAAGTCACCGCGGGCAATGCCCTCGGCTGCGGCGACCACGTCGCTATCCTGGCCCCGCTTCAAGGCGTCGAGCCCGGTACGACCGTCAAGCGCGCCGTGGGGCGAAACAAGGAAGCGGTAAACGGCCCAGGCACCCGCCAGGATCTCGTGCAATTTTGGAAGCGCCGCATAGGGCCGGCCGTCCTGATCGAGCTGCCAGGCCGGGAAACGGAACCCTCGCTTGGCGCCATCCAGGCCGAGCACCTGGCCGTTTTGGCGCTTTGTATTGACCGTGACCCGCGAAACGCCAAGAAGATCGGAAAAGGCCTCGGCGCTCAGCATGTCGTCCTCGCTGAGGATTTCCGCAACGCGGCGACGGCCGCGCTCTCGTGCGTCGGACAGGGCTGCCTTCAGTTCGTCATCCGGTTCGCCAGCCTCTTCGGCCGGAAACGCACTGTCGCCAACCAGTGGGTCTTCCTCGACAATCGAAATTGTCTGCGCTCCGGCGCGCGGATCCACGACGACGCGGAAACTCACCTGATGGCCAGCCTTTTGGCTCAGCTGCACCGCCTTGGTATACTGATTGAGCAACGCTTTTTCGAAATCGGCCTTGCGGGGCAGCTTCATCGATAGCGCGATATTTGGGGTTTCGGTTGCTGTCGTTTTCGTGACGGGCATGACAATCCACCTTTCGAAAATAATGTAGCCAGTCGTTGTCGGCTCGTCAAGTTCGTTAAATTCGTAAAGGCAATCGACCGACCTATCCAGACCAGTGTGTTTCCCAGAAAGCCTACCGCCTTGAACGGAGCTGAACCTTCGACCCTCCGACAACGCTGCCTAACATCTTGGATTATCTACGTTTGTTACTCGATCAGATATTTTTCCATTCTACTGCATTGTGTTCCGGCCATTCCAAGAGGTCACGCCCCTCGTTTGGAATGGAAGCATACGAATCGTGTCAGTCAGCCAGCAGGGTATCAGAAGATCTGACGCCACAAGCTCGACAAGGCGCTAGTCGCCGTCCGACGTGCAGATTCACGATGTATGCACTTTGCGTCCGTTTCAGACCACGGGCTAACAGCGGGGATTGCGCACCTCGACTGTCCCGAACACTGTTCGGATCCGGCGCGCCGTGTAGTCCTTGACCGGTCGGG
>NZ_JPYQ01000003.1:0-65783 GCF_000757525.1 Rhizobium sp. YS-1r | reverse complement strand
CCTCCTTGAGCAAAAGCAATGGTCATGGACGAAGCCGGCCTAACAATCCGTGCTCAACCCCGGAGAAGTTACCGGTTTCTAAGTATATCGAATCTACCAAGCAAGAAATTTGGCTGCATGCTCCAGCCGCAAGGCCCGCCGCGTCCAATCTCAACCGTGAGCGAATTCGCGCTTCATCTTGAAACCCAGTTTCGCTGAAATCTCAGCGGCTGCCTTCGTCAGCTGGGGCGCGATCGCTGCGATGTCGCCGGCGGTCATCCGCATCGACGGAGCACGGATAGCGATGCTGCCGGTGACGCAGCCAGCACTGTTCCAGATCGGCGCGCCAAGGCCGCACACGCCTGTCGAATATTCCTCGTTCTCGAAGCCCCAGCCGCGCTCCCTTATCGTTTCCAGTTCCGCCTTCAGCGCCTCTGGATCGCCGATCGTATTGGCCGTGTAGGTCTTCAGGCCACCGCCGAGGAGACGCTCCAGCAGCGAGGGATGATCGAAAGCGAGCAATGTCTTTCCGGCCGCCCCGCAATAGAGCGGGATCTTGCGGCCGATCTCGGATACGACCCGCACCTCACGGGTGCATTCCTTAATCATTTCAACGACGTTGAACAGGTCATGCCGCCCTGAAAGCAGCACTGTCTCGTTCACCTGCCGTGCCAGTTCCTCGAGGACCGGTTCCGCAACCCGCAGCACTTCCAGCCGCGAATGCTGCAGGCCGGCAATGTCGCGCAGGCCCGGACCGAGGCTGTAGAGCTTCGAAGCGAGGTTCTGCTCCACCCATTGTGCGCGCATCAGCGTCTTGAGGATGCGATGCGTCATTGCCTTGTCCATGCCGGTGGCACGAGCCAGATCGGTGACCCCCCATTCCGGCTTTTCCTCGAATTTGTGGACGAGCGTAATGGCTTTTTCGACAGCGCGCATAAATTCACCTGCAGATTCGACTCGTGTTTCAATATAGACAACAACTAAGGCGAATTGCAAGAATATACATCCAATACCAATTGACGATTGCCATTTCTCTGCTAGGTTTACGGTTAATTGGAAAACGGGAAGAGCCGTTGTTGACTATATAGGAACATAATGTCGATGACGGATCAGAGAGGAGGATCCTGTTGGACGCAGTTCTCGAAAAGGCGAAGCCTGCTGACGCCGGCACCCTTGCAGGAGCGATCGATTGCGATGTGCATCCGCGTGCGCCCTATACGCGCGAGTTGATGCCTTATTTCGACGCGCATTGGACCGATACGGCCAGGCATCGCGACATCTTGATGCGGGAATTGACCTCCTTTCCGCCGAACGCACCGTTGATGCGTAGGCCAGACTGGGGCGTGAAGGGTGAATCCGGTGCCTCGCTGGAAACCCTGCAGGAGCAGATCCTCGATCGCTGGAAGCTCCGGGCGGCCATCCTAAACCCGGTGTTTTCCGGCGGCATGATGCACGATCCTTTCCTCGGGGAGGCTCTCTGCCGGGCTCACAATGAGTGGATCCGCGAGGCTTGGCTCGACAAGGACGATCGGCTGCGGGCCTCTATCGTTACCAATATGGGCCGCCCGGAAGCGGCGGCTGCAGAGATCGATCGGGTGGCCGTGGACCGCCGTTTCGTGCAGGTCATCATTCCGGTCCAGACCGAAATTCCCATCGGCCGCGCCGTCAACAAGCCGATTTTCGAGGCGGCGGTCCGGCATGGCCTGCCGATCGGCCTGCATGCCGGCAGCATGTTCCGCAATGCACCGTCGCAGAGCGGTTTCTATTCGACCTTTACCGAGGATTACACGGCGCATATCTCCGCCTTCACGGCGCAGGTCGCCAACCTCGTAGCCGAAGGCGTATTCGCCGATTATCCGACGCTCAAGATCGTGCTGATCGAATCCGGCGTCACCTGGATGCCGCCCTTCATGTGGCGTTTCTCCAAGGACTGGCGCGGTGTACGCAACGAAGTGCCTTGGGTCGACCGCAGCCCGGCTGAGATGATGCGCGACCATATACGCCTGACTGCACAGCCATTCGACGCGCCGCCACTAGCGGTTGCCAAGGTCATGCAGCAGTTCGGCTCTAACGACATGCTGCTCTTTTCCTCCGATTATCCCCATTGGCATTTCGACGGCGATGCGGCGGTACCGGAGGGCATGCCGGCGGACCAACTGCGGAAGATGCTCGTCGACAACGTGCTCGCAACCTATCCGCGCCTCGGCGCGTGACATCGGGAGGTGTGAAATGAACGAGGCCGTAAAGATATCAGCCGCCGGCGCCCGCGCTCACGCAAGGCTTGAGCTGATTGATTGCGACATCCACCCCTATCCGAAGACAAGGGCCGATCTCTACCAGTTCCTGCCCAGGGAATGGCGGGAGCATGTCGAGACCTACGGAGCTCGCGGGTCGCAGCCGTTCCTCGGAATGATGCATATTCCGCGTGTGCAGCAGAACCGGCTGGATTCCATGCCCGAAGTCGGCCCGGCCGGCTCGGACCTGAAGCTAATGCAGGAACAGCTCCTCGACTTCTATGATATCCGCTACGGCATCCTGCAGCCCTTCGGGCCGGGCGGTGGCGGCAATCTTCTCCATCCGGGCCTTGCCAGTGCTATATGCTCGGCGGTCAACGAATGGCAGACGGCATATTGGCTCGATCCGGAACCGCGGCTGAGAGGCTCGCTGCTCCTGCCGCAGGAAGATATCGCGGCATCCCTGAAGGAGATCGAGCGCCACGCCGGCAACAAGCAGTTCGCCCAGATCGTCCTGCATGCTCGCTCCGCCGAGCCGCTCGGCAAAGCAAAGTACTGGCCGATCTTCGAGTCGGCGGAGCGGATCGGCATGCCGGTCGCAATCCACTCCTCCGGTTATGGCCAGTACGCGCCATCGGGCGCGGGCTGGATGTCGTTCTATATCGAAGAGCACCATTCCTACGCCCACACGATGCAGACAGCGATCATCAGCATGATCATGGAAGGCGTCTTCGAACGCTTTCCGAAGCTGAAATTCGTGGTGGTCGAAGGCGGCTTCGCCTGGGCGCCGGCACTCGGCTGGCGTCTCGATAAGGTGTGGACGAAGAACCGCAGCGAGGTGCCGCATGTGAAGCACCCGCCGTCGGACTACATGCGCAGCAACGTCTGGTACGCCACCCAGCCTGTCGAGGAGCCGGAAGTGGCGAGCCAGATCGGCGACATCATCGACTGGATCGGGCAGGACAAGTTGCTGTTTGCGACCGACTATCCCCACTGGGACATGGACGACCCGCGCTACGCTTTTAAGTTCCCGCTCGACAAGGAAACCCAGGCCCGAATTTTCTCGGCCAATGCCAGGGAGATCTATGGTTTTGCGTGAGCGCGAGAAGCATGTAGTCGCCCGGGTCCACGAAGTCCAGCCCGGCAAGCCTCTGGTGCGCCAGGTCAAGGGCCGGCCGATCGGGATTTTCAACGTCCACGGCGAATTCTATGCGCTGCACAACCGCTGCCCCCACCAGGGAGCGGATCTCTGTCGCGGCCGCATTACCCATCTCGTGCAGGCCAAGCGGTCGGGCGAGATCGAGACCAGCCGAAGCGGCGAAATCCTGAAATGTCCATGGCATGGCTGGGAATTCGATATCCGCACCGGCCAGTCCTGGTGCGACCCTGGCTCCATGTATGTGCGCCAGTTCGGCGTCAAGGTAGAGCCGGGCGCGACGCTGGTGAAAGGTCCTTACGTCGCCGAGACATTCCCGGTGACCGTAGAGGAAGATTACATCATCGTGGAGATGTAACGGCCAGCGAACGTCGAGAGGGGACGGCGCCGGACAAGTGCGGGGAAGCCCGCGTCAATCGAGGAGGCAAGGGAGGAAATCATGTCTCGTTATCGAATGAACAGCGGATTCTTGGGAGCCGCAACCGCGGCAATCATGTCGTTTTCGATGATCAATGCCGCGCAGGCTGCCGAAACCCTGCGCATGCTGATGCCATGGAACCAGACGAGCGCCGGCAACATCGCCGTCGGCGATTTTCTGATGAAGACCATCGAGAAGGACACGGGCGGCGAGATCAAGATCCAGAAATTCGACAACGGCGTCGTACCGCCGTTTGAGCAGCTTGAGCCGGTCATGAGCGGCGTCTTCGATCTGCACTATACCAATCCGGCCTATCATGCCGGTGATACCGTGGTCGGACAGATCATGGATACGGTGGTGGCCGATGCGGAAAAGCGACATTCCTCCGGCCTCTGGGACATGATCGACAAGGCTTATCAGAAGCGCAACCTGAAGCTGATCGCAGCAGGTCCATCAACGGGCTTCCAGTTCCTCCTGCGGAGCGACCTCAGCGCCGACGGCACGCTGTTGGGCATGAAGATCCGTAGCAATCCCGCTTATGACGGCACCATCCGAGCCTTGGGCGGAGCCCCAGTCCAATTGCCGGTCAATGAAGTCTACACTGCAATGGAAAAGGGCCTGATCGACGGCACCGCCTTCCCGGTCCACGGGGTTGTTTCGGCCAAAATGGGCGAAATCTCCAAAGTCCAGGTCCGCCCGACCTTCGGCCAGGGCACGGCGCTGGTGGTGATGAACCTCGACAAGTGGAACAAGTTGTCACCAGACCTTCAGAAGAAGATGCTGCTGGCCGGTCGTCACTTCGAGGAGCAGTGCCTCAAGGTCGTCGCGGATATCGCAGCGGCGGATGAAGCGGCGCTGGTCAAGCAGGGTGCCGCCCTCAAGATGCTGACCCCGGACGCAGCCAAGAAGATCAACGTCTACTACAACCAGGCAATTTGGGACCAGACGATTAAGAACGGCGGCGCCGAGGCCGAGGCACTGGTCAAGTTCGTGAAGGACAACAACCTCGTCTATACCGGCCCCGCCTCGTGACATCGTCGAGCGTCGCATCGTTTGCGACGCTTCTCCCTAAAGCGTGAGGAGGTCCCATGTCTGTTTTTTCGCAGCTCGCAAAGCTGCATGACTCGGTGACGCATTTCGGTGCCAAGATCGCCGCGGTCTTTGTCGCCATCATCAGCCTTCTCTATTGCAGCGAGGTGGTGACCCGGTATTTCCTGCATTCTCCGAGCAGCTGGACGGCGGCGGTGGCGATCTATCTGATGCTGGGTACGGTCCTTCTGATGATGCCGTATCTGGTGATGGTCGAGGACCATGTCTCGGTCTCGATCGGCAACTACCTGCCGCCGCGCGCAGCCTATATCCTGGCCGTCGGCGTGCTTTTCACCTGTATCATCGTTTGCGGCATCTCAACCTATATCTCCGCCGAGGAAACCCTGCGTGCCATGCGCCGCGGAGTAAAGACGACCGATACGCTGTTCATCCCCAAATGGTGGCTGCTTGCGCCGATCGTTTACGGCCTCGGCAGTTCCACGTTGCATTTCTGCCGTCATTTCGCACGGCTTCTCTCCGTCAAGACAGCGCCGAGCGCCGAGGTGTCACTTGCTTAGCCTACCTTGGTACCTCACGCTCAGCGGCGTTTTTGGCTCGGTCATCCTGTTGACTTTCGCCGGTCTGCCGGTCTTCGTCGTCTTCCTGCTGATCAATGTGGCCGGTATCGTGTTCATCCTTGGGCCGTCCGCATTTGGCATGTTTTCCAACAGCCTGGTCTCGACGCTGACGAGCGAGGCCTTTATCGCCGTGCCGCTGTTTCTGCTGATGGGCGAGATGCTGTCGCGCTCGCGGGCGATCGACGAACTCTACGACGCCTTCGACGCGATGCTCGGTCAGATGCGTATCCGGCTCTATGCGCTCTGTACGCTTGTTGCGACAGTCATGGGCACCGTGTCCGGATCCGCCATGGCGGATGCCGCCATGCTCGGCCGGTCGATATACCCCGGCATGGTTGAGCGCGGTTACGACAAAAAAATGTCGACGGGCCTGATCCTCGCAGGTGCCACGATCGCACCGATCATTCCACCAAGCGTCCTGACTGTGGTCCTGGCGGCGCTGGCGAATGCGTCGATCGCCCAGATGCTGGTCGCCGGAATCCTGCCCGGCCTGCTGCTGGCCACCCTCTATATCGCCTATGCCTATATCCGGGTGCTGATCGATCCCTCAAAGGCGCCGCCGCTCGATACCACGATCCACCGCACCGTCGGCGACCGGATTCGTGGCCTTGGACGGATGTTCCCCTTCGTTTTCGTGATGCTGGCGGTGATCGGCCTGATGCTGGCAGGGATTGCAAGCCCGACCGAAGCCGCCGCGATGGGCGTGCTCGCCACTGTCTTCGTCTCGCTTTGGCTGCGCAGCTTCAGCTGGGCGATGATCTGGGTATCGATGATGGGAGCCGCCAAGATTTCCGGCTCCGTCTTCGTCATCATCATGAGCGCCAACCTGTTTGGCCAACTCCTGTCCTTCACCGGCGCCACCGAGCATATGGTGACGATCGTCGAAGGCTGGAACATGGCGCCCTGGCTGGTCTTCCTGATGCTGATGGGCATCACGCTGCTTGCCGGCATGTTCCTCGGTGCCACCGAATGGATGCTGATCTCGGTGCCGGTCTTCTCGCCGATCATTGCGGCGGTCGGTTTCGACCCGATCTGGTTCTGGACTCTCTACCTGATAAACGTCGTCACCGGCGGCATGACGCCACCGTTCGGCATGACCATGTTCGTCTTCAAGGCAGCGGTCCCGGGCAGCGACATCATCGATATCTACAACTCGACCTGGCCGTTCGTGGCGGTGATCCTCTTCGGCATCCTGATCATGTCGATCTTCCCGCAGATCGTATTGGTCCTGCCACAACTAATGCGGTGACCGGGACCAGCCTAAACGACCGCTGCCGCCGAAAACGGGGCGGGTGGTGTTTCGCATGCCTCAATCGAAGCAGGCAGGCGCAAGCGGATGTAATGGAGAGCATAACATGCCAAGGATCACCTATATCGAATTCGGCGGCAGGCAACATGTCATCGACCTGCCCAATGGCGTCTCGGTCATGGAAGGTGCACGCGACAACGGCATACTCGGCATCAGAGCCGATTGCGGCGGCGCCTGCGCCTGTTCCACCTGCCATGTCTACGTCGATCCCGGCTGGATGGACCGGCTGCCGCCGCCGGGGCCAATGGAAGAGGATATGCTGGATTTCGCCTACCAGCCGGATCCGGCCCGCTCGCGCCTGACCTGCCAATTGCGCGTCTCAGACGACCTTGACGGCCTAGTGGTGAGCATGCCAGAGGCGCAGAGCTAGCGATCGTCGCGGTCGCTCGAGAACTCCGTCGTTACGTTGGCGATGCCCCTGCTGTGGTGTAATAGCCTAGAATGCCACCTTCCGCGCCCTGGTCTGCGAGCTGGCGCGGATCAAATTCTGTTGCCGCTTTGATCTAACCCATTTGGGGGATTGCCGCTCTCTAAACGCCGTGGAAGGAAGGATTTGTGCGCTCAGCGACTTCTGTTGATTCATTTGGTCGATTTGTCGTCTCTGGCAGACGTTTCCGCAACGACGGAACGCTAAGCAAGATGAGTGAGACGATGAGTACGTCCTGGAGCGCACGGTCGGAAATCGCGGCTAGAGTTCTCAGCAAGTCGAGAAAACCGTATACAGGCACGCTGGGCTCTTGAAGGGTATCCATCCGAGCAAGACCGCCTTGTTCGATTGAGGAATTGCCGTTGTTTTCGTGAGGCTGGCGTTTCGCCACGTTGCTAACCACCAGGATAACGACGTGTCTATTCATAATCTTGAGATTTTACCCGGGAGTGTGCGGCGTCGGAAATTCGGCCGGGCCCGATAAAGAGGCAATTGTTTCGGAAACATTGAACGGCGACACGACTATGGCAGACGTTGCTCGTCACCACGAAATTGAAGTGAGCGCCGGAAGCCTCTGTATTTATCGACTGGATCGTCGGGCGGATTTTGTGAATCCGCCCGATTCCATCAGCTTCGATTTTATGATTCAACATGGCAGGAGGACTTGCCATGTCTCGCGCCTATTCTTTGGGCCTTCGTCAACGGATTGTTGATGCGATATCGGAAGGCAAGTCGCGGCGAGCGGCCGGCTGCTTTCAAGGTTTCGCCCGCCACGGCGGTGCGGCTCAAGCAGCGGTCGGATCGAACGGGCTCGGTCGAGCCGTCGCGGCGAGGACGGCCCAGCGGCGTCGGCAAATAGGGCCCTTACCGGGACGACATCATCACCAAGGTGGAGGCGCAACCGGATATAACCATGCCCGACCTGGCGACGTGGCTGGAAGATCGTCATGACGTGAAGGCCGATCGCCTAGCATAGCGGGACGATCAATTGGGAACAAGGTGTCTCGAAGGCGGGCATCCGGAACTGAGGACAACATTGATCCAGCTGTCCTGGCTGTGGTTGTGGCATCAGCCAGCTTCGGCGCTGACGAAATGGTTCAAGGCTCGCGTTGAACGCAACGGCGGGCGCATGAAGAAAACGGCCATTGTCGCGCTGGCACGCAAGCTGCTTGTTGCGCTTTGGAAATACCCGAACTCCGGGGTCGTGATCGAGGGCGCCATCGTGGAAACCGCATAGCATCGACACGGGTGATGTCACGTTACTGGCGACTTAAGGGTTGAAGGCTAAGCCGGCGCCATGAACCCGTCGATCATCAGCTACAAAAAATCATCGTTTTCCACCGCAGATCATTGCCCATGCCGTGTGGCTTTATTTCCGGTTTCCTCTGAGCCTGCGGCTGGTCGAGGAAGTGCTTCTGGAGCGCGGCATCGTCGTCTCCTATGAAACGATCCGGCGATGGAGCAGTAAGTTCGGTGCTGCCTGCGCAAAGCAGTTGCGATGAAAGAAGCCGTCGCGAAAGGACACCTGGGTATCTGGACGAGATGGTGATTTCCATAGGTGGCCAGAAACACTGGCTTTGGCGAGCTGTCGACCAGCACGGATATGTTCTCGATGAAATCGTACAGGCTCGTCGTGACATGAAGGCTGCCAGGCGATTGCTGGTCAGGCTGCTGAAGAAGCAAGGCCTCACGCCGAAGCGGATCATTACCGACAAACTGCGCTCATATGGAGCGGCAAAGCGGGATGTGATGCCTACGGTCGAACATCGATCGCATAAAGGCTTGAACAATCGCGCGGAAAATTCACACCGGCCGCTGCGAAAGCGAGAGATGCAAGGCTTCCGATCCGCCGGCGGATTGCAACGATTCATCGCGGTCTTTTCGGCAATCAGAAATCACTTCGTCCCGTCACACCAGAAGCATTCCGCCCTCGCCACCCACATTCATCATCTCCGCGCAATGGCCCAGTGGAGGCCGTAACCGGCGCTGCTGCCTGAGTTCAACGGCAAGCCCTTCACCCGACTTCAGTCAAACAACGTGACATCACCGTATTGGGAGGCCTGTTCGTATCGGTTGTCGCCGCCGGATGAGCGGCAACCGGCGCGCCGCCCGGCACTGCAGACAACCGATCGATCCTCAAGGCATTCTCGGCACCGCATGCGCCTGTTCAAATAGCACGTTCACGGTCTGGCCGATGTTGATCCGGTTTGCCTCGGATGTCGGCCGCTCGGCGCGCATCTTCTCCACTCCGGGGATCTCGATGTCGAGTAGCACGGTCGTTCCCTGGTAGATCTTGTCGGTCACCTTGCCGAGCGTGCCCGTTTCCGGTCCTGTTTCAGTGGGGGCGCGGATGGCGATGTGCTCGGGGCGGACGCAACACCAGATCTCCGGACCGGTGACCAGCGGGGATACCGTCGCCAGCCAGATCGACAGCCCGGCGCCCTGCACATGTGCCTGCGGATCGGTGCCGATGCCGGTGATGGTTGCCTTCAGGAGATTGTTGGCGCCGACGAACCTCGCCCCGAATTCGGTGGCGGGCGTCGAATAAAGATCGACGGGCGTGCCGACCTGGTCGATCTGCCCGGCATTCATCAGAACGATGCGGTCGCTCATGACCAGAGCCTCCACCTGGTCGTGAGTAACGAAGACGGTCGTCTGGCCTGCCTTCCGCTGGATGTCGCGCAGGTCGATCCGCACCTGTTCGCGCAGCTTGGCGTCGAGGTTGGACAGGGGTTCATCGAGCAGTACGAGATCCGGCTCGAAGGCGAGCGCCCGGGCGACGGCGACACGCTGCTGCTGCCCGCCGCTCAGTTGCTCCGGGCGTCGCTCGGCGAGGCCTTCCAGGCGCACAAGGGCGAGGAGCTCATCGACCCGTGCAGCCTTCGCGGTGTTGCTCCAGCTCCGCATTCGCAGGCCGAAGGCGATGTTTTCTACGACCGTCATATGCGGGAATAGCGCGTAATTCTGGAAGACGAGGCCGATATTGCGCCTGTTGGCCGGCAGCATGTCGATGCGCCTGTCGCCGAAACGGATCTCGCCGGCATCCTGCGGTGTCAGGCCGGAGAGTATCTTCAGCGTCGTCGACTTCCCGCAGCCGCTCGGGCCGAGGAAGGTGACGAACTCGCCGGCCTCGATATCCAGCGAGAAATCCTTGAGGGCCACGAAGGCGCCGAACGACTTACGGATATGGCTGATATGCACCGGCTGGGAGCGGCTGCGGTCTGGCAAGTTCATGATGATCAACCTTTGCGGCTCATGACCGAGCCGGCCATGTATTTGGGACCGAGGACGATCGCGACCATGGTGTAGAAGGCGATCGCCACATAGACGAGGATTCCGGCCATGGCGACCGCATAGGGCACCACGCCGCGGTCGACGATGTCGCTGAAGAGCCGGATAGAGATCGGCGTCGCATTCGGACCGGAAACGAAGAAGAGAAGCTCGAAGGTGACGAGGTTCTGCATGAAGATGAACAGCGCGGCGATCGCCACGCCCGGCGCAATTAGCGGCAGGGTGACGATCCGGAGGGTTGTCAGCCGCCCGGCTCCGAGCGTCTGGGCCGCCTGCTCGTATTCTTCCGGCAGGCCGGCCAGCAGGGCTTCCGTGAAGCGAAGCCCGGTCGAAAGGCTAAGCGCGACGAGCGCGAGCAGCACGCCGGCGAAGCTGTTCGAGAGCCGCAGCGGGATGAACACCGTCAGGAGAGCGATGCCGAGGATGAGCTGCGGCACCACGTCGGGGATCAGCACGAGATTGCTCATCAGGCGGCTGCCGGCGAGCCGGCCGCGGTTCATCGCCCAGGCCGCGGGGACCGCGACCAGCAGGGCGACGATCGTCGCAGTGAAAGCGATCCGCACGGTGAACCAGAAGGCCTCCCAGTAAGCGGGAGGGATCGCCCTGTAGGCTTCCAGCGAAACGTCGGCGACCGAAAGCGAGACCTCGAGCTTTCCCTGGAAGGAGGCGAGCAGCACCAGCACGATCGGGAAGAGCAGCCAAACCAGCATGAGGCCGACATAAACGACCAGCAGACCCTTGCCGAACAGGCCGGAGGGGCTGGCGCGGCGGACGGGCGCGGATTTCTCGCTCATCGCTGCCCTCCCTGTCTGCCGTAGCGCATCAGTACGAATTGCGCCAGCGCCGTGACGCCGATCGCCAGCAACGAGATGATCACCGCCTGGGCATAGGCGAGATGCGGCTGCTGCAGTGTCAGGAGATTGGCGGATACGATCAGTGAGACCATGTAGGGAACCCGTCCGTTCAGCATCACGGGAATGGCGTAGGACGTCACGACCGAAGTGAAGATCAGCGCGCTCGCGGCGATGATGCCGGGAATGGCGAGCGGAATGGTGATGACGAAGAAGGTGGGCAGGCGCGTGGCGCCCATGCTGACGGCCGCATCCTCGAGTTGCGGATCGACCGACATGAGAACGCCCGTCAGCACGGCCGTCGCGACGACGATGCCGCTATAGATGAAGGCGATCGCCTGGCCCGGCCAGTCGAACAGGATGAACGCCGGCTGGGACAGGATGCCGAGCCCGAGCAGCACCTTGTTGGCGACACCGGTCATCGGTGCGAGCAGCAGGATCATCGCATAACCGATCACCACGAATGGCAGCATGCGGGGAATGGTGATGACCGGCATGATGAAGTTTCGGAGCATCGTCCGGCGCGCCAGAAGATAGGCCATCGGCAGGGCGAGCACGATGGAGGTGAGCGCCACGCAGAATGCCATGAGGATGGTCGTTCCGAGGGTGCGCATGAAGAAGGCATTGCCGAAGGAAGCGACATAATATTCCAGCGAGAAATCGCCGCTCCTCTGGTTTCTCAGACTGTTGATGAAGAGAAGCCCCAGCGGAACGATCGCGACCAGTCCTGTCACGAAGATCGCCGGAAGCGTGCAGAGGCGGAAGAAGAGCTTTTCCCGGCGGATGCGCCGGCGCAGGGTACGATACCCCTCACCGTCCACCGATGCCCGCACTGACGAAGGCACCGGCGGACGCGCTTCTTCCCTGGGAGGACGAAGTTCTGTCATGTAAGTCCCGCAAGGAGGTGGTTACTGGCCCTGGATCACGACGCGATTATAGAGGTCGAGCACCTTTTGATTGTAGGCGGGATCGAGCATTGCATCGCGGAATTCGTCGACCCACATCAGCTTCGCCTTGCTGGCGAAATCCTCCCACTGCGGCGAGGCGGATTCGCCCGTGCGCGGCAGCTTGTTGAGGTAACCGACCTTCTGGGCGATCTCATTGGCTTCCGCGGAGTGGACAAATCTCGTCCATTCGACGGCAGCGACCGGGTTCTTGGTCTTCGACGAGATGACCGGACCGGACTGGACGAGCGAGACGACGCCTTCCTTCGGCTCGACGATGTGAACCGGCGTGCCGGTCTTCACCTCCTCGACCGCATTGTGCCACCACCATGCGGAGATCAGCGCTTCACTGCGGCGAAGCAGCGGGCGGATCGAGCCGGAACCCTGGGTGAGTGTCAGGGCGTTCTCGGCCCATTCGGCGACCAGTTCGAATGTCGGACGGGCGGCTTCCTCGTTGAAGTCGCCGTTCTGGAACCAGGTGTGCCAGTCGTCGCCACGGATCGCGGCCGCTGCAGCGATCGCATTATAGCCCGAGCCGACGGAAAGTGCCGAGTCGAAGGTGATGCGATGGGCAAACTCCTCGCTGCCGAGGTCATTCATCGAGGTGACCTTGCCGTCGGCAAGGCTGTTCTGGACGACAAGAACCCAGGCCGAGATTTCGATCGGTGCGGAATATCCCGTGGTGTTGAGGGTCTTCATGGCATTCTGGTCGAAGCTCGCCCATTCCTCGGCGGTGAACTTGTCTTGCAACGGCAGCCAGTAGCCGAGATCGATGCCAGCCCGGATGTTCTGGTTGTAAAGCCAGTAGACGTCGCCGCTCGGGTTCGGCCATTCGGTTTGTAGCTGCGCCCAGACGGTGGGAATTGCGCCCGGAACCGTGCGGACATGCACCGCAACGCCGTATTTCTCCTGCATGTGCTTGGAAAACGGCTCAACGAGCGCATCGGCAAAATCGGTCGGGATACCGGTTCCGGTATAGACCACCAGGTCCTCGCCCGGCTTTGCATCCTGGCCCAGGGCTCCGGTCGCCAAAAGGGAAAGCGTTGCGGTGCCTGCCGCCGCCATCCATGCCTTCAGTCCTCTCATTCTGTCCTCCTCCAGTTGAACGTCGTTATTTGATTGGCTGCGGCTCCGGTCCTGCCGGCGTGCGCCGCAGGCTCGTCAGTCGTACATCCTGAATTTTTCCATCGCGGCGTGATTGAGGTCAAAACCGAGGCCGGGGCGCGTGGGGGCGCTGATCGAGCCGTCCGGATTGACTTCGAGCTGTTGTTTGAACATCGCGTCCTTCAGCCGGTTGAGGCTGTTGTCGTAATATTCGACGATCAGCCCATTCGGGACTGCGGCAACAAGATGCACATGGATTTCCTGGTCGCCGTGCGGGGCGACCGGAATATGGTTCGCGTCGGCATAATGGGCGCATTTCTGCCATTCGGTAATGCCGCCAAGGATCTGCGCATCGGCGTTCAGCACGTCTGCTGCGCGCGCGACGATCAGTTCGCGGAAGCCGGTGACGGTGTATTCGTTCTCTCCCAGCGCGATCGGAATATCCGTGCGGCGGACGAGGTCGGCGGCGCCTTCGTTGTCCTCGGGAGACAGGGGCTCCTCGAACCAGTAGCAGCCGCGCTCCTCCAGGAAGCGGGCCATCTTCAGCGCGTCGAGCCGGTTATAGGCATTGTTCGCATCGGTCAGGACGGATACGCCGGGGCCGACCGCCTCGATAACCGCGTCGACACGGGCGAAATCCTCTGCCAGCGGCACGGCGCCGATCTTCATCTTGATCGCCTTGGCGCCGCGCGAGGTCTTCTCGGCGACCTCTTGCTGCAGCCCGTCGAGACCCTTCCCCTTGCCGTAATAACCGCCGGCGACATAGGCCGGGACGGTATCGCGGTATCCGCCGAGCATCTGGTGGACGGAGCGGCCGCATTCCTTCCCGATCGCATCCCAGACGGCGATGTCGACGGCGCTCTGGGCTCGGGTTTCAAGTCCGCGGCGGCCGAACAGTTTCGGCCGGTAGATCAGGCTCCAGATGCGCTCGGTATTGAGCGGCTGGCGGACGACAACCTGCGCGATTTCCTTCAGAGCTTCATAAACGATCTTGCCGCCATGCGTCCAGCCGATACCGACAACGCCGGAGCGCGTCTCCAGCTCCACGACGGCGATCTCCGTATGCGTATAGGTGTAAAGGCCATTGGTGATGGGCTCATCGTAGGGAGCCGAATATGCGGTCACGCGCGCCGACTTGATCGTCATGTTATCCTCTTGAATTTCCTGGATAGGCGGAAATCCGGCAAAGGAATTGAGAACCGCATGGGCGCGCATCGACGATTGGCACCTCCCCACAAGGGATGTGCCTCCTCCCGCTCGTCCGTAGCAACTCTCGCTCCTCCGACCTTGCTACTCCAGCCGTGCGGCATTATTATCAAGTCGGAGAGTTCGCCTCCAATGCCGATTTCAGATACAATTATTACGTGTGATTTGCCTATGGATTCTGCATGGCTGATGGACTTCGTGGAGCTTGCCAAAAGCGGCAATTTTTCACGCGCGGCCGAAATCCGCAACGTCACGCAACCGGCCTTCAGCCGTCGCATCCGGTTGCTCGAGGACTGGGCCGGCGCAACGCTTGTCGATCGCAGCTCCCATCCCGCGGAACTGACCGATGCGGGCCGGCAGTTTGTCGACTATGCGGTGGAAATCCTGGACAGGATCAACAAGGCCCGGCAGGTCGCCCAGGAGGCCGAACAGAGTTCCAAGGCGACGCTCAGGTTCGCCGCAACGCAGGTTCTGTCCCTCAGTTTCTTTCCGAAGTGGCTGAAGACCATCACCGGCAAGTTCAAGATAGACAGCATCCACCTGACTTCGGGCGGCCTTGAGCCATGCGAATACGACATGCTGCAAGGGAGGGCGCAGTTTCTGCTGTGCCATCATTATGACGACATGGCCTTTCGACTGCCCTCGGAAGAATTCACCTGGATCTCCATCCTGCCCGACCGCCTGATGCCGGTTGTTGCCACGGATGGGAAAGGCAAGCCTCTCTATCATCTCGATGACGGCGGGGCGGATTCGATCCCCCTGCTTGCCTATGAGAAGCAGACAGGCCTCGGGCGTATCTTCGGCACCGTATTCGATATCGAGCAGCTGAAGCCGAAGCTCGTGCCGATCGCCACATCACATCTGGCATTGCTGCTGGGTCTGGCCCTCGAAGGCCGCGGCGTCGCGTGGGTGCCGGCAAGCGTGGTGCGCCGCGAACTCGCCAGTCGCTCCTTGGTCGAGGCCGGCGGCGCCCATTGGAGCATTCCGATGGAGGTCCGCCTGTTCCGGCCGAAGGAAAGGCTGAGCGTCGCTTCGGAGACGTTCTGGAGCTACGTCAAACCCATCCCTCCTGACGAAGACTGGCCCTGACGCAGCAGGTGCCGCCTATCAATGATTGCGCGCCGCCGGCGGCTTCGAGGCTGCCGAGCGAGTCAGCTGTCGTGCCGTTCCGTCCTTCGTGGTGCATGGTCGAACAGCGTCCGGGCTCCGCCCGAAAGGCTATACATGAGGCCTTTCTTAAACAGGAGAGCCTGAACTCAGCCGCTTCGGCGTGCAGGAAAATCTCCTGCGTCGGTCGACGATCATCATGGATGGCGTGCGCGGCAGCAGCCCCATCAAGCTTGTCATGAGCCCGGTTCGACGGTGCCCGGCCATCGTCCGCAGATGCCGGTTCAAAAGTGACGCCCCGACGTTGACGATCATCTGCTTGGTCAATACTATGAATAGCGGACAGTGATCCGTATATCGGACAAGCGAGGTTGAGAGTGACTGCGGTTTCAAAGACGTTCAAAATGGGGTTCGTCGGGGACATCAACCTTCTCGATTTCCCGCTCGACCGGAATCCTTTTCATCGACTGATGCCCTATCTCGACACGCTCGATCTTTCGGCCGGCGTGCTCGAGGGTCTGCTCGCCAAGCCTGAGGAGCTGTTCTACAAGGCGGGCTTCACCCATGTCGGCGAAGGCCACGCCCCAGCGCTCGCTTCGGCAGGGTTCAAGGCCCTGAGCCTTGCGAGCAACGTCACGTTTGGCCGCGACGCGATCGCGCGTACCCTTGAGCAGCTCGGCGAAGCGGGCATCGGTCACGCAGGAGCGGGGCTGAACCGCGAGCAGGCCCGCCAGCCGATGATCATCGAGGTCGGCGGCTATCGCATCGGCATGATCTCGCGCACCTCCGTGTTCTGGCCCCACCATCACGAGGCGCTGGAGGATCAGGCGGGCGTGATGCCGCTGCGCGTCACGACGGCCTACCAGCCGCATCCGCGCCTGATCGAACTGCCTGGCGCGCCTGCCATCGTCCATACCTTCCCCAACGCGGACGAACTGGCTGAGCTGACGGCTGATGTTGCCGCTCTGCGCGAGAACGTCGATCTTCTCTTCACCTATTTTCACTTCGGCGTTTCGTCGCAGCGCGAGGTGGTGGAGTACCAACGCACCGTCGCCCGCGCTGTGGTCGATGCCGGTGCGGACGCGGTCTTCGGTTCCCACGCGCACGTCGTCCAGCCGATCGAAGTCTACGAGGGCAAGCCGCTGTTCTACGGGCTGAGCCAGGTGATATTCGGCTGGCCTTTCGTGGCGCGGCTGAAGCATCCCGGCGGACCGGGCCTGGTGGTCGAGCTGGAGATCGCAGGAGGCAAACGGCGCTGGTCCGGGCGTTTCGTCAAACCGGACCACGACACTCTGGAGCCCTATTTCGCCCCCTTCTCCGAAGTTCCCGAGGAGGTGGCCTACCTAAAGAAAGCGTCCGCCGACGTGGTAAGTCTGGAAGACGACTATTTCGTCGTCAGAACCTGAGCATTCCGGCAGCGGGTGCAGCCTGCCGCCACAAACCGGGAGGAAGAGATGAGGAAGCTTATCGTTGCAATTGCCGCAGCCGCGCCGCTGCTGCTCGGCGCCTTGGGTGCGCGCGCCGAGGCGTGGCCGGAAAAGGAGATCACGCTTCGGGTGCCGCTCGGCGCCGGCGGATCGACGGATACGGCCGCGCGCGTCATCGCCCAGTATCTGGGGCAGGAACTCGGCCAGACCATCGTGGTCGAGAACCGGCCGGGCGCAGGCGGGGTCATCGCGACGACCGCGCTGGTGAGGGAGAAGGCCGACGGTTACACGCTGCAATATTCGCCGAGCAGCCTCTTCACGTCGGAGCCGATCCGCCGCCCGGACCTCGCCTACAAGACGGAGGATTTCGACTTCATCGTCTCGTTCGGAGGCAGTTCGCCGACCCTGAGCGTCCGCCAGAAATCCGGCATCACGGACCTGAAGACATTCATCGAGGACGCCAAGGCCAACAATCTGCGGATTACCTACGGTCACCCCGGCGCGGGCAGCACGCTCCAGCTGGCCGGTCAGCGGCTTTTCAAGGAATCCGGTGTCAACGCCCAGCAGATCCCCTTCGAAAGCGGGGCCGCGGCGCTTACCGCACTGCTGGCAGGCGACATCAGTGCCTATATCGGACCGGAAACGACGATCCTGCCCTATGTGGGCGAAGGCGCGCGTCCGCTTGCGGTGGCTTCCGCCCAGCGGTCACCCTTCCTTCCGGATGTTCCGACGATGAAGGAGCTTGGCTACAATGTGTCTCTAGAATCGCTCTCCGCGCTCCACGCGCCGGCAGGCCTGCCCGCAGAGGTGCATGACCGGCTGAAGCTGGCGCTCGCCAATCTCGAAAATAACCAGCAGTTCCGGGATGCGCTTGCCAAGATCGGCGTTGCCGTGAACTACCAGTATGGCGATGCCGTGGTCAAATACATCGCCGATACCCGGGCCGTCCTTCAGGACCTCAGCGGCGACGGTAAATGAGCGAGGCGGACACCAACCGGCAAGACGACGCTGACGGCACGACGGCGACTGGGGCATCCCGTCGCCGCTGGAGCGAGGTGGCGTTCGTCCTGGTGTTGCTGGCGACCATCGTGTCCGTCTTCGTCCAGGCGCTGTCCCTGCCGATTTTTCTGCCGGACGAGACGATCGGACCGGGTTTCTTTCCGATCGTCCTGTCCGTGCTGATGATCGTGCTCGTCGGTGGGCATGCGGCCTATCTGGCCATCGCGCGACCGATGAAGACGGCCGCCGCCGAGCGGTCCGATCCGAATGGTGCGATCGTGACGGCCCGTCAGCTGATGCTCGTGGGGCTGGTCGTGTTGGCGCTTGCCGTGGGTGACCTGATCGGCCTGCTGGCCATTACGGGCATCGTGCTGCTGGCCGGGCTCGTCCTCGTCGAACGGGTTCCGTTGCGGGCCGCACTGATCTTCACCCTCAACACGCTCCTCTGCGTCTATCTCGTGTTTGACCTCTGGCTCGGCATGAATGTCGGCCTGCGCGACCTGTTCGGATGACGGCGTGCAAACGTAGGAAGCAGTTGTTCCATGGATAACCTTGCCAATCTGATGCAAGGCTTTGCCGATCTCGCCACCTTCGACGCCCTGCTCTGGAGCATTATCGGCGTGCTCCTGGGCACCTTCATCGGGGCGCTGCCTGGATTGGGGCCGGTCGCGGGCATCGCCCTGCTTCTGCCGCTCAGCTTCACGCTTGACACGGTGCCGGCATTGGTCCTGCTGATGGCCATCTATCAGGGCGCCATGTATGGCGGCCGTATCAGTTCGATCCTGATCAACGTCCCAGGAGAACCGAGTGCCGTCGTCACGACCTTCGACGGCTATCCGATGACGCGGCAGGGGCGCGCGGGTTACGCTCTGTCGATCAGCGCCATCGCCTCCTTCGTCGGCGGCACGATCGGCTTTATCGGCCTGATATTCCTGATGCCTTATCTGAGCGCGGTCGGCCTCAGGTTCGGGCCGCCGGAAATGTTCGCCCTGATGCTGTTTGCGCTCGTCGCAACCAGCGGCTTCGGCCAGGACAACCTGCTCAAGGGTCTTGTCTCGCTCGGAATCGGGCTGCTGATCGCGGTGATCGGCCTCGACCGCATCACCGGAGACGTGCGGATTTCCTACGGCACCGTCCTGTTGTGGGATGGCGTGAGCTTCGTCGCGATCGCCGTCGGCCTGTTCGGCATTTCGGAGGCGCTGGCGCTGCTGACGGAACGCGAAAGGCCGGAAGAGAAGCTGCCCGACATCCGGCTGAAAGAACTCATTCCCGGCCTGCAGGATCTCCTGAACAACGCGGGCTCGATCCTGCGGGGGTCGCTCATGGGCTATGTCATCGGCGTTCTGCCGGGGGCGGGTTCGACGATCGCGACCTTCATGAGCTACAGCGTCGAGAAGCGGCTTTCGCGAACGCCCGAGAAATTCGGTGCAGGGGCCGATCAGGGCCTGAGCGCGCCCGAGGCGGCAAACAATGCCTCCATCGGCGGGGCACTGGTGCCGCTGTTCACCCCCGGCATTCCCAGCTCGGCGATCACCGCCGTGCTGCTGGGCGCCTTGATCACCGTCGGCCTGCAGCCCGGGCCGCGCATGCTGGAGACCTCCGGCAACGTGATATGGGCGACCATTGCCGGTCTTTTCCTGGCCAATTTCCTGCTTCTGATCTTCAACACCGCCTTCGTGCCGGCATTCACCGTCCTGATACGCTGGTCCCAGCCCTATCTGATCTCCTTCATCACGGTGCTCTGCATCATCGGCGTCTATTTCGACAAGTTGCAGTTCTTCGATGTGGGGGTAATGCTGGTATTTGGCATCCTGGGATATTTCATGCGTATCTATCGCTATCCCCTGGCGCCGCTCATTCTGGCGGTCGTGCTCGGGCCACTGCTGGAGACCAACCTGCGCCAGAGCCTGCTTCTGTCCGCGAATTCGCCGGAGATCTTCTTCAGCCGGCCGATCTCCCTGACGCTTCTGTCGGCGACGGTCGTCGTGCTCCTGCTGCCGGGCCTCCGGCATGTGTGGAGGCGTCTCCGGCCGGTCTTCAACTGACCGTGCAACGCGGCTATGATCCACTTCCGTTTGAAAATCCCGAAGGCAGTCCGAAATGTCCGACCCGACCGATTTGTCTGATTTGGCCGGCGACGGCGGACCGGAAGGCGGTTTCGACCGTTCGGTCGCTCAGACGCTGAGCCGCGGGATCAGGGTGCTGGAGGTCCTGGCCGAAACCGGGCAGCCGCTGACCGCGCAACAGATCGCCTCCCGGCTCAAGCTCAGCCGCCCCATCGTCTACCGGCTCTTGAAGACGCTCGAGTACCATCAATTGCTCGGCACGCCGACGCGCGACGGCCATTTCGAGCTCGGTCTCGGCCTGCTCAGCCTGACGCGGAACGTCAAGCGCGATCTGCGGCAGACGGCATTCCCGGTCGTTCGGGACCTTGCCGAGCGATTGGGCACGACCGCGGTGCTCGGCCTCGCCGACGGCGACGAGGTGGTCTACGTGCTCGCCGTGGAGGCGGAACTTGCGCGCATGGCGGTGCGCTCGCGGGAAGGCGCGCGCCGTCCGATGGACAGCACGTCGGGGCTTGCGCTGCGCATGACATTGCCGGCACGTGCCGACGATGACGCCGAACTGCGTCTCGCGCGCAGCCGGGGTTTTGCGGCGCGGGACAGGGTCATGGAATACCAGGCGACCGCGATCTCGGCGCCCGTCCCGGATCACGCCGGCCCGAGCAGGGTATGCGTGACGGTGCTGTTCCCGACCGTCATCGCCGACGTCGAGGAAAAAGGCCCGCTGGTGATGGAGGCCGCCCGGCGTCTCGCCGCCATGGTGCCGGCCGGCATTCGTTGATCCGGTACCGGCCGCGCCGCAGGCGCGGCACGGCTCCCTTACGATCGCCTCAAGCAAGGATAGACCTGCCGCCCGCCCCATCGGGCCGCACTGGCTCGTGCCACGCACATCGCGGCCCGATGGGGCGGGAGACAGAACGGCGTTCGGTAGGGACCACACCGCCCGCCTTCCCGCCCCGCGCCAGGCTATTGATCGACGACCGAGCCGTCGACATGAAGACGGGTATGCAGCTGACGTGACCGGTAGGGATATTTCCTCGCAGCATCCGGCTTGAGCGTAATGCCGATGCCCGGCTCGTCGCTAATCGTCAGGAAACCCTCGCCGTCATGCTGCGAAGCGCCGGACAGGAAGCTGTCGGTATCTGGTCGTTTGTCGGTCACGTCCCATGTGTCATTAGGAAACTCCTGCAGCACGAAATTCGACGCCGTCGCGGCAATCTGCAAGCAGGCCGCAGTAGAGACCGCACTCAGCGGATTATGCGGCACGACGCCAACATGCGAGGCTTCGGCAAGGGCCGCGATCTTGCGGGCGCCGGAAATGCCGCCGACGATGCATACATCCGGGCGGACCATCTGAACGGCGTTGCGGGCAAGCAGCATCTGGAATTCCCAGAGCGTCGTCATGCGTTCGCCTGTGGCAATGGGGATGCCGATCTTGTCTGCCACATAGCCCATCTCGTCGAGGTTGTCTGGCGTAACCGGATCTTCCATGAACAATGGAAGGAATTCCTCGATGCCGCGGCCGAGCTGCACCGCCTCGAAGGGAGTCATCTGGCGATGGATCTCGATGCAGAGGTCCATCTCGCGCCCGGCGATCTTGCGGTATTCCCGCACGGTGTCGATCGCGTCGCCGACCTTCTGGGCATGGGTCTGGAAATAGGGGACCTCGCGGCGAGAATCGAGGAAAGGCGTCAGATGGCCGACCGCCGTGAAGCCCATCTTCTTGGCGCTCTCGATCCCGGTGAAGAGCTCTTCCTTGGTCTCGCCGAAGACGTGGTAATAGGCCCGCGCCTTCTCACGCACCTTGCCACCGAGCAGCGCATGAACCGGCGCTTCGAAATGCTTGCCGGCGATATCCCAGAGCGCGATGTCGATGGCGCTGATGGCAGCCATGATGGCGGAGCCGCGGAAATGCGCCCAGCGATACATATATTGCCAGTGATGCTCGATGCGCAGCGGGTCCTTGCCGAGCAGGTATTCCTTGAAACGCGTGACAGCTCCGGCGGTCGCCTCGTGGAAGCCCCAGGCTCCGCCCTCGCCCAAGCCGACGAGGCCGTTGTCCGCGCGGATCTCGACGAAGAAATATTTGTCGATGAAGATGCTTTCGATGCTTTCAATACGCATGTTCGTTTAGTCCTTCCATTCCGATGGGGCCGCCAAGCATGCGGCCTACTGTTCCGAGATGATGATGACGTCCTCGGGGGCGATCCGTATCCGGATGCTCTCGCCGACAGATGGGGGATTTCGCGCCGGCAGCTCGGCGCGCAGGGTCACCTCGCCGAGCTTCAGCGTGCAGGTGACCTGCGGTCCGAGGAAGCCGACGGATTCGACGCGGGCATCGAACGTGTTCAGGTCGGCCCCACCGGGCGGGACGCGGGCGATGCTCTCCGCCCGGATGCAGGCAAGCACCGAACCGGACGAACGGATGTCCTCGCTGCGCGAGAAATGCCCTTCAACCGCGATATTGCCCGGCAAAGCGGCCAGCGCCGTCCGGTCCCTCGCGGAGCGGATGACGGTCGCTTCGGCGATGTTCGCATTGCCGATGAACTCGGCGGCGAAGCGGCTTGCCGGCCGCTCGTAAAGGTCGCGCGGTGTACCGGACTGCACGATCCGACCATCCTTCATGAGGATGATGCGATCGCTCATCAGCATCGCTTCCGACTGGTCGTGCGTAACATAGAGCGATGTCTGGCCAAGCCGGCGCTGCAGCTCCACCAGCTCAAAGCGCATGCGATCGCGCAAGCCCGCATCGAGATTGCTCAACGGCTCGTCGAAGAGGAGGAGCCGCGGCGAGGTCACGACGGCGCGGGCGAGCGCCACGCGCTGCTGCTGGCCGCCGCTGAGTTCCGTGCCGTAGCGGTCGGCGAAACCGTCGAGACCGACGAGCTTCAGCGCCTCCCCGACCTTCCGCTCGACATCTGCGGTCGGCTCGCGACGGATGCGCAATCCGTAAGCGACATTTTCAAAGACCGACATATGCGGCCAGACGGCATAGGACTGGAATACCATGTTGATGCCGCGCTTGTCCGGCGGGACGTCGCGGCCGTCGGCGGCCATGAGCGCGTCACCGAGGTGGATGGTGCCCCCCGACGAGCCTTCGAGGCCCGCGATGCAGCGCAGCGTGGTCGTCTTGCCGCAGCCGCTCGGGCCGAGCAGCGAGACGAATTCACCATCCTCCACGGTGAAGGAGACGTCGCGGACTGCGACGACGGCACCATAGGCAACGACGAGATCTTCGACCCTCAGTTTAGCCATGGGATGTTCCTTTCTCAGACGGCCTGCGACAGCTTCACGCGCAGCACGTAGCGGCCGACGAAGATGCCGGCGCCAAGGATCGCGGTTTGCAAGAGACCGATGATGGTTGCGTTCTGGACGTTGCCGAATTCGAGATAGTCCCAGGACATTACCGACAGCACCTTGTTGCTCGGCGAGGCGAGCAGGATCGCGGCGCTGATTTCCCGGATCGAGAAGATGAAGACGAGGACCCAGGCCGACAGCACGCCGGGCGTGATGAGCACGAAGGTGATCTTGCGCGCCGTCAGCCAGTGCGAGCCGCCGCAGACGGATGATGCTTCCTCTAGCGACTTGTCGATCTGGATCATCGAGGTATCGATCATCCGGTAAGCGAAGGGGATGTAGGAGGCGACGAAGGCGATCACGAGGATCCAGATGGTGCCATAGGCCGGCGTCATCAGATAGGTCCAGAAGATGCCGGTGCCGAAGACGATGCCGGGCACGGCGATCGGGAACATGGCGATATAATCGAGGATATCGCCTCCCCTCACCTTCAGCCGCCGCACCGCATAGGCAATGACGATGCCGAGCGCTACGCAGAGTGTCGGCGACAGGATGCCGACAAGCAGCGTGTTCCAGATCGACTGCTGCACCGAGACCGAGCCCAGCACCGCCCTGAAATTCGCAAGCGTGAAGTTCGCATCGAGGATCGACGAGGAGGTGAAGCTGGTGAAGGCGACATAGAGCAGCGCCAGATAAGGCAGGATGATCGCCAGCAGCACATAGACGAGAATAAAGGCAAGGGCTGCAAACCGCCAGCCTCGAAGCCGCACTTGCCGGGCGCGATAGCCCCTTGCCGTCACGGTGACGAAGCGCGTGGCAACCCGCGAGGCGAAGCGATAGAAAGCAACACCAATCAGCGAGATCCAGAACAGCAGGGTTCCGATTGCCGCCGCGCGGGAATAATCGAGCGGAAAGGTCGCCACGGCCCGGTAGATATCGACGGCGAGGAAAGGCATCGCCTGCGTGCCGCCGAGTGCTGCGGGAATGGAGAAGGTGCCGCAGGTGAGCACGAAGACGAAGAAGAAGGCCGATATGATTGCCGGACGAACGATCGGCAGCGTGATCTTATAGGCGGTGATAAATGTGCCGCCGCCATTCAGGTAGGACGCCTCCTCCATCGACGGATCCATGCCCTTCAGCGCCGAGGACACGGTCATATAGGCATAGGGCACGTTGTAGAGCGCCATGATCAGGATGACGCCGGTCGCGCTGACGACGTTGATGATCGCGCCTTGAATACCAAAAAGATCGCGCGCCATGACGTTCAGCAGCCCGGCATTCGGAGAGGCGAGGATCAACCACGCGAGCGCGCCGACGAAGGGCGAGAGATAGAGCGGCGCGATCACGCATTGCTCCATGAAGTTCTTGGCGCGGATATCCGTGCGCGCCAGCAGCCATGCAAGCGCAATGCCAACAAGGCAGGCAATCAGTGAGACAAGAAGCGAGGCCCCGACGGTGACGGCAAGCGTCTTGAGATAGGGCAGCGTCATGTAGACGGTCTGCAGGCTTCTGAGGGAGAACTGCGCGCGCGGATCGACGAAGGTGCCGGTGCGGACGGCACCGAGGAACATCAGCAGGATCGGCAGGAGAACAAGGATCGTCAGCAGGAGGCCG
Organism: Rhizobium sp. YS-1r; assembly: GCF_000757525.1. Taxonomy (NCBI): domain Bacteria; kingdom Pseudomonadati; phylum Pseudomonadota; class Alphaproteobacteria; order Hyphomicrobiales; family Rhizobiaceae; genus Rhizobium; species Rhizobium sp. YS-1r. The sequence continues at coordinate 40,690 of NZ_JPYQ01000003.1, read as the reverse complement.
AGCACGAGCGGCAAAGCCAACCCGCGCCGGTTGCGACGATGATCGGAGCGGCGGACCGGAAGGGCCACCGCTTGCGTTTGCGATATCGACACGTCGCCACCTCACCGCCCAAAGATCTGGTTCCACTCGGCGATGATCGGCTTGGCCGGATCGACGTATCCCGGATCGCTCAGGTAATCGAGATAGAGGTCCGTCGGATCGGCATACCAATCCTCCTTGTACCAGTCCGTCCCGTTGGTCTTGCGGGCATCGACAGTATCCTCGCGGGCAGAGGTGACACCCGAAAGCTTGAACCATTCCGCCTGGCCCTCCGAACTCGCCGCCCATTCCTGGAACAGCTTTGCCGCGTTGGAATGCGGTGCCTTTGCCGAAAGCGCCTGCACGGTCAGATTGGCAGGCGTCGGCGATGGGAAGATCCACCGGATCGGTGCGCCCTTTAGGTAGAGGTTGCCCATGTCACTTTGCGAGGCCTGATCGACGATCGCATGTTCGCCGGCACCAAGCCGGTCGTACATCGGCGACTTGCTTTCATAGATCTGTGGCGTCAACGCCGCGATCTTGGCCTCATAATCGGGACCGAACTGGTCGCGCTTGCCGCCGAGGAACATGTAGACGAAGGAGTAGCTGCTGCCGCCGGAAGCTGGTGTCGAGGTGGCGAAGCGGCCAGCCCAGCGCGGATCGGTCAGAGCCTGCCAGCCGCCCTCCCGGATCAGCTTGTCCTCTTCCGGCGTCACCTTCTCGCTGTTCCAGGCGATCCCCATCGCATTGACGAAGATCGTGTACCAGATGCCTTCCTTCTTCATCGAAGGGCGGATGCCGGCGGCGGACGGCGGCGTATACTCGCCGATCAGCCCTTCCTCATGGGCGGATTCGATGAGCACCGTATCAGTGATCTGGATGACGTCGGCGATATGCTGACCGACACGTTCTTCCGTCAGCCAGCGTTCGAAGAGCGGATAGCTCGGGCCGCGGACGTTCTGTGTGGTGATGCCGTATTTCTTGGTGAAGGCGGACGTCCAGGTCGCGGTGATGTCGATGGCCGTCGTATGATAATAGGTCAGGGTACCTTCAGCCTTAGCCGCTGCGACAAGGTCCGCATCCGGCCCCGGGGTTTGGGCGATCGCTCGTCCGGGAAAAGGCAGAGCTGCAGCGGCGGCACCTATCGCACCGAGCTGAAGCAGATGTCGACGGGAAACATCCCAACGGATTCCGGGCATGTCCTTCTGTGTCATGTGCATTCCTCCCTGAACATATGGTGAGGCTCCCTCCTCACAGCGTTTGCTATCCTATATTTGCGCAAATATAGGATGAGTCAATCTCGATTTTGATATTTGCGCAAATATAGGATTTGGTGCAAAAGCATCGAGGAACGGCTATGATGCCGCCACGGCCATGAAAGGAATGGAATATGAAGGCGAGTCCCCACGGTTCCGCCAGCGTGCCTCCGCTCAACGAACCCGTCTATCTGCGGGTAAAACGCGCGATCCTGGCGGATCTAGTATCAGGAGAGTTTCAGCCTGGCATGCACCTGACGATCGATGCCCTGACATCACGCTACGGCGTCAGCCACATGCCGATCCGCGAGGCGCTGCGCCAGCTTGAAGGAGAAGGCATCCTGATCTCGCTCGCGCATCGCGGATTCAAGATTGAAGCGGTGACGGAAGGCTATATCCGGCGCATCTACGATATCCGCGTTGGCATAGAGTCTCTACTCGCTCATCGCGCCGCGGAACTCGCGACCGACGAGGATATCGGGGATATACGCCGGATGCATGAAGAGCTGTCGGCGCTGATCCGGACCGGCGGCGGAATGCCGGCGGCGCTGGAGAACGTAAAATTTCACAAGCGCATCTATTCGATCGCCCGTAATCCGGAAGCAGAACTCATCCTCGAAGGGCGTACGCGTGTCGTCCGGACCGTCGGCGACGGCTTCGGCGGCTATACGCCGGACACCTTCGAGGCGGTCATTGCCGAGCACGAGAAGATGGTCGTGGCCCTTGAGCGCAAAGACCCAAAAGCTGCAGGCGATGCCGTTTTTGATCACGTGACCGCAGCACGGGATCGCCTCCTGGGTAAAATGGCGAAAACTCATCATTTCGCTTCGGAGATCTCCGAGCAAACCGATGAAAAAACATCTCAGCGCACGGCGAGCTAGTCATTCTCCGCTCCAGATCCTCGGGAAGTCTGATCGTGCCCGCTGTGGTGGTGTAACTGGACGGCTCTGGCCACATGCTCTCCGGTGTGAGCCGGACTGATCAGCGTGCCACTGCCGGCACGATCGGTCACCTGCAGGTTACGTTTTTTGGAATATTCGGCAGAGTTCGCAAGAACCGTAGAGCTAAGGACGTATTTTAGTGCCAGATAGCTTCGGATAAACCATTCGGTGTTGCATCCATCTTCGAATGCACGTGCGATCGGATCAAATAGATCACGTGTCCGGCTGATATAGTTTTGGATCTCACTGTCAGAGCAGCGGGTCGGAATCTCCTTGTAATTATAATTGAAATCCGAACCAGTCAGAGAAACGATTGCGTCAGAGTCCATACAAACCATCCAAGTAGCGATGTCCGGTGCAAGATACCCGCGAGCAACGAATGTATGTGCAATTGGCAATCTATGGGCGTTCAAGCTGCATATTTTGTCGTCGGATTCAAGCGGTTGGGCGATATGATGCCGGGAGAGCGGGGATCGTGTCCCATGGAGTGGTGTAGCCGGGATTTCATAGCCATCGGTGATTTCCGGTAGGGTCGGGTTGCTTATGACCAACCTGAGGGACACCACCGATGACCGACGACATGATGAACCTGCGCTCACTTGTTGAGAAGAGCGCCGATGCCGATTTGCTGCGCGAGATGATCGGCTTTGCTGCCGAGAAGCTGATGGCGCTGGAGGTCAGCACCAAGACCGGTGCTGGCTATGGCGAGAAGAATGGCTTCCGACTTGCCCAGCGCAACGGCTATCGCGACCGGGACTGGGAGACACGAGCGGGCACCGTCGAGCTGCGCATTCCCAAGCTTCGCACAGGCAGCTATTTCCCGAGCTTTCTTGAACCGCGCCGTATGGCCGAGAAGGCTCTGACGGCGGTCATCCAAGAGGCTTATATCCAGGGCGTTTCGACCCGATCCCTCGACGACCTCGTCAAGGCCATGGGCATGAGCGGCATCTCCAAAAGTCAGGTGTCCCGGCTTTGTGAGGAGATCGACGAGAAGGTGAAAGCCTTTCTCGACAGGCCCATCGAGGGAGAATGGCCCCACCTCTGGATCGATGCCACCTATCTGAAGGTCCGGCGTGGCGGACGCATCGTCTCCGTTGCGGTGATCATCGCCGTTGGCGTCAACACTGACGGTAGACGCGAGGTGCTCGGCATGGAGATCGGCACATCCGAGGCCGAGGCGATCTGGACCGAGTTCCTACGCAAGCTCACCAGACGGGGACTGCGCGGCGTCAAACTCGTCGTCTCCGATGCGCATGAGGGTATCAAGGCCGCCGTGTCGAAGGTGCTCTCCGCGACCTGGCAGAGGTGCCGTGTCCATTTCATGCGCAAATGCGCTCGCGCACGCTGGAAAGAGCGGACGGCGCGTCGTCTCCGCCTTCATCGCAACAGCGTTTGCCCAGGACACACCTGAAGCCGCCAGCCAGCAATGGCGTAATGTCGCCGACCAGATCAGGCCGAAGGTGCCGAAACTCGCCACGCTGATGGATAGTGCCGAACAGGATGTGCTCGCCTACATGACCTTTCCCAAGCAGCACTGGACCAAGCTTCACAGCACCAATCCGATCGAACGTCTCAACGGCGAGATCAAACGCCGGACAGAGGTCGTCGGCATCTTCCCCAACGATGACGCCATCGTCAGACTGGTTGGCGCGCTGCTGGTCGAACAAAATGATGAATGGGCCGTCCAACGATCCCGCTACATGACACTTGAGACCATCGCCGCGATGAGCGATGATCCGCTCATCAGCCTGCAAGCCGCAAGCTGACACTCATCCGGCCCTCTGGGATGAGCCGTGGTCGTCTAAGCTACACCACTCCATGGGACACGATCCGATCTGCGGGCTCGCCATCATGATCCAGGACACGGTGAACAGGATCGACGGGATGACCAGCGGCACGATGGAGGCCGCATAGAACATCATCTTGAACGGCGTATTCGTCCGCTCGTTGAGCCAGGCGAACAGCGTGCCGATGACCAGCGCGAGACAGGACGTGCCCGTGGCGAAGACCACCGAGTTTTTAAACAGCGGCAGAATGCTGGCGTCCGTCAGCGCCCAGACATAGTTTCCGAGCGTGAGGACGGCCGGAACGTCGCCTACGGCAGGCGTTATGAAACTCTGCCACAGAAGGAAGACCAACGGCACGAGCGCAAGCAAGCCGACAATCAGTACCGCAGCGCCAATGATCAGCCATTCGGCCCGAATACGGCCGAAGAAGCTCGGCTTTTCGACCGATTTTGCGCAACTGCTTTCCTGTAACGACATCCCGACCTCCCGAACGAAATGCTGTCGACGAGCCGGGAGTTAAACCCCGGCCGGCGACATCGCGAGGTTTTCCTTATGGTAACCTGCGATCTTCTGGTAGCTGGTGGATAGCTTCTCGAGGTCCTCGTGGCTAATCACCTTGTTGATGTCGTTGAACGGCTTGTCACCCGTCCGCTCGAAGACTTCGCGCAGGATGGCATCCGGCGGGTTTTTGCGGTTGGTGAGCACGACCTGTGCGGTTGCCGGACGGCGCACCGCTTCATAGGCATGCATCGCCTTGATCGGATCACCTTCCTTGACGATCGCGTCGGTCAACGCACGGCAATCAAGGATCGCCTGGGCGGAGCCGTTGGCGCCACGCGGATACATCGGGTGCGCGGCATCGCCGAGCAGCGTCACGCGGCCGAACGTCCACTGGTCGAGCGGGTCCTGGTCCACCATCGGATATTCGAGGATGGCGTCGGCCGCGTTGAAGAGCGCCGGGCAATCCAGCCAGTCGAACTTCCAGTTCTTGACGACATCGAAGAAGTCTTCGATGCGGCCCGGCTTGTTCCAGTCACGCTGCGACTTGTAGTTCTCGGTGGCGATATCGACGACCCAGTTGATGAGTTGGTTGCCTTCGCCGTCGATATTGTCGCGGATCGGGTAGATTAGTACCTTCGCCGTATTCAGCCAGCCGATGCGCACCATGCTGGCGCCGGTCAGGAACGGCTTCCACTTGGTGACGCCGCGCCACATGTTGATGCCCGAATAACGCGGCGGGCCTTCGTTCGGATAAAGCTGCTTGCGGATCTTCGAATGAATGCCTTCGGCGCTGACGACCATTTCGGCCTTGACCGAGGGACGCGCCGAGCCGTCGCGCGGATCGACGAAATGCAGCGTGACGAAGTCGTCGTCCTGCTCGAAGCCGGTGCACTGCCAGCCGGTCATCAGGCGATCGGCACCGCAACGCGCCTTGAATGCCTCGACCAGAACCATGTGGAGATCGCCGCGGTGGATCGAGAATTGCGGCCAATGATATCCTGCATAGCGGCCGGTCGGCTCGGTGAAGATATGTTGGCCGTAACGATTGTAGAAACCGGATTCCTTCGTGGTGATCGCCACCTTGACCAGGGCATCCTCAAGGCCGAGCCGGCACATCTCGCGTGAGGCATGCGGCAGGAGGTTGATCCCTACGCCCAGCGCCTTCAATTCCGGGGCTGCTTCGTAAACGCGCGAGGCGATTCCCTCTTCATGAAGCATGAGCGCAAGCGTCAACCCGCCAATGCCTCCACCTACAATCGTCACTTCCATTGTCTGCTCCCATCTCCCGTCGAGAATAGCTGGCACCTCCCGCCGGATACCGCCGGAAGACACTCGAAACTGGTCGGGGTTTTGGGCAAAGCTTCGCCACCACAGGAAGTACCTGCCGTGGTTAGTCCTAAAGCTATTGCAATCCTCCCGATCATCGCCATCAACAGAGCTCGAAGAAGCGCCGGTTCATTTGATGTCCGATGTATGACCATCGCTAGAGCTGTTCTTGACGAATGACAAATAGTTTGATTCTTTGAAGTCATCGCGAAAACAGATCACTGAAAAGGTGATGCGCCAGTGACCGACGTCGTCGCGATTTCGTAGTTCCTGGCTGCCTTGAGCCGTTCCCTTAACCCCATATCGACCCAGGGAGCGGCGCCGGTGCGACGCCTTTGACGATCTTAAGATCGCCGCGAAACTGGGTTGAGGTCGGTACGCGTGACGAGGAACCATTATATGCCCTGCGCCTGGGCGCAGGTGTGATTTTCGGGACGCTTACTCACAATCCGACAACTCGAATTGTGAAGGTCCGACGCGCCTTTCGATGACATTGGCAGGACCGTTGAGAAGCGTTGCTAGGATCATCAGCACGAAGAGGGCACGAACATCATCGCCCTGCCGAATGGTTGACGGTCTCGATGATGATCCCACCGTGGGTGGAAATCGCTGTGAAAAGTGTGTCCTCGCGGCCATCAAGAAATGTGAAATTGAACATTGCGTGCCAGGACGGGCTATCAAGTCCGGGCCGGGCGCGCTGGAAACGGCAGTGCCTGCGGTTAGGAGCTTCTTGTCTTCAGAGACTTTCCACGATCGACTGGCTGATCCGCACGCCCGCAGTCGCGATATGATCACGCATGGCGTCCTCAGCTGCCTGCGGATCCCTCGCCGCAATCGAGGCGACGATGGCGTTATGTTGACGGACCATCTCCTCGCTCACTCCGTGGGTGAAAACACGTGTCCGCGAATTCACCCAATGCTGTTCCTTACGCACGGAATTGATGAGGCGGAATACGCCCCAAAACATTGTATTGCGAACACTTTCCGCAATCTTGGTATGGAAGGCGCTGTCCCATCGTTCGTATTCCCGTGGTGTTGCAGCTTGCGCCGCCCTGCGGACGAAAAGCTTCATCTGGTCGATGTCTTTCGGCGTCGCGCGCGTCGCGGCAAAACGGGCCAGCACCGGCTCGATCTCCAGTCTGACCTCAATGATGTCATGGGGGCTGGTCCGGTTGGTGAGCGATTTGAGGCTCGTGGACTTTGGCCCTACCTCTCGAACAAACGTTCCAAGCCCTTGCTTTCTGAAAAGCAGCCCCTCCCCTTCGAGTTCATTCAATGCCTCTCGGACGGCACGCCGCCCTACACCGAACCGATCGCTCAGTTCGCGCTCCGGCAGAAGCCGCTCCTCCCTAATGAACCGTTCGTCCGTGGCCTCGATTGCTGCACGTAGCGTATCGAGCAGATTTTGCTTGTTTCTCGTCGACACGATTATTCCTCATATTCGCGGCCACAACGTGAACCATTGCGAACCATTTATCAAGATATACACTGCGCCATTTTTTTAGGCGGACTAATCCATTTGATTCATTATATGGCATAATTGCCGGAAACTAGCTTGACTAGGCCCGTCGAATGACAAAAAAATAAGACCTGATCGCAGCGACAGACGTAAAAGGCTCAGTGTATTTATGGAACCAATTTGAAATGGTTCATTTAAGGGGAACAAAATGGACAGACGTAATTTTATGAAACTCGCGGCCTCAGCCGCGCTTGCCTCTCCAGCCATCGGCTCGGCGCGCCTCGCCTTCGCACAATCGAAACCCGAGTCACTTGCAATGATGACCTGGGGCGGTCTGTGGGGCGATGGCATGGCCAAGAATGTCGATACGCCCTTTGCGGAAAAGACCGGCGTCAAGATCGTGCAGGATCGTGGATCCAGCCCCGTCGAGCGCATCACCAAGCTGAAGATCAGCCTCGGCAACCAGGTCTACGATCTCGTTCAGCTCCATGATGGTGTCGTCCCGCTGGCGGAGGCTCAGGGCGTTCTGGAAGAACTGGATCCTAACTCTCAGAATTTGCCTTTTCTTGCCGCCGTGCCTGACCGCTTCAAGCGCAAGGGCTGGGTGGCGATGATCTATTCCGCCCTCGGGATTGCCTACAACCCGAACCTGGTCAAAAAGCCTCCCACCAGCTTTGCGGATCTGTGGAACGAGGACTATCGGGGACAGATCGTCCTGCCGGAAATCACCCATTCGATCGGCCCCTACATCATCCCGATCGGCGCAATGGCAGCCGGCAAGGACGCCAGGGACGGCGAAGCCGGCTTCGACATGCTGGGCAAGATGGCCGCTCTCGATCCGATCTGGGCCAAAGATACGGACACCATCATGAGCGCGCTGGTCAACGAGGAAGCGGCCGTCGGCCTGCTTTACAAGTCGCAGACCTATACGGTGCGGCAGCAGGGTGGAAAGGTCGAATGGGTCTTTCCGAAGGAAGGAGCGATCTCCTACCTCTCCGGAACCGGCATTGCCAAGAATACCAAAAACAAGGCGCTGGCCGAGCAGTACGTGAACATGACGATCGACCCATCGACGCAAGGGTGGGTCGCCCAGGTGTTCAACTACGGCGGCACGCATCCCGACACGCTGGCCAAGCTGCCCGTGGAACTGCAGGAGAGAGTTCAGTTCTCGCCGGAAGAGGCGGCGCGTATCGTCGACCTAGATCAGGAATTCATGTCCGCCAACCGCGGCCAATGGACTGACCGCTGGAACCGCGTCGTTTCGGGCGGTTGAAGACAATGGACGGCGGCCTTATGGCCGCCGCACCAAATGGCAGGAATCCCAATCTCATGACGATTTTCAAGCTGGCTGACCGCGGAGCGTTCACCGGCATTCCTCTGACGTTCCTCAATCGATGCCGCGCATATCAATTCCCCGCGGCCGACGGTGCCGAAGGATTCGTGGTCGACGGGCAACTCGCTGAAGCCGCTGCGAGACTTGGCCTGACCGGCGAAGCTGCCGAAGGTCTGCCTGAGACAAGTACGCCTCCGCGCATCGCAATCTACGCGGGCGAGGCCGTCGGCTATCCCTACTGGGCCTATTATGCCCATTCCCTGCTCAGCCTGGGGCTGACCTTCTCGCCAATCGACGGCCGGCAGATCGTGGCCGGGGCGCTTTCGGATTACGATCTGCTCGTCATGCCCGGCGGCTTCGCTACCTGGGGCCTGGATCGCGCCGAAAACCTCGCCGGCATCGACGCGGCAATCCACGCTTTCATCTCCGCGGGCGGCGCGTTCATGGGTTCCTGTGGCGGCGGCTTCTATGCCTCGGACGGGCGGCCGGGCTGGCTGCGCGCGATCGACGCGACCCCGAATTATACGCAGGAATATCTTTCAACCGGAGCAGCGGTGCTGGGCATTTCGGTCAGCGACCCGGTTCTTGGACGCGGCCTGCCGGAGGCGATCGAACTGCCATACTATCACGGACCGGTATATTCGAATTCGGTTCGCGCTGCAGTCTCGCTCGGGCACTTCCGCAATTTCATTTCTGAAAGCCGGCTGTTCATCGACAACCCGCTTGCACCGTCACTCTTCGATCGCGAGATGAAAAACACGCCCGCCGTTCTTTCCGCCAATCTCGGACGCGGCAAGGTGATCATCTTTTCGCCGCACCCGGAAATGGGCGAGTTCCTGCGTAAGGGCATCGTGCTTGAAGCCTACGTTCGGCGGTTTCTTCCCATTCGCGGCTTCAAAGTCATGGACGAGACGCTACGCTTCTTCATGAAAGAAGACTGCGCGGGTTTCAGACTGATCTATAATGCGCTTGTCTATCTCGGTTTGTTCGAAAGGCGAGGCGATGGCGCCATCTCTGAAATGGAGAAGGTCTCGCCGCACGAACTCCTGCAGCTGCTCAACGAATTGGACGCGGCCATGATCGCCTCGTTTGTCAGGCTGGAGGCCCTGGCGTGCTCCGAGACCGAGGCAATGCACCACCTCCTCTCCGCCGAATTCGGAAGGCTGAAGCAGGAATGGCAAGACGTGCTGGCGGGCATCCGGACTGAATGTGCCGCAGGCCTCGTCGACATCCGGCTGGTCGATGGCCTTGTCGGCGTCCTGCAGGCATCCCTCCCCTCGCTCGAAGCCCCGTCGAAGCCTACCGAAACCCTGGTGTTGACCGAAATGCCGATCAGGCTCTGCGCCGCAGGACTGCGTATCATGCGGTGCGACAATGCCCTGGAGACATCCCATGAAAACCGATAGCACCACCTCGGCCGGCGCATCCGATGTACGCTTCGTCTCGGTCGAAAAGTCGTTTGAAACCGCGACCGCTCTGCACTCCCTGGACCTCGAGATCGAGCGTGGGACGCTGTTTGCGCTGCTCGGGCCGAGCGGATGCGGCAAGACAACAACCCTCCGCCTCATCGCCGGTTTCGAGCAGCCGACCCGGGGACAGGTATATATTCGCGGAAAGGATGTGACGGGCATACCGGCCTACAAGCGAAGCTTCGGCATGGTCTTTCAGAATTTCGCGCTTTTTCCGCATCTGAGCGTCACCGAAAACGTGGCATTCGGTCTGCAGATGCGCGGCATCGGAAAGGATGTCGTCCGCCAGAAGGTTGCCGCCGTTCTCGACCTCGTGGCACTTGGAAAGTTTGCGGACCGCTACCCGCGCCAGCTTTCCGGCGGCCAGCAACAACGCGTCGCGCTTGCTCGTGCCGTCGTGTTCGAGCCGGACGTACTGCTGCTCGATGAACCCCTGAGCGCGCTGGACAAGATGCTTCGCGAGCAGATGCAGGTGGAAATCCGCCAGTTGCAACACCGCCTCGGCATGACCACGGTCTTCGTCACCCACGATCAGGAAGAGGCGCTGACCATGTCCGACCGGGTGGCGGTGATGAACCACGGCCGCATCCAGCAGGCCGGCACACCGAAAGACATTTACGATCGGCCGCGCACCGAATTCGTCGCGACTTTTCTCGGCGCGAGCAACATTCTCGAAGGACATGTGCGGGGCCGCGAAGGAGTTCGTGCTGTCGTGGACGTCGCCGGTAATCTCGTTCAGGTTTCCGGCACGCCCGTCAGCAAGGGGAAGCTGCGCTTCGCCTTGCGGCCGGAGAAGATCGTGCTCGATCCGCAAAGCGGCATTCGGGCGGTGGTGAAGGACGTCATCTATCGAGGCGCCCAGACCTTCCTTTACCTCGATATGGGAGGAATAGCCCTCAACGCGGTACTGCAGAACACCGCCGCGACGCCAGCCGATATAGAGACCGGCACCTCCGTGGGGCTGTCATGGGAAACGGCAAGCGCCGTCGCACTGGAGGATCCGACATGAACAGGGTCCTTCCCGCATCATCTCTGCTCTACGCTGTCGCCTTGCCACCGTTGGTGATCCTCGGCCTGTTTTTCGTTGTGCCGCTTTGCTACCTGCTGTTCGTCAGCTTCATGACGAATTCGGGAACGTCGCTCTTTGATCTCGAGCCGACGCTGATCAACTATGCCGAAATCTTCACCGACTCCTTCTACCTGCTGATCATCCGGCGGACATTGCTGTCTACGGCCATCGTCCTCACCCTCTGCCTGCTGATCGGCTATCCCGTCGCTTTCTATGCAGCCCGGTTGTCCGCCCGAGGGCGCATGATCATGCTGATGGTGATGATGGTACCGCTGATGGTCAGCAACGTGGTCCGGGCCTATGGCTGGGTCGCGATCCTGGGACGGCGCGGTTTGGTCAGCAGCACGCTGACAGGCGTTGGCCTCATCGAACGGCCGGTGCAATATCTCTATTCCTTCGAGGCGGTAACGCTCGGACTGCTGACGATCCTTCTGCCCTTCATGATCGTCTCGCTCACCAACTCGCTGACCACCATAGACACGCGATATACCGAAGCCGCCTATTCGCTCGGCGCCAGCCCGTGGCGTGCTTTCCTGCGCGTTACCCTGCCGCTTTCCAGCCCAGGCATCGCATCCGGCCTTATGCTTGTCACCTTCCTGACGCTGAGCGCCTACGTGACCATCGCGCTCCTCGGCGGGCCACGCTACAAGCTGTTGGTAAGCCTGGTATTCGACAGCGTCACCACCTTCCGGTGGCCCCGCGCTGCGGCTCTCTCTTTTGCGCTGCTGATCATCGCCCTGATTATTGCGGTCATCATTCAGCTCGTCGTTCGACCTAATCGCGTACAGGGGAAGGACTGAACCATGGGACCCGTCTTCCTCCGCCTTATCGTCGGCATCGCGCTTACCCTGATCATGGGGCCGATCCTTGTCGTGCTGATCGTGTCGTTCAGCTCGGGCGATGCGCTTGTCTTTCCGCCACCCGGCTTCTCGCTGCGCTGGTTCGTCGAATTCTTCGGAATAGCCGAAATGCGCAACGCCTTCATGCTCAGCATCGTTCTGGCGCTCACCTCGGCCTGTGCTTCCGCCCTGCTCGGACTTCTGGGCGCCATCTATGTCTCTCGCAACCGGAACGGCCTTTCGACCTTCCTGCAGATGCTCATCATGGCGCCGCTGGTGTTTCCAGCGCTTATCCTCGGGCTTGCGCTGTTGCTGCTCTACAAAACGGTCAACATGAGCGTGTTGCCGGGCCTTTTCATCGCGCATGTGGTCGTCTGCCTGCCTTACGCCTTCCGAGCCGTGCTGACCTCGCTGCAAAGCTTCGACACAACGCTGGAAGAAGCAGGCCAGAGTCTGGGCGCCGGACCAGTGCGTTCATTCATGCTGATCACCCTACCGATCATCTGGCCAGGAGTTCTCTCTGGCTGGCTGTTCGCCTTCGTCGTCTCCTTCGGGGAACTGAACACCGCGCTGTTCCTGACGGGGCCGGGCATCGTGACACTGCCGATCGAAATATTCAGCTACCTGCAATTCCAGGGCAACCAACTCGTCGTCGCCGCGGCCTCGGCATTGCAAGTCCTCATCATCCTCTTCGTGCTTGTGTTGGCCGAACGGTTGGTCGGCGCCAAGCAACTCGTCCAGAGATAGGCAGTCGGATATGGCACCTTTTATCACACGCCCCGAACTCAGCGGCACTTTTGGCGCGGTCAGTTCCACCCATTGGCTGGGTACGTCCGTCGGCATGTCGGTGCTGGAGCGCGGCGGCAATGCGTTCGACGCGGCTGCCGCCTGCGGCTTTACCCTTCAGATCGTCGAACCGCATCTGAACGGGCCCGGCGGCGAAGTCCCGATCATTCTCAAGAGCGCGGGCGAGGACGAACCGGTCGTCATCTGCGGTCAGGGCGTGTCTCCAGCTCTGGCCAGCCTGGAGGCTTTCCGCTCGCTCGGCCTCGACATGGTGCCCGGCACGGGACTTCTGCCGGCCGTCGTTCCCGGCGCCTTCGATGCCTGGATGCTATTGCTGCGCGATTACGGCACTCTGCGGCTCGAAGATATCTTCTCCTATGCCATCGATTACGCGGAAAACGGCTTCCCGCTGCTGCCGCGGGCGATCGCGTCGATCATTCCGGTCGAGGATCTGTTCCGCAACGAATGGCCGACCTCGGCCGAGGTCTGGCTGCCGCATGACCGAGTACCGAAACCCGCCGCCCTGATGCGCACACCGGCCATCGCCGCGACATACCGGCGCATTCTCGACGAGGCAAAGGCAGCGGGCGGTGATCGTATTGACCAAATCGAAGCCGCGAGAACGGCTTTTTATCGCGGCTTCGTCGCGGAAGCTATCGACCGCTTCTACCGGTCAGCGGAACTGTTCGACACGACGGGCCGCCGCAATGGTGGTCTGCTTCGCGGCGATGACCTTGCCCGCTGGTCGGCGACGAAGGAAAGGACCGTGTCCCGCGATTTTCATGGGTTGACGGTCCATAAGACCGGCCCGTGGGGACAAGGACCGGTCTTCTTGCAGCAGCTAGCACTGCTGTCGCAGCTCGACATCGGCAGTCTCGACCCATACGGCGCCGACTTCATCCACACGGTCGTCGAAAGCGCCAAACTCTGCTTTGCCGATCGCGAGGCGTTTTACGGTGATCCGAACAGTTCAGACATCCCGGTTCAAACCCTGCTTTCCGACGACTACGCCCGGGAGCGGGCCAAACTGGTTGGTTCCGAGGCTTCGCAGCGGCTGGCCGCCAGCCATCTTTCCGGGGCGGCGGAAAGGCTGGAGCGGATCGCAGCCCGCGCCGGCAGCGAGGTTCCGCAGGGGCCGGGCGGCGGCGAGGTCACGTTCGCCGCTGTGCCCGAGATCGAGGGCGACACCGTCCATCTCGATATCGTCGACCGTTTCGGCAACATGGTCTCGGCGACACCGAGCGGCGGCTGGCTGCAGAGCTCGCCCGTCGTGCCAGGGCTTGGCTTTCCGATCTCCACCCGAGCCCAGATGTTCTGGCTGGATGACGGCCTACCTTCGACGCTGCGGCCCGGAACCCGCCCCCGCACCACCCTCACCCCCACATTGGTGACCAGAGACGGAGAAAGTTTCCTTGCGATCGGGACACCGGGCGGCGACCAGCAGGATCAATGGCCGTTGACGGTATTCCTGCGGCATGTCCTGCACGGACACGGCCTGCAACGCGCGATCGACGCTCCCATGTTCCACAGCAAGCACTGGCCGGGATCCTTCTATCCACGAGAATACGAACTCGGCCGTCTTCTCATCGAAGACCGGTATGACGCGTCTGTTCTTGATACGCTGCGCGAGCGAGGCCACAAGCTCTCCGTCCAGGAGAGCTGGGCTCTCGGCCGCGTCTGTGCCGTCGAAAGACGAAACGGTCTGCTCTACGGCGCGGCGACGCCTCGCCACGCCCAGAGCTACGCGATCGTACGCTGACCGATCGTCCTATCGGGCACCGTCCCCATTCCATATCCTGCTTGTCCATGCGACCCTTCAGCGGATAGACATCGATGTTTCTGGAATGAAGATGTCGATAGTCCTCTATCGAGACCGCGGGTCCAACGCGTCGCGCAGACCGTCGCCCAGAAGGTTGAACGACAGCACGGTCATGAAAATCGCCATGCCGGGCCAGAGCGCCATCCAGGGCGCATTGCTGAGGAAGCGTTGCGCCGAGTTCAGCATCGAACCCCAGGACGGGGCCGGCGGCTGGAGGCCGAGGCCTAGGAAGGACATACTGGCTTCTGCGATGATCGCGGATGCGATCGTCAGTGTCGCCTGCACCATCAACTGCGGCAGGATGTTCGGCAGGATGTGGCGCACTGCAATGCGCCATTGCGGATTGCCCACGGCGCTCGCAGCCTCGATATATTCCTCCGCCTTGATCGACAGAACCTGACCGCGGGTCAGGCGGATGAAGAGCGGCGTGGCGGTGATGCCGATTGCAAGCATGGCATTCGTCAGGCTCGGGCCGAGGAAGGCCGCGAAGGCGATCGCCAGGATCAGGAACGGGCAGGCGAGCATGGCGTCGGTAAAACGGCTGATGAAACCGTCAATGATGCCGCCGAGGAAACCGGCGGCAAGGCCGAGCGGAACGCCGATTGCCATCGCGATCGCAACCGAGGTAAGGCCGGCCATCAGCGAGGCGCGCGCGCCCCAGATGATGCGCGAAAGCATGTCGCGGCCGGCTTCGTCCGTGCCGAACCAATGCGCCATGGACGGGGCTTTGCGGACCAGTGTCCAGCTCTGGGCAGCCGGATCGTATGGGGCCAGCAACGGCGCGAAGACGGCGACGAACACCATGAGCAGCACGACCGCGAGGCCAAGAAGCGCGCTCTTTCGTTTCGACAGCCGCCGCCACAGGCGGCCGCGGAAGAAGTGCGTGACGGGGTTTCCCCTGGGAGTGGCAACAGATTTGGTTTCCGAGATCGTCAGCACGGTCAGCTTCTCAGTCTTGGGTTGACGAGGATGTATCCGATATCAGCCAGAAGGTTGAGGATGATGTAGAACAGCGAAGTCACGAGCACGACGCCCTGCACCACGGGATAGTCGCGGGTGAAGACCGCATCGACGATCAGCTTGCCGAAGCCGGGGATCGTAAAAATCTGTTCGGTCAGCACCGCACCGGAGAGCAGCGCGCCGAATTCCAGCGCGCCGAGCGTGATGATCGGCGTCAGCGCATTGCGCATCGCATGTTTGAACACGACGACCCATTCGCTGAGGCCCTTAGCGCGGGCGGTGCGGACGTAATCGCTTTCCAGCGCCTGCAGCATGGCACCACGGGTGTGGCGCATGATGACGCCAGCGATACCGGTGCCCAGCACGAAGGCCGGCATGATCGTTGTCGACAGGTTCATTTTCAGATCTTCCCAGGGGCTGACGAAGCCCGACGCCGGCAGCCAGCCGAGGTTTACCGAGAAGAACATGATGAGCATGATGCCGAGCCAGAAGTTTGGCAGCGAAATACCGGCGAGCGACACGACGTTGGTCGCATAGTCGACCGGCGTGTTCTGGCGAAGCGCCGAAATGACGCCGCCGGCAATGCCGAGTACGAGCGCCACGATGATGCCCATGACGGCAAGCTGCAGGGTAACCGGCAGCTTCAGCAGGATCAGTTCGAGGACCGGACGGTTGTGGCGCATGGATTCGCCAAGATCGCCGACGAATACGCCCTTTACCCAGTAGAGATATTGAACGATCAACGGCTGATCGAGATGGTACTGGGCGCGGATGGCGGCAAGCGTTGCCTCATCCGGATTCTCGCCGGCCAGTACCAGCGCCGGGTCGCCCGGCAGAAGATGCTGCAGCGAAAAGATGATCAGCGACAGCAGAACGACGGTCGGGATAAGCTGCAGAAGGCGGCGTGCGAGAAGCGATGACATGGGTTAGCCTCCTGTCACGGTCTGGGCCGGCCGCTTGGCCATGGCTTCAAACGCCGCGAACAGTTCTTCGAGCTTAGGATTACGCGGCTCGCGGGCGACTTCAGCGGCATCCTGCGCCGGTAGTTCGCGCCAGAAGGCGCAGGCATTCGCATGGCCGTTCGGCTCCACGTCGAGCTTCATGCTGACGGTCTTGCATTCCGGCCGCACGTACGGACAGCGGGTATGCAGGCGGCAACCTTCCGGCGGCGAAAGCGGGCTCGGTAAGTCGCCACGCAGGCGGGCGGCCTTTGCGCGCTGGTGACTCGGCGGAGCGGCGACTGGAATGGCCGATAGCAGAGCCCGCGTATAGGGATGGCGGGGCACCGCGAAGATTTCGTCGGCGGTGCCCATCTCGACGACATTGCCGAGATACATGACGGCGACACGGTCGGCGATGTGTTTTACGACGCCCAGATCGTGCGAGATGAAGACGAAGGCGAGGCCGAGGCGCTTCTGCAGATCCTTCAGGAGGTTGAGCACCTGCGCCTGGATCGAGACGTCGAGAGCGGAAACCGCTTCGTCGCAGATGATCGCCCTCGGCTCGGAAGCAAGCGCTCGTGCAATGACCACACGCTGGCGCTGGCCACCGGAGAATTCGTGCGGATAACGGCTTGCCTGTTCCGGGCGAAGGCCGACCATTTCGAGGAGTTCGGCGACGCGCCTGGCGCGTTGGCCCGTTGGAACGATATTGTGCAGCATCAGCGGTTCGGCGATCGTTTGAGCGATCGTCATGCGCGGATTGAGCGACGCATAGGGGTCCTGGAAGATCAACTGGACATGCCGCCGCTGTTTACGCATCGCCGCATGGCTGAGATTGGTGACATTCTGGCCATCGATGAAAACTTCACCGGCGCTCGGTCTAATCAGCCGCATCAGCAGGCGGCCGAGCGTGGACTTGCCGCAGCCGGATTCGCCGACGATCGCGAGCGTTTCGCCCGGCATCAGCCTCAGGGTGACATCTTCGACGGCGCCGACTGATGCCAGCGGGCGGCCGAACACGGTGCGCTTGACCACGAATTTCCGGCCGAGCCCGCGGGCTTCGATAATGGGAGTTGTGGTAGTCTGGGTCATGGGACGAGGTCCTGCATGGGCGCACGCCAGCAGCGGCTGAAATGACCGGCGGAGACTTCGATCAGTTCGGGCATTTCAGCGCATTTTTCGATGCGGAACGGACAGCGCGACTGGAAGCGACAGCCTGACGGCGGATTGGCCATGTCCGGCACCGTGCCGGTTATGGCGACGAGTTGTTCGCGCTTCTCATCGAGACGCGGCAGCGAGCCGAGCAGACCGACTGTGTAAGGGTGCTGCGGGAAGGTAAACAGTTCCTCGACGGAACACTGTTCAACCACTTGGCCCGCATACATGACGATCACGTCGTCGCAGGATTCTGCGACCACGCCGAGATCGTGGGTGATGAGGATGATGGCCGTGCCGGTCTCCTGCTGCAGTTCGCGCATCAGTTCCAGCACCTGCGCCTGGATCGTCACATCCAGCGCGGTGGTCGGTTCGTCGGCGATCAGCAGTTCCGGATCGCAGGCAAGCGCCATGGCGATCATCACGCGCTGGCGCATGCCGCCGGAAAGATTGTGCGGATATTGGTGGTAACGGGTCTCGGGCGAGGGGATGCGCACCAACTTCAGCATGGCGATGGCGCGTTCGGTCGCTTCCTTCTTCGACATCTGCCGGTGCCGCAGAATGACTTCGTTGATCTGTTCACCAACCGTATAGGACGGATTGAGCGAGGTCATCGGCTCCTGGAAGATCATCGCCAGCCGGTTGCCGCGAAGGCTGCGCATGCCGCTCTTCGTTTCCTCGAGCAATTGCCGTCCGTCGAAATTGACGCTGCCGGAAATGCGGGCACTGTGTTCGGGCAGAAGCCGCATGATGGCAAGCGAGGTAACGCTCTTACCGCTACCCGACTCACCGACGATCGCGAGGGTGCGGCCCTTCCCGACCGAAAAGCTGACTCCGTCCACGGCGGTGACCGTACGCATATCGCCCTCAAAGACGACGCGCAGGTTATTGACGTCCAGCACCGACGCACGTGCGTCGTCAGCCCGAACAGATCGGGCTGACTGGTTTTCAAGTGTATGTTGAGACGTGCTCATCGAAGCTTTTGTGTCAGCTTGGGTATTATTTACGGCTGACGCCAGCCAGACGGATGATGCCATCCGGAGCGGGCTTCATGCCAACGATGTTGGAGTTGTGGGCGAAGATCCACTGCGAGTGGTACAGGTAGACGATCGGCAGGTCCTTTTGGAGGATTGCGACGGCCTTGCTGTATTCGGCCTTGCGAGCTTCCACGTCGCCGATCGAACGAGCCTTTTCGAGCGTCGCGTCGAGTTCCTTGTTGCAGTAATGCGCATCGTTGGTCGGCGCACCGCAGGAGAGCATCGGAGTGATGTTCAGGTCAGGGTCGACACGACCGCTCCAGCCGACGAGGTGGGACTGAAACTTGCCCTGGCGGGCGATGTCGAGCAGCGTCATCAGCTCGGTCGGCTTGATCGAAACATTGATGCCGATTTCCTGAACCATGGCCTGGATCAGAGTCGCGACCTGCTGGCGCTCGGCGTCGGTCGGAACGAGGAGTTCGAGATCGACGGACTTCACGCCGGCTTCCGCCATCTTCCTCTTGGCGGCTTCGATGTCACGGGCCGGAACCGGGAACTTCTTGTCGTAGAAGGGACTCGACGGAGGGAACGGCTGGTTGCCGATCGATGCCTGGCCGTCGAAGACGACATTGCTGATCGCTTCGCGGTCGATCGCGAGGCTGAAGGCTTCGCGGATTGCGGCCTTCTTGCCGGCGTCGAGGTTTGCGCCTTCTCCGCCGATACTGAAAGTGATGCCATAGTAGCCGAGGCCGACGACCGGATCGACGGCCAGCGCCTTGTCCTTCTTGACGGCTTCGACGTCCGTTGCCGCGAGACGCTCGATCAGGTCAAGCTGGCCGGAACGCAGGTTCAGCAGACGGACGTTGGAATCCGGCATGCCGCGATAGATCAGGCGGTCGAAGCTATACTTCTCGGCGTTGTAATATTGCGGGAACTTTTCAAGGACGATGCGGTCCTGAACGACGCGCTCGACGAACTTGTACGGGCCGGAGCAGACCGGAGCATCGGTGAACTTCTCGCCGAGCTTTTCACCTGCCGTCGGGCTGATGATCATGCCGGCGCGGTCGCTGAGGGCCGCGAGCAGCGGAACGGACGGCGACTTCAGATTGATCTGAACCGTGGTCGGGTCTACGACGTCAACCGTGTTGATCGCGCTGATTTCCGGCTTGCGGCGAGAGAATTTTGCGTTGAGGGCCCGCTCGAGATTGTACTTGATCGCGGCGGCATCGACCTTGGTGCCGTCATGGAAAACGGCGTCGTCACGAAGCTTCAGGGTCAGCGTCTTGCTGTCGGCGCTCCATTCCCAGCTTACGGCAAGCATCGGGATGATCTTGCCGTTTTCATCGATATCGACGATCTTATCGCAAAGCGACTGAAGAACGTGGCGACCGACGAAGCTCCAGTTGGTCGACGGATCCAGCGTATCCGGATCGTCCTGCAGGCCGATCTTCAGAACGGATTGGGCAGCGGCAGGTGCCGTGGCGGAGGCCAGGCCGCCAAGCGCCAGGCCGGCTACGAGTGCGAGGTAAAGTGGTTTCATCGAATTCCCTCTCTTGTTTAGAACTCTTTGTTTCGGCCTAGCGTGCGACCGCGTAACCCTGGACGCCGCGCGGGTTGGAACCAGCCTTGATCAGCTGAACGTCGCCATCCATTTCCCGTGCGACGGCTGCAAGACGGCCCTCGGACCAGGCATCGGCAACGGTAATCCTGTGACCACGGGCCGCGAGATCTTCGCGCACTGCCTCCGGGAAGCGGGATTCCAGCGTGATCGCGCCATGACTGATCTCACGCGGCCAGAACGAAGACGGCAGGTGGTCGGTGTGGAAGGACGGCGCGTCGATCGCCTCCTGCAGGTTCATGCCGTGATGGATATGGTACATCAGCATAATGAGCTGCCACTGGTCCTGCTGGTCGCCTCCCGGCGTACCGAAGGCCATGTAGGGCTGGCCGTTGCGGAAGACGGTGGACGGGGTTAGCGTTGTGCGCGGACGCTTCGACGGCATGAGTGACGAATTTAGACCTTCTTCGAGCCAGAACATCTGGCCGCGGGTGGTGAGGCTGAAGCCGAGGCCCGGGATGACCGGGCTCGACTGGAACCATCCACCGGAAGGCGTTGCTGAAACCATATTCCCCCAGCGGTCGACGGCGCTGACCTGCACCGTATCGCCGCGCTGTGCGCCCTCTAATGTGAGCGCCGGTTCGCCATACCTGTCGTTCGGCAGCTTGGGTTCACGGGCGACTGTCGGCTCTCCGCCGCCAAGGCCGGGTTGATGAATCGTGCCGACTGTGCGCAGCGGCGGCATATTGGGATTGCGGCCGTCCGGCGTACCGGGGCGCACTTCCATCGAGGCCGTGTTGGTGATCAGAGCCCGGCGGGTTTCGGCATAGTCGGAAGACAAGAGCGCCCCCATCGGCACGTCGGTACTGTCGCCATACCAGGAATCGCGGTCAGCCATCGCAAGCTTGGTGGTCTCGACGACGAGATGCACGAAATCGGCACTCATCGGGTCGAGATCGGCGATGTCCGTGCCCTTGAGGATGTTCAGCATCTGCAGAAGAACCGGGCCCTGCGACCACGGCCCGCACTTGAAGACCTCGCAATCGCCATAGGTGGTGGAAACCGGCTTTTCGATCAGCGGCTTGTAATCGGCCATGTCCTGGGCTGTGATCAGACCCTTGTGGCGACGGCCGGACACATCCCAGACTTCTTCCGTTGCGCAGAATTCCTCAATCCGTTCGGCGACCGGGCCGCGATACCAGAAATCAAGCGCAGCATCGATCCGCGCTTCGCGAGTCTTGGCCGATTTCGTCTGGTCGATGATCTTCTGGTAGAGGTCTGCAATCAGTGGATTGCGGAAAAGCTTGCCGGATTGCGGCGCCACACCGCCAGGCAGGTAAACTTCCGCCGAGCTCGGCCAATGCGTTTCGAACAGCTGGCGCATGGAGGCGATCGTGTTGGCAATACGCGGCACCAGCGGATGGCCGGTCCGTGCATAATAGATCGCCGGGGCCAGCACGTCTTCCAGTTCAGCCGTGCCGTAGTCGCGCAACAGGGTCAGCCATGCGCCGAATGCGCCCGGTACGCAGGCCGCAAGCAGCCCGGTTCCCGGAATAATATCGAGGCCAAGTTCCTTGAAGTACTTCATCGTGGCACTGGACGGGGAAGGCCCCTGACCGGAAATCACAGTCGGGGCCGTTGCGCCGGCAGGTGTGACAATGATCGGCACTTCGCCCGCAGGGCCGTTGAGATGGGGTTCGACAACCTGAAGGACAAAGCCGGTCGCAACCGCGGCGTCAAAGGCCGTATGGCCTTTTTCCAGCATGGACATGCCGACTGTTGAGGCGAGCCAGTGGGTCGATGACACTGCTCCGAACGTGCCCCTGAGTTCCGGTCGTGTTGTGAAGGTCATGGCAATTCCCCGGCCAGCCGCGTGCGTCCCATCTTTCAGCCTCTTCGCAGAGGTTACCGGCGGGACCGCATGTTGGTGCTGGATTATATACAAATCTAAATGTTAAGTGCCGCATCGCATGCGACAGCCCCTCTCTGTGGACATACTGTATATTTGTTGCCGACATTGCAAGGGGATTGTGTAATATCTTGCCGATTGGGCGATCAAAACGATACAAGCAGACAGCCCGAAATGGGCAAAGGGGGATGCCTGATGCTGGAAACTCCGGCTAACGCCAAGAAAAGTCGAAGTGATTTCGTTGCAGAACAGCTGGAGGAAGCTGTGATCAATGGCGACATCCCGGCGGGTTCACGTCTCGATGGAACATCGATCGCGGCGCAGTTCGGCGTTTCGCGGACGCCGGTTCGCGAGGCATTGCACATTCTTTGCGGCCGCGGTCTTGCCGAACGTGAGCCTTACAAGGGCGTCGTCGTCATCCAGATTTCGGCGCAGCGTATCGACGAGATGTTCGAAGCGATGGCGGAACTTGAGGCAACTTGTGGCCGGCTTTCCTCACACCGGATGACGATGAGCGAGCGAGCGGAGCTCGAAAACATGCATCGGGACATGAATGCGTTGGCCGACGAGGGCGATCACGAAGCCTATAACGAGATCAACACACGGTTTCACAGCCTGCTCTTCCAGGGCAGCCACAACAGCGATCTCATCTCGGCCGCGCAGACCCTGAGGCTGAAGCTTGCACCTTTCCGCAAATATCAGCTGAAGGACAAGGGTCGCCTGAAGCGTTCCTGCCGCGAGCATCAGCAGATCGTTGACGCCATTCTCGATCAGGACCCGAAAGCCGCAGAAAACGCGTTGCGCCGCCACCTCGTTTCCGCGGCCCAGGAAGTCCTTCTCAAGCGCCAGCGACAGGAAGACGAAGCCGCCGCCAAAAGTCACCTTTGAAGAAAGCATATCGATGTCCGATACGATCGAAAAAGACGCCATTCGCAATGTCATCGCAGAGATGCAGGCCGCCTGGAACCGCGGGGATTTCCACGGATACATGGCTGGGTTCGCAAATCCTGACGTGATCTTCGTCTCGCGAGGCAAGATCCAGAAGGACTGGCAGGCAACGCTGGACCACTATATCGACGATTATGGCGGGTCCCCCGGCTCACAGGGCGAGCTTGCCTTCTCCAATATCCGGATCGAAATGCTGGCACCGGATGCAGCGCAACTGATCAGCGATTACAAGCTGGTACGCGCCGTCGGAAACCAGTCCGGCGTGAACACCCGCCTAATGCGCAAGCGTAACGGCAAATGGATTATCGCACTTAACCACGTCTCAAACACTGAACGGTAGGGTGCGCCTTCCAGATGAATAGCAATGCGCCAAACCAAGATGTTCTACTTTTATTGCCGCTTCTGGTCCTGGATTGTCCGCCAGAAACGTAGAGACGAGTTCGCTCAATGGCTTTGCACAACATCGCTGTTGCCAGAACATAGTAAGGTCTTGAAGGGATTCGAACCTGCGGCCCGTTGTGTATAAAACCAAGACGCTGAATATCCACGATAATGTCCTCGACCGACAATAAAGATCCGAGTGGCACAAATGCACCGGGGTCTCAGACTTGCAACAGATCGAGAATGCGGTAGGCCCGCTCCTTGATCTGCCGATCAGGATCCTCTGTCATCCGTGTTGCTTCACTTCGAATGAAGTCCGGCTGGCAGTATTCCTGCCGCAAGACGGCCATAGCCGCAAACCGTAGCGCCTTTGTGGAGGAATTCAGAAAGCCGTTCACCTTTGCGATGGGTTCTGCCTTCCAGGCGACACCGCTCGTCAACGCCTTGTCGAGAATATCCGCAGACAGTGCTCCCTCCTCGATGTCCGCGAGAAAGGTTAACGCCAATTGGGGCTGTCCGGAAAGGCAGGTGACCAAGGTTTTAGAACCAAGCTCACGCATATCCGAACGCGTGTCCGTCAGATAGGTCTTTAGATTTTCGTAGGTCGGCGCCTGGATGGCGGCTCGCGCTTCGGCGATCGCCGCACGCGGACTGTCCGGCACAACACCACCATTCTTCGGATAAGGCATCTCTTTGATCTTCCAATGCGCGGCAGCCCGGTCAAGAATTGGGAGCAGGTCCAGGACGTCGGGTGAAGCATATCGCACAGCCAATTTGCCTGCCGCCATCGCGGTCTCAAGAAGGCCGTGCAGAAACGCGGCTTCGAGCGCTACGAGCAGGCGGGCATCCACGGGGGCCGCCAAGTCGGGAAGTGCGAGCAGCAGGTGACCGCAGCCGTATGACAGATCGTCGCGCAGGCGGTCGTAGATGGCCGAAGCCATTTCCGCTTTGTCCAGATCAACGGCAAGTCCCGCCGCCGCCCATAACGTCTCGCCCTGTCCGCCGGCAATAGCCCGTCGCGCTATGTCCTGCAATGTGGCCTTGTCCGCAAGCGCCTCCAGGAGAGTGGCGGCTATCCAGATTACCCATGGGGACCGATGATAGAGCGCAGCTTCGATTTTCTGGAGATCCGGTTCGCAGGCTGAAGCCTGCTTCCAGTCTACAGGCCTCATATCTACGTCGGCGATGAGTGGGAAAAGATGAACAAATGCATCGCCTTCCACGATGACGTTGCGTGCGATCCGAACCTCATGCTCGAGGATATCTCGTGGAATGCCCGACGCTTCGATTGCGGCGCGCAACGTCTCGCGGACGGGGCCTGGATCGAAGGGTTCCTGCCAATTCCAGACGTCGCTGAGTGGAAGTTTCATATAGTTAGTCACATAAAAGAGCGCGCTCAGGTTCAGCAGCTTGGACTTTACAGCCGACTGGACCTCTACTGTTCCCCCGCAACCGTCAATAGCATCAAGTTGTGCGGAAAACGCTTTGCGCTGCGCGTTCAGGAAGTCGGTCGACGGAATGAGCCGGGCCAGGGAGTTCTTGGTCGCTTCCGGCCAAACATTGGCGGGCTTTCCAAACTCCTTCAGCAATCGCGAAGCTCGCTGGAGAAATCCCATGCTCCCCAGGCTTTCGGTGCGCAATGCTGCAGCAATGGCCTCGTCGGTCGCCGGCCCTGGATAATGTTCCAGCAACAGTCGCGCGCCGCCAAGTACGAAGGCCTGGGCCAGATCACGCTCTTTGCCCGACCCGAACACCAGGCGGCCACTGTGGCTCGACCATATGCCAGACTCGGCGAGCGAAGCTTCGTCGCGAATGATCATCTGCAGACGCGATATCTCGAGATGGTGCCGTCCAGCCGCGACCAAGGCGGCCCAGGCAGCTAAACGCGTCCAAGATTGGGGATGAGACGTTAGGTCCGCGCAGCGTGCCGCCACTTCGTCAGGAAAGCGCTGCGCATGAGGAACCATTGCGATACCGACTTCGGCCGCCCTCTCTCGGCGCGGCGACATTATCACCTCGAGCGCGTAATCAAGGATCGCGTGACGGACCTGCTCGCTTGGTGCGAGGTCTGCTTCACCACAAATCTCGAGGCATCGAACTATCGAGGCAATTCCGGGTCCATCAAACGCAATGCCCTCCATGAGTAGCGTACAGACGTCTCCGGCAAGACCACGCATTGCCGCAAAATTCAGCACTTCCTCCCAGTTCTCCTCACTGCGGATCGACGACAACGTAGCCGTTCTTTCAGCCAAGGGCAGCGCCACTAGAAAGCGCGCTGCTGCGAACTCACCGAACGTCTTGTGGAGAAAGGTGAGGGTCTCCGCCCCCTGCAGGCCGACACGCTCTATAAGTCCTACATCCTGCCAATAACGCAAATAAGACTGTGCCTCCGCCTGAGCTGCGAGCGGTTTCATTCCAAGTTCTTCTTCAAGGATCTTCGCGCAGTTACCGACAACGGTGTTGGCCGATGCAATAGGGTCGGAAGAGATCTGCCATCCGAGGATGTCGAGAAACCGACGAAGTACGAGCGATTGCGCGGGCGGCTCGGGTGTCCTCGAGTTCGGAGCTTCATCGACGAGCTCAAAGAGCTGTTCGTAGAGCCGGTTTCGACTTAGGCCCAGCGAGCCGCCTCGCGCGATCAGCGACGCGCCGAGGGACAAAAGGAGCGGCGAGCGCAATATCGTCGCCGCGACAGCGTCCTCTTCCAACTCGGCTCTGGCGATGTCCGCGGGGTCATCAAGAGGTCTCGATCCTTGGGTTCCGATCTCGCGCAGGAGTCGCGTCAGGTGTTGATGTGCGGCTGAGCGATCTATTGGCACGATGTCATAGTGCCGCCAGGCGCCTAGATCGCTAGCGTGGTATCCGACCGGCCGCGTCGTTACGATGACCCGGCACTCCGGATGACCCATAGCAAAACGCTCTGCCGCGGATGCAATCTGCACTTGGGCGGCTCCCGTTTCGTCAAGACCGTCACAGAGGAGCACCCAATTACGGATATCAGCCCCTCTTGCAGCTTCGGCTGATATCGTGCTGCCGGCCAAGCCAAGCGCAAACACTGCTTCCTCGAAGGTCTCGCCGCTTTGCATGCGCGCGGCAACTGAAGCGAGCCTGACATTGAGAACCGGGATGCCGTCCTTCGCATAGGCCTGAGCGATCCTGCTCAACAGCGTCGTTTTTCCCATGCCCGGCCCGGCCACCAGAACAGCGAGTTTGATGAACCGGCCGAGCGTCTCAGGATCTATGCTTATAGTATCGCGGGAATATTCGCGACTGTGCCAAGACTGATATGCGTGGAGGGCAGCCATCGGGTCGGAAGGGACTACCCGTTCTTCACGAACGATTGCGTGCAGCGGTATCCACGCCTCACTGAGCCGAAGCGGCTTCTTCACTCCGAAAATCGAGAAAGTCGCATTCGTCCTGATTGTCCAATCCGCCAAAGTCGAGAGCAATCCGGCAGGCGATCCGACGTCATCGATCAATGCAACGTTATTCGCTTTGAGAAGCTGCACGAGCGACGAAAGTTCGCGTCGGCCGCGACGGTCGATCAACTCGATTCCGTCGCGATACAACGTGTTCCAGGCCGCATCGATCGTCCAAGCTCGACAGACATGCCCCAGTTCAGCGCGTGCGGCAGCAATTGATGCTCCGTCATGCGTGGCTGCCGAGAGAGTGACGATGCGCAAAGTCTTACAGACCGATCGAGCCAAACCGGCAGTGTCGAGCTTTTCGAGGAACGCCTCGGCGATTTCCGGAAGATCGTCGGTACGGCCATCACCTATCCTGAAAATGGCGTTTGCTAAATCCTCGCGAATGGTGCTGCTGCTGCTCGTCGAAACCGCGAGAACCCCAAATCCGATCTTACCTTCGGTAATCGCCTTTCCCATCGCCAGCAAGGGGTCCCAGAGATCGTCGCCGCGCTGCAACCCTCGCTTGACCTGCACATCGCATCGCCCGCCTCCTTTCAGGACGAGCTGAATATCGTCGCCGCCCTTACCAGTCTCTGCATCGACCGAAACAGGAATATCGTCATGGAGTCCGTCGAGCCATTTGAGTGGCCGTCCGCGCACCATATAGGCGTACGCGATGGCTGTTACCGCTGCCTGAAAATTGACCCCGCCCCCTGTCGCGGCCCCTCCCGCGACGCGCCGCTTATCGCGCGGCTTGCTGTTAGGAGCATTTCGCTTTTGTTTCCGGGAGTTTTCTGATTTGGACGCGGATCTTGCCACAGGAATCGATCTATCAGTGATTGCAGATGACATCTAAACACGGTGGCACCATACCGCAATATCCAGCTCATCTGCTTCCACCGGCCAGCTTCGACCGACGATCTGAAACTGCGGAGAGTCTGATCGTGGGAGACGAAAAGCGTCGTAATGCCAAGTCGATCGACAAGGCTGCCGAAGCTGATTAGGGCTGCGAGTTCGCCAGCCAGTTAGAACGCGAAAACGGGTTCACTTGCGCTACCGGTCAGCCCCCGATCCGCCCGGACGGCGATGTCGTGGGACGAAAGCAGGCAAAAGTGGCGCTACGGGCTTCATGATCGGGTGCTATGGGGCCCTATGGACAAGCGATCGTCACCGGGATCGGCGGAGACGGCTGAAAGGTCGACTCCATGCCATCGGCATAGCGTGCGCTCCGCTCGCAGCGAGCCGATGGCCCACACCTCCTTCAAAACAATAGCACCCGAACTGACCAGAAATCCGCAATCAGGCGGCCGATCCTCAACTCTAAAAGGAAGTTGATAGACGTGATACAATCTCGACAAGGGCGATCGCGCTTGCTTTATCTACGGCATGAGATTCACTGCCCACGGCCCGATGATCCCTGACGACCTGCTGCTTGCCCGCGACAGGAACGAGGTGGTTTTTTTCTGCGGCGCAGGGGTGTCACAGGCTCGGGCGGGGCTTTCGAACTTCGCGCAACTGGCTCGAAAGGTCATGGACCAACTCGGACCAGCAAGCGGCAGCCCGGCGAGGAAGCTACTCGAACTCGCGACAACACTCGATCCCATCCAAGGCGTCGGCAGTTTCGTTGCAACGGACAGGGTTTTCTCTCTTCTTGAGCGGGAATTCGACGCGCCAGATATCCATGCTGCCGTCGCAGCGGCACTGAAGCCGCAGAACGCCGCTGATCTATCGGCCCACGAACTGGTCCTCGATCTGGCCGGCCGGAAGTCGGGCGCCGTACGTTTGGTTACGACCAACTTCGATCGGCTGTTCGAAGACTGCAATCCGGATCTCAGATCAATCGGTCCGGCACATCTTCCTGACCCGAAGCGGGCCGAGCTCAATGCGGTGATCCATCTCCACGGACGGGTCGATCCTGCCTATGTCGGCTCGGACGAGGAAGGATTTGTACTGTCGAGCGGCGATTTCGGCCGCGCCTATCTTGCTGACGGCTGGGCCGCGAGATTCATTCAGTCGCTACTCTCCCGTTTCAGCATTGTGTTTCTCGGTTATTCGGCCGACGACCCGCCCGTACAATATCTACTCGAGGCTCTGAAAGGAGCATCCGCGCTGGATGGGCGAATGTACGCCTTTCAGTCCGGCGAGAGCGCGGTCGCCTCTTCCCTTTGGGAGAACAAGGGCGTCCATGCGATGGCCTACGATCCGTCCAACGGTCACGAAGCTCTGTGGTCAACCCTGGAAGCATGGTCGCAGCGCGCCAACGACGTCGATGGATGGCATGACCGCGTCCTCAAGAAAGCAGTTGCCGGTCCCGAGGCGCTGCCGCCGCACGAACGTGGCCAGGTCGCCCACATCCTTTCCTCCACAGAAGGGGTCCGTCGGCTGATACAGCTCCCAGGCGGGGGAATTCCCGCCTCATGGCTTCGGGTTATCGATCCAAAAGAGCGCTACGGACAGCCCGAGACGGACGCGAGCTTCTCGAAAGGGCGTGTCGATCCATTCGATCAGTTCGGCCTCGACGACGATGCACCGCCACCGCCTCCTAAACCCAGCGAAGACGAATTCACCTATATCATGCGACCTCGAGAGGTCCCGAAGAACAGCTGGGACGGTTTCGATTTATACCCGACGGATGCTCCCGTGCCGGTGCGGCGATCGGGTGTCTTCCACGGGCATGGCGCGGCCACGGCGGACCCGCTCCCAAGCCGTCTCGATCTTCTCGCCGTGTGGCTGATGAAGGTCGCGCACCAGCCTGAAGCCTTTTCGTGGGCCGTAAAACAGCCCGATCTTCACCCACGGGCAAAATCTCTCGTGACCTGGGAACTAAGGGACAAGGGTGACACTTTTCCTGCCGAGATCGCCCGGGGATGGCGGTATCTATTGAGGACCTGGGACGACCGCCGTGAAGACCCCGATCAGGTCGCCTTTGCCGTCTCGGCAGAAGCGAATGCGGTCGGATGGTCCGATGAAATGGTGCGAAAGCTCATAAGCACCCGCCGCGCGCGCCTGCTGGTAGAGGCAGCGTTCAAGATGCGCCTATCCGACGATGATCGCCCTTTCAGCTTAAGCATCGACTATCCAAGGCACCATATCGAGGTGGAAATTCCGCCCGAGATGCTCGGCAGTGCGGTTGCGCGCCTCCGCGAAAACCTAGAATATGCGAAATCGCTTGAGAAAGAGGTGCGCAGCAGCGACTGGATCTACTTGCCAACGACCTACGAGAATGCCGGGCAACTTCTGGACGCCAATGGCCACGGTCTTGTGGGGCCGGTCCTGGATACGCAAAGGACGATGAGTCGCCTGGCCGCTATCGATCCGCCGGCCGCCCATGCCGAGTTTCTCCGATGGCCGATCGACGACGACGGCATTTTCGCCAGATTGCGCATCTGGGCGGCGGGGCAGCCAAGCATCACGTCGGCCGACGAGGCGGCGGGCGTCCTGGTCGGGCTATCGGACAAGGCTTTCTGGGGAAGCCTCCACCAGCGTGACCTCATGATGGCCTTGGGGATTCGATGGGGCGAGTTTTCGCAGAGCGCTCGTCTTCGACTGGAGCAAAAGCTAACGTCGACCAGCTATCCCTGGGACAATCCCAGCCGAAGCGCGGAATATAACGATCGAGCACTCGTTGAGCGGCTGCGGTGGCTGGCTGCTCAGGGATTGCAGTTTTCGTTCGAGGTCGACCGGATGATCGCCGATCTCGCGGCTCGTCTTGGTGGACAGCTACCCGACGTCGATGACGCAGTGGAGGACACACAACCGAGAGTTTTCTCAATCGAAACGCGAAATAACCCCGACAGTCTCATTTCGCTTCCGATCGCCGAGATCCTCTCGACGGCGGCGGCGGCAGAGGGCATCGACTATCGTACGCATGTCCAGCACGATCCATTCTCCGGGCTGGTTGACCGTCGCCCTGTCAAAGCGCTGGCCGCACTTGCATACGAAGCAAGGAATGGCAGGATGCATGCGGAAGCATGGGGATCCTTCTTTCGATCGGAAAAGAGGGAGCGGGATCCCACAAGGCTGTTGCATCTGATCTGCGCGAGGCTTGCTGAGATGGCGGCTGGAGAACTGGCGGAGATCCTTTATTCGGTCACAGAATGGATGAGGCGGCTCGCGAAACGGTTGAGGGCTGAGCTCCCAGATCAATTCGAAACGCTGTGGCTGAAGTTGGTAGAAGCTGCTGTTGCGCTTCCGGCGGCCGGCGGCGAGAGATATTCCGAGCGGAACTGGGCCGATGACGGCCTGAACAGGCCCGTCGGAAAGCTGACGCAAGTCCTGCTCCAAGACGCCAGCCTTTCGGGGAGGCGCCGAAAGTCAGGGCTCGACCTGGACTGGAAAGCCAAGATGGAGACCCTCTTGGCTATGCCTGGCGACCTCCGTCGGCAAGCACTTGTCTTCGCCGGGTTCCAATTCGTGTTCTTCTGGCTGATCGATCCGAAATGGGCCGAGGCCACGATCATGCCGAGCATGGAGTCCGAAAACGCCGACGGCGACGCGTTTTGGGATGGTTTTCTGTGGGCCAACAAGGTGCCGCCACCGGAACTGCTCACGAAAATGAGAACCTCGATCGTTCGGAAAGTTATCGAGGGATCGCGGCGCAAGCCCATAACCGACAGCCTGGCAGACATCATTCTATACGCGTGGGTCGAATGGTCGGACCGGAAGAAGCCACCATTCACGAATGCTCAGTTTCGAGAAACCATTGTCGAAGGAGGGTCGGAATTCGGCACTCAGGTGCTGTGGAACCTCGGACGGCGATTGCAGAGGAAGACGGTATCAGGTGAAAAGGTCGTTCTCTTTTTCAGCGAGGTCTGGCCGCTTCAGAAGGCACTGAAGTCGGCGGAGATATCGCGCGCCCTCAGCACCTTCTTGTTCAAGACGGGGGACCTGTTCACAGACGTGTCGAGCCTGATCGTCGGCCGGCTTGTTCCGTGCGATAACTTTGATGCCTATACCATCCATTCTGATGGCGAGCGTGGGATTATTGAGACCGACCCCGAAGCCCTTCTCGAGGTCCTGCTCCGATTGTTGCCGACCGATGTTAGCCGCTGGCCACATTATACCGGGGAGATTCTCGACCGGCTCGCACGCACTCCCAAAGTGAGCGACGATACACGCCTCAAACAGCTCCGACGTGCTTTGGGCCGCCCGACGATCACGCCTAATCCATGATACCGGTCGTCGTCGCCTGCCGTAAGAAGCACCTATATGGTTCCGCCATCACGATTAAGCGTAGATCCCGGCGAAATCTGAAATGTCGGTCTGAAAGTTACAGATGGAACAGCGCGGCGTAAGGTCACGTTAAGGTCCAGGTGGTTGAAGTCGCCTAAGAAGGGAGTTAGGATTCGCCTACTCCGAACCTTGCGCAATGAGGGCTGAGAGATGGCGACCGCGATTTTCAGCAAAAGAATAAAAGAGTTACGGACAAAAAAAGGGATGACGCTGGACGACCTTGCTGCGGCAACGGGCTCGTCAAAGAGTTACATCTGGGAACTAGAGAACAAAAATCCCCCGCGACCATCGGCTGAGAAATTATCAGAAATAGCCGGCGTGCTCGATGTTACAATCGACTATCTCATTGGGCGCGAGGCCACCTTGGAAGCAGCCGAAGACAAAGCCTTCTTCCGGGAATACAGCAACATGCCCCAAGCCACGCGGGAAAAGATCAGAGCGATGGCGAAATTGCTTGGGAGTGATGCGAAGGAATGAAAAAGTCGCCGCGGCGCACTGCAAACGACATCACCTTGATGCTGAATGCGGTTCTTGGCGAGGACCGGTTCGACCGAGGCCCAGTCGATGTTGAAGCATTGGCGCTCGAGTACACCCGGAAAACGGCTGGGGCGCACGGCGAGTATATTGAACGGATCGTGGCCGACGATCTGGATGGCTGCGAAGGGGCGCTGGTTCCCGGTGAAACCAAACCGCGGCGATGGGGCATCATTTATGATCGCCGTCAGAGCCCCGGGCGACGTGCCTACACGGTCGCGCACGAGTTCGGCCACTTCATGGTGCATAGACACCTTGTCGATCAAGACCCGGCCTTCGATGGCGGCTTCTACTGTTCGAAGGATGCGGTCGAGCATGGCTCCGGGAAAGACATCGAAAAGGAGGCGAACGAGTTCGCCGCAACCCTTCTGATGCCGCTCGACGACTTTCGGCGCATTATTCCCGCCAACGAACTCGCTGATCTCGAACGCCTGGGGCGTGCCGCCCAAAGATATGGCGTCTCCCTCACCGCGGCGACACTTCGGTGGCTGAGCTACACCAGGACTAGGGCGATGGTCATCTCGTCCACGGAAGGCTATGCCCATTGGGCCAAGCCGAGTGAGGCCGCGCTGAAGTCAGGGCGATACATCCGCACCCGCAACGAAATGTACGAGATGCCCGCCTCCAGCCTCGCGGTCCGAAAGGTTGGGGGCGACGAAGCCTTGACCGGAGTTCGTCAGGCAGCAGGGGTCTGGTTCCCAGAGAGCGTGGTGGAGATGTGCATGCGTACCGACCGCTACGACTTCGAGCTCACGCTCTTGCACTTCGACGGAAAATCTCCTGCGTACCAGGCCGAGCTGGAAGACGCGGGCGATGCCTACACCCAGTTTTTCGGACGAACCGAAAGATAGCCGGAATCGGCTGGCCACCCGTCATCCGACGACGATACCTTCGGAATAGCCGCTGCCGCGCGGACCGTCGTGGTCCCACTCGTAAACCACCGTTCGACCAAGCGCCTGCTGCTGTTGCCCGAGGAAGAATGTGAATCCGTTCGGCGCGGCGATGAAGACATGCAACGTCGAGCCGCGCTTTTCCTTCCGCACGGCCGCTGCCACGGCCTCCGCAAGCTTCATCGCGTGAGAGCCGGACTTCACGCTCTCCCCGGACGCCGATCCCTTGTCGAGGCTCACCGCAAGCAATGCCCCTATGTCGGGACGCGACTGCAAATAATCCTCCACCATCGGCACGATGTCGTGCGTCAGGCCGATCGCGACGGCGAGTTCGGGTCCGTCGTTTTCCATCTCCACGCGTTCGACCACGATTCCGGGCCACTCGGGGTCAACGGGAACATCGTCGCGCTTCCAGAAGCGCTTGCCATCCGTCCGTTGCTCGATTTCGATCGACTTTCCTGATTTCACGTTCAGGATCGATCCGACGGCGAACGCAAGCGACACATGGGCGTCGAGCACGAGGCGCATATGGTCGCCCTGTTGCGCGGCACCGACCATGAACTCGCGCACTCGCGGAAGAAGGTCTCCATTCCAGGACTTGCCCTCCTTCAGATAGCGTCCGTCGAAATCTCCGATCAGGTCCAGCATGTCCGGCACGCGGGCCGATAGATTGTCGATCGGGTGCATGAAGGAACGGACGCCGACGATGGTCCTCTCCGGCTCCGGCGGTCCGGCCAGCAGCTTCTGTTCCCGGACAAGTTCACCGAAGCTCTTGCGGTCGAATTCCTTGCGGCCCTGCAGATGAAGTTTCCGGATGAGGTCGTCATACTCGAAACCCGTCTGCGCTGAACTGATCTGCCGCATGCCGACCGACGCGAAACGATCATTCAATTGCTCGCGAAGCTGAGCACCGGACTGAAGCCGCGTGTGAAGCACCAGGGTCCGGGCAAGCTTGCGGAGTTCAGGTTCGTCTATGCCGAGATGATCTGCCCAACCTGCGCGCAGCTTGCCCATGACGGTGCCAGGGCCGCCATCGAAAAGCAGGTCGAGGTCGAGCGCGTTCCATTCAGTGCGGATCAATTTCCACAGCGGATCAGCGCGCCGCAGGTTCCAATTGGTCAAGAGTTCGAACATCGCTCCTTCGCCCGTCGGCGCAAAGGCGACTTGGGCGTTGCGCGCCCTGTTCAGGAAGGAATGCTTCTCGCCGCCAATGAACTTCGGCACGAGCAACTCTGCCGCGCCGAAATCCCCCGGCTTGACGTGCC
Source organism: Rhizobium sp. YS-1r (assembly GCF_000757525.1). Lineage (NCBI taxonomy): Bacteria > Pseudomonadati > Pseudomonadota > Alphaproteobacteria > Hyphomicrobiales > Rhizobiaceae > Rhizobium > Rhizobium sp. YS-1r. The sequence continues at coordinate 5,930 of NZ_JPYQ01000003.1, read as the reverse complement.
ATTTGCACTGTTTATGAAGCCGCGAAATCCGCAAGCCCTGGTGGTCGAGCGGACCCTTGCCTGCGGCGTAGTCGATCACCACGTCGTCGAAAGCCTTGGGGCCCGTTTCGAAGGCGACCTTCGTCACCATCCCGTCGCCACGCAGCAGGAGCGCGGCATTCAGCCAGAACATCCGGGCCTGAAAGTCATCACCCTGCTGCCGGGCCAGCACCGCATCCGCCATCGCCACACCTCACTTCGTCGGGAAATAACGCCCCATGATCTCGCGCCACAGGGCGATCGCGTCGCCCTGCTTGCCCTGCTTTTCTAGCTGCACAGCCCGCGCCGCCTTCATCTCGGCCTGACGGAGCGTCTCTTTGGCGGCCTTGATCAACTCCGGCGTCATCTGCTCCGAAACCGGAGGCCCATAGCCCGCGGGATCGGGCCACTCGCGTTCGATACCATCCAGCGCGGCGGCGAAGAAGCGACGCACCTCGCTGGGATAGGTGGTGAACGGCGGGTCGACGAGGTCCTGCATCATGACTTCGATCAGGAAGGCCGGCTTGATCGGCTTGCCAGCTGAACGGTTCCAGCGCTTGATCATCTTCACCAAGGGAATCCACTTGCCGCCAAGCTCCTTGTTCTTCTTGATGGCCTGCTCCATGTGGATTTCCGGATCGGTCTTCACCCAATCGCCGCGAATCCGGTCGGGAATTTCGTAACAGTCGCCGATGTCGAAGGCGGGGACGGCGTCGATCGACAGGACCTTACCCTCCTCGTCGGTCGTGTTCTTATCGAACTCGACGGTGGCGCAACGACGGCCCGGCTCGACGGCGGCGTCACCGTACGTGGCGCGCAACGTCTTTACGAACGCATTGATCAGGTCCGCGGGAGGCTTGTCGCGATACTTGTCGCGTTCCTTCTTGCCGAGGACGAAGAACACGTCGACGTCCTTCAACGGTTTGGTCTTGGTGTGGCGCTTGTACGACCCGGTGAGGATGTCGCGATCGACCACGAAATCGCCCTTGATCACACCCCGGACTTCCTCATGGCGCTCGATGGTATCCTTGCGCTCGGTCTCGCTGAGTTCAAGGCGCTGGCGGAACTTCTCGAATGCTTCCTCGGTCGTGATCATCTGTAATACCTTGCTGACGCCATGATGTCGGGGGTTCCAATCACCGTTCCCGCCTCGCGCGCTGTCAGGCCCGCAAGACTGAGCTTCGACGCGTCTCCGATCCCGGGAAGCGGCCTCGCATTCGCGGTCGGCTGCAGCAGAATACGATAGGTGCATCCCGCGGGCGGCGCAGGTGCTTTGGCGAAGGTACCTTTCAGGAAGTCGGTGTCGATCCACATCTGGTCGATGTCGGAACCATCGTACCGGATCGGGAACTCCCACCGTGCGGAGACTGCTGACGCCCCCGGCTTGTAGAACTCGATCGCGAACCCCCTGAGGTCGCCGTCTTCCATCCATTGGCGCGCCGCGTCCTGGACCCAGTCCGACCAAGCGTCGACCAGCTCCGTCGGGTCCAAGCCGTAGTTGATGATCAGGAGCCGCATCAGATTGCGGACCTTGTCCGACACGTAGATGGCCGTGTTCGTCCTGGTGTAGTTGTGCGTGCTGACGGCCATCTTATTCGATCGCTCCCCAGTTGACGGCCAGCGATTTCGCTGTGGCCGCGGAGTCTTCCTCCGCCTCGTCGACGGTTGTGTTGACGTCGTGGACGGTGATGCGCGAGCACCGCTTCGCGAGCGTGTCGTTCATCCATTTGACGTCGTCGACGTCGGTCGGGGCGGTCATCGCCCAGTTGCCCGCCGTGGGGTTCCAGGTGAGCTTCTCGACCTCGAGGTCTGCCTCCATGGCGTCTTCGCCATAGAGGCAGTAGATGACGAGCCGTGACCCCACGCCCTTGACGACGATCGGAACGGATGTCGGGTGTTCGTCGGCGATCAGCGATTCCATCACGCTGGCGGCCGCCAACAGTTTGTCGGCGTCGACCGAACCCGTCCCGGTGATGAGCTCCCGGATCGTGCGCCAGGTCTCGGCGGCCGACCGCTTGGGAATGGATGCAATGGTACGCTTCACCTTCATGCTGCGTCTCCCTGAACGTCCGCCTGCGATGCAGCACGCTTGAGCGTCGCGATCACATGGTCGGCCTTGAGATTGTTGAGGTCCTTGGCGATGTCGATGGAAATCGCCCCGGCGGCCGTGATGGCCTTCCTGAGCCTGCGGCCGTCCATGCCCTCCGACGCTTCGACAAATGCGGCGATGTCCTTCTTCAGGTCGCCGACCTTCGTCCAGTGCTTGGCGAGAAGGCCGAGCGTGTCGAGGATGATCTCGCGGCGGGCTTCGGCGTTCGGCGGACCGATGTCCTCGATCCAGTCCGCCCGCGAAAGCAACGCGCGGTCGACCGCTTTCGGGTAGTTGGTCGTGGCTATCAGGAGCGTATTGCGATGGGTGCGGGAGAGAAGGTCGATGCCGGCCAGCGCCGCGTCGGTCGCCCGGTGCGCGTCAATGGGATTGGCGTCGAGGCTCATCTTCTGCCGGTCGCCCGCCAAGGTCTCGACTTCGTCAAGCAGGACGATCGTTGGCTCGTTGGCGGCGAACTCGGGGATCGTCTGCTGGAAAATCTTCGAGACTTCCTTCTGGCTCTTGCCGAGAGAGGAACTGCCCAGGGCATGCGGGTCAAGCTGCAGGTAGCGAACCGATCCCAGCGCCTTCGCGACCTGGTTGGCGAGGCCGCGCGCCAGCGTGGTCTTGCCCGTCCCCGGAGGCCCGGTCATGACGATCAAGCCGTGGATCGGCATCGATTCAAAGGCAAATCGTTCGCGGAGCTGCAGGGAGAGGATCGACTGCGCGAGAAGCCGCTGCTTCACCGAAGCCTCCACCTTGATCGCGTCCCATGCCTCGCCGAAGTCTTTACGGGGCAGCAGAATATTCTCGACGATTGCGTTCATGCGTTCACCCATGTCCAAATGCGGCCCAAGCGACGTGAGTCCGGCAATTCCAATGTTACAGCATACTACATATTGAGTCACAAGATGCAACGAGGCACAACATATGCTGCTTATGCTATCAAGGAGGCATTAACCATACCACTACGCCGAACCAAATGTGGGATGTAGCCCGGAAATGTCAAGAACAAAAAATACGCCTACTCCGAACATGTGGACAGTTGAATTTTTCCGGGCTTCATCGCGTGAAGCACACGGGCATGCCCAAGCGCCACAAGACATCCCTATTGACGATCTGATGTGGCATATCTCCCAAAGGGAGGAAGCACCTTCGCACGGATGGAAATCATCGAAGAAATTAGTGTGGCGTCGACCGCCAGCGCGGGATTTCGGAGTTCTTGAAGCCCGGATCGGAATAAGGCGGCCGCAGGAGCTTCCATGTCCGGGGCCGACGGGGAAAGGGATCGATTCCCTAAGCGTGGCGCTCCGTTGTAACGGGGCGGGCGAGTAGTTCGAGAGGTGGGGCGCCCAAGGACTTCCGCACTGGTCCTGCGCCGCTTGGGCCTAGATAATCCCCCATGCCCGAAACCTCCCCCTGCCCGTCATCTCCCTCAAGCCGAGTTCCAAAACAATCCGCCGTGCCGCCTGCGGCGTCATTTCCAGCGTCTTCGCCACCATCCCGGCCGACACCAACGGCTTCGCCATCATCAGCTCGACCAGTTCCGGCAATTTCGAAGACGAACGCCGTCCCACCAGCTTCCGGTCCATCATCGTTTTCGCCAACGTCAGCCTGTCGTGTTCTTTGATGCCGATCTCGGCCGCTGACAAAAGTCCGTGGGCGATGGCGAGCAGCCGGGTTTCCCGGTCGCGGTGGCGGCGCCGATCGACGGGAATGGTTTTGAGGCCGAGATTGATGGCGGCGAGATGGGCACCGGTGGTGATGCCGGCCTGCCGAAGAATCGACGCGGCCAACAGCCTGCCAAGCCAAGGGGCGTGCTGCAGCACGGACAGCTCATTCCATGCGTCGAGGGCAACGATTGCCTGCAGCACCGCCGGCAGGTGTTCGGCCTGGCGCAGCACAGCACGCCATTCGTCGAGCCGGGCATCTTCGTCCCAGTCGAGATCATAGATCATCGGATCCTTTTCCGGACGGCTGGCCGTCGCACGGTCGCCGGCGCGGCCGGGACGTGTTGCGTCCTCGATCGCGGCCGACGATCGGGCCAGCGTCGCATCGATGGCCGCGAGGTCGACGCCAAGCAGATCTTTGTCACCCTCACCATCATCTCCTTCCCCTTTCCGCTCGACCAGCTGTGCAGGCTCAACTCTGCGGACGTTCGCGGCGCTATCAGAACCGTCTGATGGTCCAGGCCACGCCTGGGTCTGTCGCAACGTTCGGATACCGTCGGCGGACAAAGCCCAGTCCGGCGACTGGCCAGCGATGCGCCGGCGGGTTTTCAGGACGTCACGGGCGATTGTCAGCTCATGGGTGGGTGTGCGAATATCCTTTGTGGCGTCGTGGAGGACGAGGTCTTCGAGATGGACGAGTTCGCCGTCGATCCACAAAGAGGCGCAGGCATCGGCGAAATGGGCGCGTTCGATCCAGCCCCGACCGACCGGCGAACGGGCGATGCGCTCGTCGAGACGGGTCAACGCAGCACCGGCGTCGAATGCCGGCCGCATCAGCGCTGTCATGCTGATTTTCGCGATATCGTAAGCCATTGAAATCATGGTAAATGATTTCTTAAACGAACTCTATATAAATATTACAGTTCCTCACATGGTATGATTGGCGGTTGGGGTTATAACCTCCGATAAGTAACCCTTATCGTATGTTAGAAGATCTACCGGTTGACCAACTGCCGCAGCCGCCTTATCCTCGGCGAAAATCACCCGTTTTATGGAAGCGCGTCATGAGCACCACCGTCAAGGTTTCCGAGGCCAAGGCCCATCTGTCCGAATTGCTCGTCCGGGTCGAAGCCGGCGAAGACGTGATCATCTCACGCGGAAACGACCCGATTGCCAAGCTGTCCCGGATCCGCGGGGAAACCGATCTTCAGCTTCTGGTCAATGAAGTGCGGGCCGCCCGTGGCCGGGCAAAGCCCTCTTCTCACGATGAGATCATGTCCTGGCGGGACGAAGGGCGCCGATAATGTCCTTCGTCATTGATGCATCCCTGGTAGCGGCCTGGCTGCTACCGGAAGAGTATAGCGATGCGGCCGAGACCGTTATCGCCTCGATTGCGGAGCCCTGCCCTGCGCCGTCACTGTTCTGGTTCGAAATTCGCAACATTCTGGTCATGTCGGAAAGGCGTGGCCGGATTGCTTCGGGAGGCGCGCTACTTGGCATGGAGCGGGTGCGACGATTGCCGCTCGACGATGCAGGGATTGGCGGCGACGGATCAATCCTGCTCCTGGCTTCCAATCACATCCTCAGCGCCTATGACGCGGCCTATCTTGCCCTGGCCATCAATAGAAACGTGCCCCTGGCCACCCTCGACCGCAAGCTGGCCGCCGCAGCCCGGAAAGAGGGGGTAACCGTGCTCGGCCCTTACGCTCATGGCGACTGACAGCGAAGTTCTCGTCTCTGCCCGCGCCAAACAACTCGACACGATCGCCGCCGTCCTGCCGATCGACCGGCGCGACGAACTGGCCGAATTGTTGACCGACCAGGACATCGAAACACTGCGCCATCTGGTCAACGAGGGCATGGGCGAAAACACCCTGCGCGCCCTCACCTCCGACCTCGCCTATCTGCAGGCCTGGTCGCTGGCCGCAACCGGCGCCTCCCTCCCCTGGCCGGCGCCCGAGGCACTGCTACTGAAATTCGTCGCCCACCATCTGTGGCAGCCCGACCAGCGCGACATCGATCCTCACCACGGCATGCCTGCAGCTGTTGAGCAAAGCCTGCGCGAGCAACGCTTCCTTCGATCTTCCGGACCGCATGCGCCCGACACGGTGCGCCGGCGGCTTGCCAGCTGGTCGACGCTGACGAAATGGCGC
>NZ_JPYQ01000002.1:0-68197 GCF_000757525.1 Rhizobium sp. YS-1r | reverse complement strand
GAACTATTTTCGGCAAGCCGGATGCGTTGCATATTAATCGCCCGACGCTCTAGCCGTTTCAAGCCTCTATGACCGACATCACGCCCGTCTCCGCGGCAGCCAATCAGCTTTGGCCGCCGTTTCCATGATTCGGGCGCGGGGCCGGAATTACATCGGGATCGTCGGTGGCAACTGAACGACTATCCCGAAAGCCCGAAAAACTCTTTCTTGTGTTCAGTCGACAGCAGCCGCAACCCCGCCAGGTTTCTCATCGTGCTGACAGGCCGCCTGAGGGCATTCCTGTTCAGGAAATACATGTCGATGAGGCTCGGAGCCTTACTGTGCGACCCCTTGTGTGCAACGCGATAGACGGCACCCCGGAAAGGCAGGGAATTCAATGGCGTCCCGCGTTCGGCCAAAGCCGGTACGACGCGGACGTGACTGCCAAGCATATTCTTGATCCATTCGATCGATGCGTCTTCCGCCTTCGATGGGAGTCCGTACAGATCCGAACGAATGATCAGCGACGTGCCGCAATAATGGTTGAACTGGTCACGGCATAATAGAAGACTGCCGCCGTCGTCCCAGATATAGCCCTTGTCGATCGCCCAGCCGTTTTCGTTCTGGTGCCGGGAAACGTACTCGACGATGCGGGCGCTGACAAAATCGTCGTCATCAACGATCATGAAGAAGCGGCTGTCGCGGGCATCGAGCATGCCCGCGAGGACGCGACGCCCCTTGTCGGCGCGGAACGAGTCGAGAAAATCCTCCTCGGTCGCATCGCCTCGCTCGTGGATATCGTTCGGCGGAAAGTCCACCCACGTCACCGAGAATTTATCCGGCAGCACGGGAAGGTCGGCACCTTCGTTGGCAACGATGATCCCTCGCCAGTCAGAGCTGGTTTGATTCGCGATGGATGCGACGGTCTGCGTGAGATTCCTTTTCAGGAGGCTCCAATCGCGCGCGTTTTTCTGATGCCTCACAGGGATGATGAACGTTAAAACACTCATGACAGCCTCCGGTCGTTGATTTCGGGCAGGGTCAAGCCGCAACAGCCGCCTGCTCTCTTGCCCATCTGATGCCGTCATCGAGCGACGTTGCCTTGTAGGACAGATCCGTGCCCCCTGAAAAAGCATTCATGAAGCGGCGAATCTTTCCATAATTGTTGTCGAGCACCGCATGACGGCGTCCGATGAGAAGCGAGCAGATATGCACGTGCAGTCGGTCGGTCACGATCGCCTTGCCACGGGAAATCTGCCGGATGCCGCGCCGGAAGCGATTGTTGGCCGCCGCATCCAGTTTGCGCAGCCGTACCTCGGAAGGATTGAGCTGTAGCAGCGCGGATGCCGCACCGAGCGCCTTGGCGACGCGCACCTTCGAGGGGTCCTCGGTAATCCAGTCCTCCTTGGGGATGTCGGGATAGGCAGAGAAATCGACCGCACCGACCTGTTCCTTGTCCTGGCGGAGCATCGCAAGGACCGGGAATTGCGACGCATCAGGCTGGACGGCGCCGATGCAGAAGGCCATGTCCGGGCACAGATAGGTTTCGCAATCGAAATTTTCCTGGGCGAACTGAAACGATTCCTCGTCGCGCACCAGAAGCACGAAGTTCTTGTGCTTGCCGATCGCCCGCCTGCTTTGCTCGAGCCGTTCGGGAGACTTGTAGTGGATCGATTGCGGAAATTGGACAATCTGCCGGTCGGGAAACAGTTCCATCACGCGTTCCCGGAAGTCCTGATGGAATACCCATACGTCGCCGAAATTGCCGCCCCCGTGAATGAAGATCGGACCATTCGGGGCTACGCTCTTGAGTTCTTCGGGTGAAAAATCGTCGGTCGTGCAGACGTAGGAGGGCCGCTTTGCATACCGATGCTGCAAATAAGCCATCTCTCCCAGCCAGATTGCAGAATCCCCGCAATTCTTGATATCGGGAAAATCCAGTATCGCTATGGGTTCATCAGGCTTGACGAACTTTTTCAAACAATCGTGAGTTCTGTCCTGCAGCCTGGTGATGAGTTCGGATTGCTGAGCACCTGACATCGTACCTCTCTTTCGAAAGTTGGGAGAAAACAAGCCTGAGATCAGGCGTGACTGACTTTGGAGAGCACCTTGGAGGCGATCTTCCTGACTTCGGTCTCCGGACCATTCGGACGGTCCATGACCAGCCAGAGAAAGACACTGGAGCCGCAATAGAGAACACCTCCAAGACAAATGAGGACCGCGAGTTGCAGAACCAGCGCCATCTGCGTGGTCTCAACGCCCATATAGCGATGTGCAAGCAAGACGCCCGCAGCCATGACGGCCGAACTGGCGAGCGCCCTGAAATTTGCCCACAACTGCGCCGTGACCGAAACATTGATGAAGCGCTTCACGATGATCATGTTGACGAAAGCGCTGAAGAGGCCGGTGAGCACGCGACTGAATATCAGCCCCGGAAGTCCCCAGAACACCAGGCCGATCGTAATCACCGGAACCCGCACAAAGAGCATCTGCGTGTCGCGGATGAAGAGGGTCCGGGTATGTCCCAGCGCCATGCCAAGGGGTTGATTGAGAGAGCCTAACGTCTGCAGCGCGTAAACCGACGCGAGCGCCTGGATGATGAAGATCACCGGAAGCCACCTTTCGCCAAGCACAAGCCTGACGAGGGGATCTGCGATGACTGCCATGCCTATGCCGGCAGGCAATGCGACGGCCGTCAGGAGCGCCTGCGTCCGCTGATAGGCCGCCGCCAGGCGGTGAGGATCATGGCGGACATTGGCAAAGGCGGGATAGATCGTCGCGGTCAGCGGCGCGGTTGCTTCACGCGTGGGCGTCATCGCAAGCTGGCCGCCGAGCGAATAATAGCCGAGGGCGGCGCCATCCAGCAGCTTCCCCAGCAAAAGGTAATCGAAGCGCCAATTGAGTGTGTTGACGATCTGCCCCGCAGTAATCCAGATGGAAAACGAAAAGAATTCGCGCATATGGGAGAAGGTTATGCGCGGGCGAAACGGCAGAATGAAGTACGACGCCAGAACGTTCGTCGCCTGCATGACCAAAGTGCCGATCACAAGCGCCCAGTAGCTGTGGTAGATGATCGCGATGGCGACGGTGGCTACAAAGCCGGCGATTTTCTGGGCAACGTTCAGCACGAACTCCTGCCAGAAAATCAGCTCTCGCTGGAGCATGATCCGCCGCGGATTCGCAAGCCCGTTTATCAGGAAGCTGAGGCTCAAGGCGAGGAGAACGCCGAACAGGCGCGGTTCGTCATAAATGAGGGACGCGGGATAGGCGAGCGCTGCGAAGAGAAGGCACAATATCAGGCCACGCGTCGCAGCCAGCGTCCATGCCGCGCTGAAATGGGATTCCCCCGGATCTTCGTGACGGATAAGCGCCTCATTCAGGGAAAGCTCTGTGATCGTCGTCACGATGACGAGCATTGTCGTTGCAAGTGCCACAACGCCAAAGTCCGAAGGCAAGAGATACCAAGCCAGGACAATGGTGCTGAGTGTTGACAGCCCGTTGACGATGACCCTCGAAAGGGTGACCCAGAGGCTTCCTGTCACCAGCCGGTCAGCAATGCTCATGGCCGACCCCTTCAATGCAGTAACAAGCGTATGTGAGCATCGTCATTCCACAGCTACCCTTTTTCGCGCACGTTTTCCGCTCCCTTTGCCTCCTCCCTGTGAACCGCATCCAGAAGACACGGGCTATCTGTTGGGCACGGTAATCATTGAGCCCTGTCTGTCATTTCTCCCTGTTGGATTGGTCCAACCTTATGATTAAGCGAGACGATCGTCTCGGGCCGACGGGTGATATAGAGGGGCCAAAAGCCAAGGCTAGAGGCCCCGATCACTCTTTGGGCGGAAATGATGTTGGTTTTGTGGAGCCCAATCGACTAATGCAGATCGCTGTCGGGGCGGTTTGAAATCACGCTTGCGAAGCCGCAACGGGCGGGCTCTGGGTAGGATTGAGGCAAGGGACGCTCATGACGCTGTCGCCGTCCTGGAGTTCCGGGACTGCCGCATGATTGGAATAGTCGTCGTTGAATGTCTCCGGCAAGGGAACGCTGTTATCCGACCGGAGATGATCGAATTTCGGATCAGGAAGAAAAATTGCGATGCGCCGCCTTGTGGGTGCAGGTCGGAAAGATGGGCCGGCCGCCGCTCATCGCAATCGATGAAGCCGACCGACATCAGGAATCAGATTTTAGGCCGATCAGGCCTAAAATCATCTTGATCTGGCGGCGGCAGCGCCGCCCTGGCTTCAGCTTCTATTGCTGCGGCGTTCCCATGCCGTCGAGCGCGAGGTTCAGTTCCAGCACGTTGACAAGGCGATCCGCCGTCAGAAAACCGCCGGGCGCGAAAGCCATCCGGTGGATCAGCGCCTCGACTTCCGGCTCGGCCAGGCGGCGCGCCTCGGCAATGCGAGCTGCCTGGTAAAGTGCGGCCCGTTCGGAAATATGCGGATCGAGTCCCGCACCGGACGCAGCAGCAAGCTCCGCCGGCAGGGGATTTTCGGGGGTTGCACCATAGGCTGCGACGATCTCGCGGGCGCGATCCGTGAGATCGGGGCTCGTCGGCGACTTGTTGCTGCCGCCGGCGCCCGCGGCATTGTAGTCGACGGCCGACGGCCGTGGCCAGAAATACTTCGGCTGGCTGAATGGCTGCGCGATAAGGCGGCTTCCGATGATGGTTCCGTCCGGACGGGTAATCAGCGATCCGCCCGCCGTCGCCGGTGTGATCGCCTGACCGACGGCCCAGACGGCCGTGGCGTATCCGGCGACGCAGATCGCCATCGTGGCTACTGTGATCCGGACGCTTGCTAAAAGGGCTTCCATGGTTCTGTCTCCGGATTGATCAGTTCATATAGATGAAGTGTTCGGCGATCGGGCCGAGGGTTGCCGCGGGGAAGAAGGTCAGGGCACCCACGACGAGGATGGTCGCCGCCAGCATGGTTGCGAAAGTGCCGCCCTCGACACTGAGCGTGCCGCTCGACTCCGCACTTCTGCGCTTTGCGGAAAGCGAGCCGACGATCGCGAGCGGCAGAATGATCGGAATGAAGCGCGCGAGCAGCATCACGATGCCTGTCGCCACGTTCCAGGGCACGGTGTTGTCACCCAGTCCTTCAAAGCCGGAGCCGTTGTTGGCCGACGCGGAGGAGAACTCATACAGGATCTCGCTGAAGCCGTGCGGGCCGACATTGTTGAGCACGTCCGCGCCCCACGGCGTCGCCGCAAAGACCGCCGTGCCGCCGAGGATGAAGAGCCCGTGCGCCAGAAGAGCGAGAATGGCGAATTTGACTTCGCGGGCCTCAACGCGCCAGCCCAGATATTCGGGCGTGCGGCCGATCATCATGCCGGCGATGAAGACGCCGACGACGATATAAAGGAACATGTTGATCATGCCGACACCGACGCCGCCGAAGTCTTCGTTCAACCACATGCCGATCATCGGCATCATACCCGCGAGGGGGTTCAAGCTATCGTGCATCGCATTGACCGAACCGTTGCTGGTGGAGGTCGTCAGCACGGACCAGAGCGGACCAGCCGATGCACCGAAGCGCAGTTCCTTGCCTTCCAGATTGCCTGTCGTCTGCTCGATCGGGAGGTCCGCGAACGCCTGGGTCGGAGCGGATTCGAACCAGATGCCGCCGGCAACGCGCAGCAGCACCAGCGCCAGCATGACGCCGAATATCACCGTGGCATGGCGCATGCGGCCAACGATCCGGCCAAACATCCAGACGCAGGCCATCGGAACGAGGATGATCGATACCGTTTCCACGACATTGGTCCAGAAGCTCGGGTTCTCGAGCGGATGCGCGCTGTTGGGGCCGAAGAAACCACCGCCATTCGTGCCGAGCTGTTTGATCGACACGAAAGCCGCCACCGGACCGCGGGCAATCGTCTGCTGCACGCCTTCGAGTGTCGTGGCGACTGCGGCACCGTTAAACGTCATCGGCATGCCGCCGACCACAAGCAGGATGGCGACAATAAAGGCGACCGGCAGGAGTACGAGAAACGATGCGCGCTGCACGTCGACAAAGAAATTGCCGAGCTTGCGTCCGGCAAGGCCGCGCGCCAAGGCGGCAAGCGCCGCGATACCGGTCGCCGCCGACACGAACTGGAGCCACATCAATCCGGCCAATTGCGAAAGGTAGCTGAGCGAGACTTCACCGGAATAGTGCTGCAGGTTGGTGTTCGAGGTGAACGAGGCTGCCGTGTTGAAGATCAGGCTGCCCTCGAGCGCCTCCTTTCCGTCCGGGTTAAGCGGCAGATATTGCTGCAGGGCCAGGATTGAGAAGGTGACGACGAACATCACGACGTTGAAAGCGAGGATGGACACCATGTAGTGCTTCCAGTCCTGCGGCCTTGCCGAAACCGAACCGCCGATCGACCGGAAGAGGCGCGTGAAAGCGTTGGGACGTCCCGATGCGGCACCTTCCGGGTCCATGGCCCAGGTCATGTAACGGCCAAGCGGCCAGGAGATGAGCGCGGTGCCTCCAACGATGAGGACGACGAACAGGATGGGTTGAATTAACATGGAAATTTCTCCGGCATCGTTGGAAATCAAACCCGGTCGGCGGCAGAGGTCATGGCCAGCAGAAGCCAGAAGATCGCCACGCCGAGGAGGAGATAGAGGATAGTCATGTCGAATGTTCCTTCGATCAGGCGAGATGGAGGGCGGTCACGACCAGGTCGATCACCTTGATCCCGACAAAGGGTACGACGAGCCCGCCAAGCCCGTAGATGAGCAGATTGCGCCTCAAGAGCGGCCCTGCGCCGATCGCCTTGTATTTCACGCCTTTAAGGGCCAGCGGTATGAGCACGATGATGATCAGCGCATTGAAGATGATGGCGGAGAGAATGGCGCTCTCCGGCGTCGCAAGCCCCATGATGTTAAGCGCGCTAAGCTGCGGATAGAGCCCGACGAACATCGCGGGAATGATCGCGAAATATTTGGCCACGTCGTTGGCGATCGAGAAGGTGGTCAAGGCGCCTCGCGTCATCAGCAGCTGCTTGCCGATCTCGACGATCTCGATGAGCTTCGTCGGGTCGGAATCGAGGTCGACCATGTTGCCGGCCTCGCGTGCGGCGACCGTGCCGGTATTCATCGCTACGCCGACATCAGACTGGGCGAGTGCCGGTGCGTCGTTGGTGCCGTCGCCGCACATGGCGACGAGCTTGCCCTTGGCCTGTTCCTCGCGGATCAGCTTCAGCTTGTCCTCAGGCGTTGCCTGGGCAAGAAAGTCGTCGACGCCCGCCTCGGCGGCAATCGCGGCAGCCGTCATGGGGTTGTCGCCGGTGATCATCACGGTGCGAATGCCCATGCGGCGCAATTCGGCGAAACGCTCGCGGATGCCGCCCTTGACGATATCCTTGAGGTGGATGACGCCGAGCAGGCGACCATCGCGCACGACCGCGAGCGGCGTGCCGCCGGCCTTCGCGATATCATCCGCGATCGCCTGGATTTCGCGTGTGGCTTCGCTGCCGGCGCCCTTGGCGCTGATCTGGTCGAGATATCTCAGCACGGCGTCGACCGCACCCTTGCGGATGGACGAACCCTCCGAATCGATCCCGCTCATGCGGCTCTGCGCCGTGAACGGGACAAAGGTGGCGTGCAGGCTTTGCATGTCACGGGCACGGATGCCGTATTTTTCCTTGGCGAGAACGACGATGGATCGGCCTTCCGGCGTCTCATCCGCCAGCGAGGCGAGTTGCGCCGCATCCGCGAGCTCCTGCTCGGTCACGCCTTTCACCGGACGGAATTCCGTGGCCTGCCGGTTGCCGAGCGTAATCGTGCCGGTCTTGTCGAGCAGCAGCGTATCGACATCGCCGGCTGCCTCGACGGCGCGGCCGGACATGGCGAGCACGTTGAAGCGCACCAGCCGGTCCATGCCGGCGATGCCGATGGCAGACAGAAGAGCGCCGATCGTGGTCGGGATCAGCGTCACGAACAGCGCGACAAGGACGATCACCGGGATGAAGCCGCCGGCATAGGCGGCAAAGCTCGGGATCGACGCGGTTGCAAGCACGAAGATCAACGTCAGGCCGGCCAGCAGGATATTGAGGGCGATCTCGTTCGGCGTCTTCTGCCGCTCTGCGCCCTCGACCAGCGAGATCATCCGATCCAGAAAGGTCGAGCCGGCAGCAGCGGTAATGCGCACCCTGATCCAGTCGGACAGGACCTGCGTGCCGCCGGTTACGGCGGAGCGGTCGCCGCCCGATTCCCGGATGACGGGCGCAGATTCGCCGGTAATGGCCGCCTCGTTGACCGAGGCGATGCCTTCGATCACCTCACCGTCGGAGGGAATGATGTCGCCGGCCTCGACAAGCACCACGTCGCCAATCTTGAGGCTCGTTCCCGGCACCAGCTTGAAATTCTCACGGCTGCCGTTCGCAAGCAGCTTGGCCTGCGTCTCGGTGCGCGAGCGCCGAAGCGAGTCGGCCTGTGCCTTGCCGCGGCCTTCCGCAACGGCTTCCGCGAAATTCGCGAACAGGATCGTGAACCAGAGCCAGAGGATGATCTGGAAGGAAAAACCGAGATTGCCTGCTCCCGTCGCCGCATCCTTGACGAACAGGACTGTCGTCAGCACCGAAACCGCGGCAACGACGAACATGACCGGGTTCTTGACCAGAGAACGGGGATTGAGTTTCTTGAAGGCGTTCCCGATCGCGGGAACGAGGATGCGGGCATCCATGATGCTCGCTGATCTGTCCTGGCTCATAAGAGGCTCCAGCTTGATATTCTGATTGCGCGTTCCGCACCGCTCAAGCGGATGCGAAGAAATGGGAAAGAAGCGAGACAAGCAGCACGGCGGCCAGCAGCAGAAGCGTCATGCCGAGTATGACGTCCGAGGCGCGAAGATGCGTCCCGGCCTTCGGAGTGCCGAGGTGGGGACCGACACATCTGCGCAGGATGCGGAGCCAGCCGTTCATATCCCGTACGCGCCCGACGCCACCGGCATTGCCTGCCGCCCGCCGATCAAAAGCGCTCCGGTCGAAGCAGGGCATAGATCAGATAAGCACTGACGAAGATAAGCACTGCGGCGCTGAGGCCATAATCGAACACCATTTGGGTCTTCCTCGCATTCTCGTGTTGTCGAGATTCGCCAGGCCCGGACGCGAACACGGGGCGTCCAGCCTCGAAACTGGAAGAAATATGGCTCCGAGTTGCATAAAGGTTCGAGAGGAACCCGCGAGGAGAGAAATAGGAATCCTATAGGAGTTTCACGGATACCGCGGCGAGATGCGGCGCCACGCATCTCCTCTCGGGGATGTGGGGGCTTCCGCTCAGGACGTCAGCCCGTCAGCCCAGGCACGTACCGCTTCCGCCATGGTCGCCAGGTGTTCGGCGACGGAGAAGCCGGAAATCTTCTTGCGCGGCTTCAAATCATGATCACCGTCTTCCAGCCAGAGGATCTCGATCCTGTCGGAGAGCTCGTAACCCGAGACCTCTTCCCGCGTGCCGAATTCGTCACGGGTTCCCTGGCAGATCAGCGCCGGGGTATTCAGCGCTTTAAGATGCTGCGTGCGAAGCTGCTCCGGTTTGGCCGGAGGGTGAAACGGGTAACCGAGGCAGAGAAGACCGGCGATCTTCCCTTCCGCATGAAGCTCGTCGGCAATCATGCTCGCCACCCGTCCGCCCATGGATTTGCCGCCGATGATCAGTGCGCCCTTGGTGCCGAGCTCGGCGACGGCAGCCCTGTATTCCGGGTTGAGGGTCTCTGCCCTGGGTGGCGGCTTGCATTCACCCGATATACGGCGTGACGCCATATAGCCGAATTCGAAGCGCGCCACGCGAAACCCCTTCTCCGACAGCGCTTTTGCGGCAGCCGTCATCGACGCCGAATCCATCGGCGCGCCGGCGCCGTGCGCGAGAAGGATGGTGAAGCGCGCATCCCCCGGCCCCTCAATCAGAAATCGGTTCAACATCCTGCTCCCTCAATTTGCCGGCGACGAACAGCCGGCCATAGCTGCGGCCGGCGCGCAAAGGCAAGTCCAACGCAGCCTTCACCGATTCCATCGCCAAAGCAAATAATTAGCCGACTTACGAAACCGAACTTTTCTTCCACAGAAAATCCTTTCTCGCGGTTTCCAGTCTCGCCGTCCACGATTTATGACACATTTATGACAGCCAGAAATACGCAAGGAACCTTGGATGCTCGGCCTTTTCAGAAAACTGCTTCCCCGTGAGGATGCCTTCTTCGATCTTTTCGAGCAGCATTCACACACCGTGGTCGGTGCGGCGGAATCCCTGAACGCCCTGCTCACCGGCAACGATATCGAAGGCAACTGCGCGCGCATCGTAGCGCTGGAGGAGGAAGCCGACGACATCACCCGGGAGGTGCTGCAGGCCGTGCGCCGCAGTTTCATCACACCCTTCGATCGCGGCGACATCAAGGACCTGATCCAGTCGATGGACGACGCGATCGACATGATGCACAAGACGGTCAAGACGATCCGGCTCTTCGAGCAGACGAGTTTCGATCCGTTGATGCAGCAGATGGGCGGCGAAATCGTCAAGGCTTCACATCTGATCGCCGAAGGGGTGCCGCTGCTCAAGAGGATCGGTGCCAATGCGCCGCGGCTCGGCGCGATCGCCGAGGAAATCACCCGTGTCGAAGGCCGGTCGGACGACCTGCACGACCAGGGCCTCAGGGATCTCTTCCGTCGTCATGGGGCCGGCAATGCCATGGGCTTCATCATCGGCAGCGAAATCTACGGTGAACTCGAAAAGGTGCTCGATCGGTTCGAAGATGTCGCCAACGAGATCAGCGGCATCGTGATCGAGAATATCTGATGGATGCCGCCCTCGCCTTTCCTCTTCTTGCAGGCCTCGTCGGTGTCGCGCTTTTCTTCGACTTCCTGAACGGGCTCCATGATGCGGCCAACTCCATCGCAACCATCGTCTCCACCCGCGTGCTGAGGCCGCAATATGCGGTCTTCTGGGCGGCCTTCTTCAATTTCATCGCCTTCCTGTTCTTCGGCCTGCATGTGGCGGAAACGCTCGGCACCGGCATCATCGACCCGCAGATCGTTTCGCCGCAGGTGATATTCGCCGCGCTGATGGGCGCGATCATCTGGAACATCGTCACCTGGGCCTTCGGCATCCCGTCCAGTTCGTCGCATGCACTGATCGGCGGGCTTGTCGGCGCCGGTCTCGCCAAGGTTGGCCTCAGTTCGATCGTCTGGAGCGGGCTCACCAAGACGATTGGCGCGATCTTCATGTCGCCCGCGATCGGCTTTTTCCTGGCGCTCGTCCTGGTGCTGATCGTCTCCTGGCTCTTCGTGCGCCAGACGCCGTTTGCAGTCGACAGCACCTTCCGTATGCTGCAATTCGTTTCCGCCTCGCTCTATTCGCTCGGCCACGGCGGCAACGACGCACAGAAGACCATGGGCATCATCGCGGTGCTCCTCTATTCGCAGGGATATCTCGGCGGCGAGTTTCATGTGCCCTTCTGGGTGGTCATCAGCTGCCAGGCTGCCATGGCGCTCGGCACGCTGTTCGGCGGCTGGCGTATCGTCCACACCATGGGATCGAAGATCACCAGGCTCAATCCGATGCAGGGCTTCTGCGCTGAAACCGGCGGCGCGTTGACGCTTTTCGGCGCGACCTGGCTCGGCATTCCGGTTTCGACGACACACACGATCACCGGCGCGATCATCGGGGTCGGCTCCGCCAGACGCCTTTCGGCCGTTCGCTGGGGTATTGCCGGCAATATCGTCTTCGCCTGGTTTGTCACGCTGCCGGCAGCGGCGCTCGTCTCCGCACTGTTCTACTGGATTGCCGGTCTTTTCCAATGAGACGGCTGCGGCGTGCTATCAGCCAAATTCTTTTCATCGGATGGGAACCATTTGCCGTCTTCACCGTTTGACACGGTTGGTATCCTGGGAGGAGGAAAAGATGCAAACCAGCTGGCAGAAACCTGTTCGCGTCGCATTCGGCCATCTCGGCACGGAGGACGTCCATAGCCCGTTCGAGGCGCTGGCCCTCCTGACCGATCGCTGGCCGGACATGCGTGGACCGCAGTTCGTCAAGGCACGCAGCGTTTGCCGCGCGGCCCTCGACGGGCGCAGGTCGCCGGAGGAGGCGCGCCAGCAGTTCGAGCAGGCTGTAAGCGAAGCTCAGCTGCATCTGAACTGAAGACGCGAACGGTTAAACCTGGGCCGGCTCATCGCCGGCCTTTTCTTATCCGTTCAGATGCCGAGGATGTCAGCCGCGAGCCTCCATGGAGAACCGGAGAGCACGATCGGGGCGAACAGGACAGTAAAGCAAATGCACGGCCCCTGCTCTCCCGCAACCGGCCGGTGGTCGAGCGTTTCATCGGCGATCGAGATGTCCCCCCGCCCGAAATTGCCGCGATGATCGTGAAATTCACCTTCCAGAACCAAAGTCAATTCCAGACCCCGATGACCATGACGGGGAAGTGCCCGGCCCGGCCGCACCCACAACAGGCTCGCCTCGACCTCCCTGGACCTTTCTATGACATGCCGGCGAAATCCGGGCAGTCTGGTTTTCCATGGAATACCGGAGAGGTCGATCCCGGCATAGGCCAGCAGCGACGCGGGAAATGATGCCCCGTGGGAGGGCTTTGGTTCAAGCTCGGGCGGCAGCGGAGCGGAGGCGAAAATCTCCCGCAGCCGACGGTCGCGCGACGCCACCGCAAGCGGCTCGCTCTCGCGCAGGGTCGTGCCGGCCAGCTCCTCCAGAGTCTGGGCGAACCGCGCGGCCGGCGCCTGCATTTCCAGATATGATCCCACAAGGACATGCACCGGCTCCGGAAAGGAACCGGCAACGTAATGCGCGATCAGAAGATCCAACCTATGAAGGTTCTGCAGCATGTCCGTTGGCCAGTTTCGCGCGCGGTATTTAAACACCGCACGATAAAATCACGAATGGCACGGATCAATATTCGCTTCAACAGCATTCGGGACAGGCGTAACAGGAAGTTGATATTACTATTTCCAAGATAATAACGAGCGAGATCTCAGCGCCTGCGCCTCATTACAAAAGCTAAACCTAAAATACCTTTCCCGTTCCTACATCGTTTCGGCGAACTGCCGGTGGAAAGATGGATTTTGTCGAAGCAGGCTCCTTCCGGGAACAGAATTTCTTGCCCTGCGGTGCTTGTGCGCCGAAAAGACCGGGCTTAAATCTCTAAGGAACGACAAGGTATCGCGATGACCTATCATCCCTCCGTCCTCAGCGTGATCGGCAACACCCCCCTTATCCGGCTCAACGGTGCTTCGGAAGCGACCGACTGTGAAATCCTCGGCAAGGCGGAGTTCCTGAATCCCGGACAGTCGGTCAAGGACAGGGCCGCGCTCTACATCATTCGCGATGCGGAGAAGAAGGGCCAGCTCAGGCCTGGCGGCGTCATCGTCGAGGGCACGGCCGGCAATACCGGCATCGGGCTGACGCTGGTCGCCAAGGCGCTCGGCTACCGCACCGTCATCGTCATTCCCGAGACCCAGAGCCAGGAGAAGAAGGACGCCTTGAAACTGCTCGGCGCCGAACTGGTCGAGGTCCCGGCCGTTCCTTACAGGAACCCGAACAATTACGTCAAAGTCTCCGGCCGGCTTGCGGAAGAACTTGCCAGGACCGAGCCAGCGGGCGCGATCTGGGCGAACCAGTTCGACAATGTCGCCAACCGCGATGCCCATGCCGAGACGACCGCCCCGGAAATCTGGAACCAGACCGAAGGCAAGGTCGACGGCTTCATCTGCGCAGTCGGTTCCGGCGGGACGCTTGCAGGCGTCGCGATGGGACTGAGGGCGAAGAACCCGAACGTCAAGATCGGCCTCGCCGATCCGGACGGTGCCGCCCTCTACGAATACTACGCCCATGGCGAACTGAAATCGGAAGGCTCCTCGATCACCGAAGGCATCGGCCAGGGCCGCATCACCGCCAATCTTGAAGGCTTCACGCCGGACTTTGCCTACCGCATTCCGGATTCGGAAGCACTTCCGATCATCTTCGACCTCGTCGAGAAGGAGGGCCTCTGCCTCGGTGGCTCGACCGGCATCAACATTGCCGGGGCGATCCGGCTCGCCAGGGATCTCGGCCCCGGCCATACGATCGTGACGGTCCTTTGCGACTACGGCAACCGCTACCAGTCCAAGCTCTTCAATCCCGACTTCCTGAAATCCAAGGGCCTGCCGATTCCCGCCTGGCTGACCGGCAAGCGTCACATTCCCGTTCCCTTCGAAACACCCTGACCCCTAAACCAAGAGACTGACATGCCCGTTGATGCTCTCTACCGCGACGACTTTTATCTTTCGACAGCCGAAGCGGAGGTGACCACCATCCACGAAGACGGCGGCATCGAGCTCAATCGCACCTGCTTTTACGCCACATCCGGCGGACAGCCGGGCGACACCGGTTTCCTGGAGCGGGCCGACGGCACGAAGATCGCGCTCACCCAGACGAAGCATGGCGCCACCAAGGACATCATCATCCACGTGCCGCTCGAAGGCGAACCCCAGCCGCTCGTCGGCGAGAAGCTGACGCTGCATGTCGACTGGGCGCGCCGTTACCGGCTCATGCGCATGCATACCGCCTGTCATTTGCTGTCCGTCGTCTGCCCCTATCCGATCACCGGGGCGGCTGTCGGGGAAGAGGAGTCGCGGGTCGATTTCGATATGAGCGAGACGATCGACAGGCATGAGGTCACGGCGAAGCTCATGGAACTCGTCGGGCAGAACCATCCGGTTTACGTGCAGTGGATCACCGACGAGGAGTTGAGCGCCAATCCGGGCATCGTCAAATCCAAGAACGTCCGCCCGCCGATCGGTCTCGGACGCGTCAGCCTTGTCTGCATCGGCGCGGATTCCAGCGTTGACAGCCAGCCCTGCGGGGGCACACATGTCTCCGAAACGCAGGAGGTCGGCGCGATTCACATCGCCAAGATCGAGAAGAAGGGCAAGGAGAACCGGCGTTTCCGCATAAGGTTCGGTGCACCGGGCGCTGAAGCCTGATTCTTTCGATTCAAATGGAGGTATCCCATGAGCGAAACCAGCCGTTTCGTCGTTTCGTCCGAGTGGCTTCAGAATGCGCTCGGCAGTCCGGACCTGAGGGTCGTCGACGCCTCCTTCTATCTGCCCGCTCAGAATCGGGACGCGGATGCCGAATATGCCGCCGGCCATATCCCCGGCGCCGTCCGCTTCGATCATGACAAGGTCGCCGACCACTCGACGGATTTGCCGCATATGGTGCCCTCGCCCGAGGTCTTCGCGGAAGCGGTCGGGAGAATGGGCATTCGGGAGACCGACCGCATCGTCATCTACGATGGCCCCGGCATCTTCTCCGCGCCGCGCGGCTGGTGGCTGTTCCGCATCATGGGCGCAAGGAACGTCTATGTGCTCGACGGCGGCCTGGATGGCTGGAAGGCAGAAGGCCGGCCGCTTGAAACCGCTGTCCCCTCGCCTGCGCCCGTTGCCTTCATGCCGGAGTTCCGGGTCGATAAGGTGATCGATTTCCAGACCATGCTCGAGATAGTCGGCGACAGCTCGCGGCAGATCGCCGATGCGCGTTCTGCCGGCCGCTTTTCCGGCGCCGAACCCGAACCCCGCGCAGGCATGCGCTCCGGCCACATGCCCGGCGCCCGCAGCCTTCCCTCCGGCACGTTCTCGGTGAACGGCAAGCTCAGGTCGCTGCCGGAATTGAGGCAGGCCATCGAAGACGCAGGCATCGATTTCGGGCAGCCGGTGGTGACGAGCTGCGGCTCCGGCATCACCGCCGCAATCATCACGCTGGCGCTCGAATCCCTCGGCCATGAAGACAATGCGCTCTACGACGGTTCCTGGACCGAGTGGGGCAGCCGCCAGGATACGCCGGTCGTCACGGGCCCACCGTCACCCAAAGCTGCCTGATTGCCATGGCGAAGAAGTCAGCATCGCTCAAAGCTCCTCTCAAGGCCCATGTCACGCAACTGGAAATGACCGCACCGCCCAAGACCAGCCTGCCGGTGCCGGTCAACATCCAGACGGCGATCATCCGCGCACCGAATATTCCACTCCACTACTACCGCTATCTCTATCGGCAGGTGGGTAAGCGCTGGCACTGGTACAAGCGGCTCCGGATGACCGACGAGGAGCTTGCCGCAGCGATCCATGATCCGCACGTTTCGGTTACTGTGCTCTACGTCGATGGCGCGCCGGCGGGCTTCTTCGAACTGCGGCAGGAGAACGAGGAGATCGTCGAACTCTCCTATTTCGGGCTGTTCGAGCGGGCGATCGGGCTTGGCATCGGCAAGTGGTTCCTGCTGCAGGCGCTCTACGCCGCCTGGCAGGACAATCCGAGGAAGGTCACTGTCACCACCAACACGCTCGACCATCCGCGCGCCCTGCAACTCTACCAGATGATGGGCTTCTCGCCCGTCTCGACCTACGAGGCGCTGGTCCAGCCGATGACCGACGCGGAATTGCTCAAAGCACTGGACGCCTGATACCCCGGCAAGAAACGGGTGGTTTTGCGCTCCGCTTGGCGGCATCTCTTGGTAACACCGAGAGAGGAGTTTTGCCATGACGATCGCCTTCGTAGCCATGCCGACCAAAGATGCAGCTCATCTGTGGAACGGCGGACCCGACGCCTACGGTCACCGTCCGGAGACAAAGGTTTCGGATGGCCCTGGATATCCCTGCCGCCATTGCCTGAAAAACATCGATGCCGGCGAGGAACTGCTGGTCCTCGCCTATCGTCCGTTTCCCGAACTGCAGCCCTATGCCGAAACAGGACCGATCTTCCTGCACAAGCAGCCATGCGAGCGCTATGCGGCGGAAGAGGTCTTGCCGCCTATGCTGTCGAGTTCGGACTACATCGTGCGCGGATACGGCCATGACGACCGCATCGTCTACGGCAGCGGTGCGGTGACGTCGACGGATAAGATCGCCTCCCGTGCGGAGGAATTGCTCGCCCGCGAGGACATCGCCTATGTGCATGTCCGCTCGGCGCGCAACAATTGCTATCAGTGCCGGATCGATAAGGTCGAAGCGCCGGCATTTGCGGATACAGGAATTGCCATCTGAGCGGGAGCGGAACCATGACCAGTCTCGATGCCCGCGCCATCGTCGACCGGATGTTTGCAGTCGAAATGGCCTTCCTGACATCGAATGAAAAAGACATCCGGCAATTGGCGAAAGCTTTCGCGGATGATGTCGTTGTCCGTGAACCCGCATCGCTGCCCTACGGCGGCGACTGGCGCGGCCTCGATGGAATTGCCAGACTTTTCGACAGGATGAACGATGTCTGGAGCAATATGGACTTGAAGGAGCTTCATGTCACGGGAGCGCCGGACCGCATTCACCTCTCCTGCACGCTGACAATGGTGGCCCGTTCCACAGGCAAGAGTATTACACAGCCATTTTGCGAATTCCTCCGCTTCCAGGACGGCCGTCTTGCCGAGGGAATTCCGTTTTACTACGACACCAAGGAACTGCTCGACATCATCGCATGAAAAGAGCCGCCCGAGCGCGGCTGCTCGGGCGGCCTGTCTTCGTGCTGTATTGCCGGTATGGGAAAGCGCTCCGACGGGAGGATCACGCGTCGTTTTGGTTCCGGTCTTCAGGACCGTGCAGGTCTTCCGCGATATCAAGCAGCAGCTTGACGATCTCTCCGGCCTTCTTCTCGTCCGTTTCGAGCTTGCGGGCGATCACCTCGCGCAGGTTCAGCATGGCGGCGTCGATGCTGCGGGGCAGAACAGGGCCGCCGTCGCCGCCACGGCGCTGCGACCGCTCCTGCTTTTCACGGATACGTTCGGCGAGCTGCGACAAACGATCGAGGATGGTCGAGGCAAAGCTGCGGTTCTCGTCGAGATATTTGCGTCCCTCGTCGGTGATCGCATAACGCTTCTTGTTGCCGTCGGCTTCGGCGGTCACGTAGCCCGCCTCCTCGAGATAGGTGAGCGTCGGATAGATGACGCCCGGGCTCGGCGCGTAGAAACCGTAAGTCAGGTCCTCGATGTGCTTGATGATCTCGTAGCCGTGGCGCGGTTCCTTCTCGATCAGGGCCAGCACAACGAGACGCAGATCCCCCTGCATCAGGAAACGGCCGATGCGGCCGTCGCCCTCGTCACCAAAACCGCGACCGCCGCCCGGCCCTCCACGACCGCCAAATCCGCGACCGAACCCGCCACCGCGCATGGCGAACATTTCCTCGAAGCCTCTTCGGTCGCCGCGTTCACCGCAGCCGTTCCGTCCATCAAATTTGTGTCCAAACATCGTTTTCTCCTTCAGACTATCTTTCGATATATCTAAAGATAGTCTATTGGTCGATTTCGTCAACAACTTCGATATATCGAAATTATATCTTGCTGATTTTAAAAGCAGAAAAAGCGCCAACAGAAGCCTGCCGGCGCTTTTTTTACGGGTCAGCGATCAATCAGCTCGGTGATTTACAATGTCTTAGATATATCGAAATCTACCGCTCACGCCACATTCAGCAGGCTTTCCGGCGCAAAGGCCTCGTAGCCCAGCGCTTCGGCAACCGCCCGGTTGGTTATCCTGCCCTTATGGACGTTGAGGCCGTTGCGCAGGTGCTTGTCCTCGGCAATCGCACGCAGGCCACGGTCGGCAAGTGCCAGGCCATGCTGCAGCGTCGCGTTGTTCAACGCATGGGCAGAGGTGACCGGCACGGCGCCCGGCATGTTCGCCACGCAATAGTGCACGATGCCGTCGACCTCGTAGGTCGGCTCGGAATGGGTCGTCGCATGCGAGGTCTCGAAGCAACCGCCCTGGTCGATCGCGACGTCGACCATGACCGCGCCCTGCTTCATGCCGGAGAGCATCTCGCGGCTGACAAGTTTCGGTGCGGCGGCGCCTGGAATGAGAACTGCGCCGATGACGAGATCGGCCGAGAAGACTTCCTCTTCCACCGCGTCGATGGTCGAATAGCGGGTATGGACGCGGCCGTTGAAGATATCGTCGAGTTGGCGAAGCCGCGGCAGCGAACGATCGATGATGGTGACATCGGCGCCAAGTCCGGCCGCCATCTTGGCCGCATGCAGGCCTACGACGCCGCCGCCGATCACCGCGACCTTCGCCGGCAGAACGCCCGGCACGCCGCCGAGCAGGATGCCGCGGCCGCCATTGGCTTTCTGCAGCGCGGTTGCACCCGCCTGGATCGCCAGGCGCCCGGCGACTTCCGACATCGGCGCAAGCAGCGGCAGGCCGCCGCGCTCGTCGGTCACCGTCTCGTAGGCGACGGCGGTCACGCCGGATGTGATGAGGCCCTTGGTCTGTTCCGGATCGGGAGCGAGATGGAGATAGGTGTAGAGGATCTGGCCTTCACGGAGTTGCACCCATTCCGTCGGCTGGGGCTCCTTGACCTTTACGATCATGTCGGATTTTTCGAAGATTTCTTTCGCCGTGCCGACAATCCTGGCGCCGGCGGCGATATAGGCGGTATCGTCCGCGCCAATTCCGGCGCCCGCCTTGGTTTCGATCAGGACCTCGTGGCCATGGGCCACATATTCACGCACCGCGCCGGGCGTCAGGCCCACACGGTATTCATGGTTTTTGATTTCCTTCGGGCACCCGACACGCATACAGCGTTCCTCTCAGTTTGGTGGCTTTCGCCGGTTTACGTTCCCAAATCCAGAAAACCAGAGAATCGGTGAAATGTCCTTGCGAAGAGGAATTGCGGAAATACCATTTTTCGCGGATTATTGCGTCTTGAAAGAGATTTTCGAAGAATATTCGAATGGGAAACCTGGATACCATCGATCTTGCGATCATGCGAACGCTTCAGGACAATGGCCGCATCTCCAATGCGGACCTGGCCCAGCGTGTCGGCCTGTCGCCTTCCGCCTGCTCGCGACGGCTCGATATCCTTGAAAAGAACGGCACGATCAGCGGCTATCACGCACGCCTTTCCAACAAGGCGCTCGACTACAAGATGATGGTGATCGTGCATATTTCGCTGTCGGGCCAGTTCGCCAAGACGCTCGCCGAATTCGAGGCGGCGGTGAAGCTCTGCCCCAACGTGCTCGTCTGCTACCTGATGTCGGGCGAATACGACTATATCCTGCGCGTCGCGGCCAAGGATCTTGAGGATTACGAGCGTATCCACCGCGACTGGCTATCGGCCCTGCCCCACGTGGTGAAGATCAATTCGAGCTTCGCGCTGCGCGAGGTCATCGACCGTCCCAATGTGGGACTGTGACCGGAATCGCTCGACTTTTACGGATCACTCTAAACGCGCCTCAACCTGTCCCTGATATGGAGTTTGCCTGAGAACGGCAATTGAGGGATGTCATGCTCAGCAAGACCATCGGGATGAAGACCCGCAGCGCAGCCCGCCAGAAGACGCGCATCTATGGCACGGTCAAATATTATCATCAGCAGGCAAAGGGGCGCGTCGTCGATCTTTCCGCCACCGGCATGGCGCTCGACCTCGGCGGACCGTTTCACGCTGCCAACGGTAGCCCGGTCAAGATCGAAAGCGAAGAACTCGGCATTCTGGAAGGCACGGTGAAATGGTGCCACCGCGGCCGTCTCGGCATCCAGTTCCGGCCGAACTCGAATGCAGCGGCCCAGGTCTCCTCCTATTTCCGCTTCTTCCACAAGGAAATCAGACCAGTCATCGCCCGGTGACATCGCATGGTCGGCGCGTTCGCCGACCATCGGCGAACCATGCGATTTCCCCTGTCATTTTACTGATGCAAGCGCGTGCGATTGCGCTAAGCTGATCTCGCAAAAGACCCCAGAGGGAGATATCCATGTCGTTTCTAGCCGGCTTTCAACCCATGACCCGCCGCTCGCTTCTCGGCGGCATCGCTGCGTCTTCGGCGCTCGTGATGCTGCATCCGTTCGCCGCCCGCGCAGCCGCCAACCAGGCGCATCTGCGCATCATGGAAACGACCGATATCCACGTTCACGTCTTCCCCTACGATTATTATGCCGACAAGCCGAACGATACGCTTGGCCTTGCCCGCACCGCCTCGATCATCGACGCGATCCGCGCCGAAGCAGGCAATTCCATGCTGATCGACAATGGCGACTTCCTGCAGGGTAATCCGATGGGCGACTACATCGCCTATGAGCGCGGCATGAAGGATGGCGACGTGCATCCGGTCGTCAAGGCGATGAACGTGCTCGGTTACGATGCCGGCACGCTCGGCAACCACGAATTCAACTATGGCCTCGACTTCATGTTCAAGGTGCTCGCCGGCTCCGGCTTCCCTTGCGTCTGCGCCAACCTGACCAAGGGCCAGCTCGCCTCAGACCCGAAGCAGGACGAGCTCTTCCTGAAGCCCTACGTGATCGTCGAGAAGCAGATCCGTGACGGCTCCGGCGCGACAAGCCCGGTCAAGGTCGGCTTCATCGGCTTCGTACCGCCGCAGATCATGGTCTGGGACGCCAAGAACCTCGAGGGCAAGGCTCAGACCCGCGATATCGTCGACGCCGCCAAGGCCTGGGTGCCGGTCATGAAGGAGGAAGGCGCCGATATCGTCATTGCGCTTTCCCACTCCGGCATCGACGGCAGCGGCTTGAGCGACCGAATGGAAAACGCCTCGCTTTATCTGGCGGGCGTCGATGGCATCGATGCGGTCTTTACCGGCCACCAGCACCTCGTATTCCCCGGCCCGAAGGATTTTGAAGGCATTACCGGCGCAGACATCAAGAAGGGCACGCTGATGGGCAAGCCGGCCGTCATGGGCGGCTTCTGGGGCTCGCATATGGGCCTCATCGACCTGCTGCTGGAAAAGGACGGCAAGAGCTGGAAGATCGTCGACTTCACCACGGAAGCCCGGCCGATCTATCATCGCGACGAGAATCGCAAGATCGTCGCGGACGTGAAGGACAAGGCGGAAGTCACCGCTGCCGTCAAGGACGAGCACGAGGCGACGCTCGCCTATGTCCGCCGCCCGGTCGGCAAGACATCCGCGCCGCTCTATTCCTATTTCGCGCTGGTCGCCGACGATCCGTCGGTGCAGATCGTCTCGAACGCCCAGACCTGGTACATCAAGGACATGCTGAAGGAAGGCCCGTACAAGGACTATCCCGTCCTCTCCGCGGCGGCTCCCTTCAAGGCCGGCGGCCGTGGCGGCGCGGAATATTTCACCGACGTACCGGCAGGCGATATCGCCATCAAGAACGTCGCCGACCTCTATCTTTATCCGAACACAGTGCAGGCCGTGCTGATCACCGGCGAGCAGGTGAAGAACTGGCTGGAAATGTCGGCCGGCATGTTCAACCAGGTCGAGGCCGGCGCCAAGGACGCGGCGCTGCTCAACAGCAACTTCCCGTCCTACAACTATGACGTCATCGACGGCGTCACCTACCAGATCGACCTGTCGCAGCCGGCCCGCTTCGACAAGGACGGCAAGCTGATCAATCCGGATGCCCACCGCATCGTCGATTTGCAGTTCGACGGCAAGCCAATCGATCCGGCTCAGAAGTTCGTGGTCGCCACCAACAACTACCGCGCCGGCGGCGGCGGCAAGTTCCCGGAAATCGCCGGCGACAAGGTGATTTTCGTGGCGCCTGACACCAACCGCGACGTTGTCGTCCGCTATATCGTCGAACAGGGCACGATCAACCCCTCGGCAGACGCCAACTGGTCGTTCAAGCCGCTGCCGGGAACGACGGCGATCTTCGAGACCGGCCCCAAGGCCCGTCAGTTCGCCGGCGAGATCAAGGGCGCCAAGATCGAGGATGCCGGCGACGGCGAGAACGGTTTTGCGAAGTTCCGGCTGGTGCTGTAACGCCGATCGAAGATGTTGGAATGCCACGGCAGCCCTCGAGCTGCCGTCCTCCTTTGAAGGAAATCCGATTCCATAGGTCCAGATGGCGATGCCCACGTTTCCCTTCCTGCAGGTCGACGTATTTTCCAGCGAGCCGATGCGAGGCAATCCGCTCGCAGTGGTCGTCGGCGCGGATGTGCTGACGGACGAGCAGATGCAGGCTTTCGCCAACTGGACCAACCTCAGCGAGACCACCTTCCTGCTGAAACCGACCGATCCCAGGGCGCATTACCGCGCACGGATATTCACTCCGAAGCAGGAGCTGCCTTTTGCCGGTCATCCGACGCTCGGCAGTTGCCATGTTTGGTTGTCTCAGACCGGCCAGCCTCCGGATGGCGACATCATCCAGGAATGCGGCGCCGGACTGGTGCATATCCGTCGCAACGGCAGACAGCTTGCTTTCGCCGCACCTCCCCTGCAGCGCAGCGGCCCGGTCGATCCGGCGCTGGTCGATCGCATCGCTCGCGGCCTCGGCATGCCGATAGCGGGGATAAAGGATGCCAACTGGCTGGATAACGGGCCGGACTGGATCGGCATTCTCCTGTCGTCCCGCGCGGACGTGCTTGCCATCCGGCCAGATTATAGCGCGCTCGCCGGATTTCGCGTCGGCGTGATCGGTCGCTTCGATCCCGGGACGGACGGAGACGATGCGGAATTCGAAGTACGTGCGTTCAGCAATCGGGGCACTGAGGATCCGGTTACCGGCAGCTTGAACGCCGGCTTCGCCCAATGGCTGATCGGCAGCGGCATCGCCCCTGAAAGCTATGTCGCCGCCCAGGGAACGGCTCTCGGCCGGGCGGGTCGGGTCCAAGTACAACGGGATGGTGATGACATCTGGATCGGTGGAGATGTCGTCACCTGCATCCGGGGTACGGTCGACCTCTAAAGGCGCTTATCAGGCCGCTTCCGCCTTTCCGCTGTCGACCCGTTGCAGGAGCAGTTTCAGCTCCGGTACCGGCTTCTTTTCGATGCGGCGATAATCGCTGCCGTCCCGCTTGCGCGTCACGAGGCCGAGGTCGAAAAGGTCGCGGCGCAGAAGTGCCGCGTCACCGAAGAGGTGCAGCGTGTTCAAGAACTCGCTAATCTCGCGCTCCGTAAACGTGCGGCCACGCGGGATTTTCGACCACAGGAACCAGAGGCACAACTCCTGCTGCGAGCGCTTGCCCGGCCAGCGGACGATCCGACCCTGCGCGTCGAAAACGCGGATGGTTTTCAAGACGCGCGCCTCGTCGGGCCCCGGTTCCGGCGCCGCGGCAATATTCCAGCTGTCAAGCACGTCCGAGGTCTTCGAGACGGCGCGGAAATGCTGGTAGTTGCGGAAGCCCGCGCCACGGCTCAGGAGATTGAGCGTTTCCACATGGCTCGGCTTGTGGTCGAGCCTGTCGATCTGTTCACGGACGGACTTGGCGAAGGCCGAAAGGTCGGCGATCTCCATGGGAAAGATGGATCTGGACATAACCTATCCTCAAATGCGCCGTTCCATCTGGATTGTCGTTGGTCGCCGTCTTGTCGACTTCGGCACGGGATAAGTGCTGATCATCTTGACTGTAGCAGGTTTAGCTTCCCTCTCGGGACGGCGACGCCTCGGTGAACTGCAGACCGTGGCGCCGTTATAGCAGAGGCCGGGATACGGTCAACTCGGTCGTGTGCAGTCATTCGGCGGCAGCCGGCATGCCGTGCGGAGCTTCGAGTCCCAACATCTCCTGGAACTCCCCATGGCTCGGACAAGCGGAGAGCCGTCGCTGGAACGCCTCGATCAGCCATTGACCGGCCGGCCCCGGCGGATTGGATGTCCTTCGTATGGCATAAAGCGGATATTCACCCTGCTCGTATGCATCGAGCTTCAGCGCGACCAGCTTGCGCTCCATGACATCGCGGCCGGCGACGGAAGCCGGCAAACCGCCCCAGCCCAGCCCGCCCCTGATAAGCTGGTACTTGGTGGCGATGTCGCTCACCCGCCAGGTCTTGTAGGAGAGCACGTTGAAGTCGCGCCCCTTGGTGATGCCGGATTGATCGGTCACGACCATCTGGACCTCTTCCCGCACATCGGCAAGGGTCAGCGGCCGATCAAGCCTGGCGAGGGGATGATCGGGCGCGGCGACGGGGATCATGAAGGAATAGCCGATCTTTTCGGCAATGAGGGTATCATCCTGCTTCAAGAGCGCGCCCCCCAAGCCGATATCGGCGCGACCGTTGATCACCATATCCATCACCATGCCGAGTTCGCCGACATTCAGGTTCAGCGCCACACTCGGAAAATTTTCGCGAAATTTCCGCAGTTCCGTCACAAGAGCCTCGGTGGGCACCATGACGCTGATTGCCAGTGAAATCTCGGCTTCGAGCCCTTGCTTGATGCTTTTCGCGCGGGCGCGCATCACCTGCAGGTCGGCGACGATCCGGCGCGCATCGGTGAGCATCGCCTTGCCTGCCTCCGTCAGCTTCGGCTGGCGCGCGCCGCTGCGCTCGAACAACGTCATCTCGAGCTGGGCTTCGAGATTGCCGATCGTATAGCTCACCACCGACTGCGCCCGATTCAGAGCCCGCGAGGCGGCCGAGAAACTGCCCGTTTCGGCGACCGCCAAAAACACCTGCAACTGGTCTAGGGTTGGATTTGCATCCATAGGTCGTCATCCATTTTATAGATAGATAGCTTCGATATTATCTCAGTTTAACCGATGGCAGTCCATCCCTATCTTCCAGCACGAAGCAGACGGGACCTCCCACTCGTCGCGAACTAATCTCCAGATAAGGAAGAAACACATGTCCTCCATTCTTCTTGTCACGTCGAGCCCGCGTGGCGATGAATCGCTGTCCAGCAAGGTCGCCCAGGATCTCGCAAACGAGCTGAGCGCACGCGACAACGGGACCTCGATCGTCCATCGCGATCTCGGCGTCAACCCGATCCCGCATCTCGACAGCGTGACGACGTCCGCCATCCGCAAGGCTCCCGCCGACCGCACGCCGGAAGAAGCCGCAGCCGCCGACTATTCCGACAAGCTGGTTGCGGAACTCATGGCCGCGGATACGGTGGTCATCGGAACGGGTCTCATCAACTTCAACATCTACTCCACGCTGAAGAGCTGGATCGACAACGTGGCCCGTGCCGGCCAGACTTTCCGTTACACGGAAAACGGCCCGATCGGCCTTGCCACCGGCAAGAAGGTCTATGTCGTGCTGGCATCCGGCGGCGTCTATTCCGAAGGTCCCGCAAGCGGCATGAACCATGCCGTGCCCTATCTCACCACGGTGCTCGGCTTCATGGGCATGACGGATGTGGAAGTCATCTATGTCGAAGGCCTTGCCTTCGGCCCGGAAGCCGCCGAGAAGGCCATCGCCGCTGCCCAGCAGCGCAACCGGCAGCTTGCTCTCGCGGCCTAAGCCCCCGCCCCTGCCTCTGACGAAGCAAGCCTGCCAAAACGGCCGTGGACATTGTCCCGGCCGTCTTTCTTTGCCCGATAGAGGCGTTCATCCGCGCATCCGAGGAGCGCATCCTGTAGGTGGCCATCTTCCGGCGCGGTGGCGACGCCGATCGAGACAGTCACACACTGGCCGTCGGGCCGCATGACGGAGCGGCAGATCTCGATCCGCAGACGGTCAGCAAATGCCAGTGCGTCTTCGTGATCCATACCAGGCAGGATCAGCACGAATTCCTCGCCGCCGAATCGGGAAAGATGGTCGCTGGGTCTCGAATTTATCCGGAGCCGGGCGACGACGTCTTTCAGGATCTCGTCGCCCTTCAGATGGCCGAAGCGGTCGTTGACTTCCTTGAAGCGATCGACGTCGATCATCACAAGGCTCAGCTCTCCTCCCCGATCAAGACAGCTCCGGATCATTTCCGGCACTTCCGCATCCAAGCGGCTGCGGTTGAAAACTCCGGTCAATCCATCGACGCCGCTTTGGGCAAGAAGGGCCTGATAGCGTTCGCGAAAGGTGAGAGCGTGGAAGATGTCGGTGATCTCGCGGGCCGATCTTGCAAACCGCGGGATCTGTTCGATCTTCAGATAGGCCGCAAAGAGCAGCGAATAGAGCGCGACCGCCAGGAGCTTCGCCCACCAGCCGCCCAGGAATACCGAAAACGGCGCGTCGAAGAGAAAATTGAGCGCCGCATAGAAGCCGACCTGGTCGAAGGTCAACAGAGCGGCGCCGCTTAACGCGAACCGCAGCACCACGTGATTGCGGAAGAATCGCCCGAGCCGCTCGTAAAGCAGAATGATGCCGATCGCGTCGATATAGAGCAGCGCGGTTCCCCAGACCATCAGCCAACCCATCTCGTCCAGGAAGCTCATGTCCGCGCTACGGCCGCCCGGCAGCGCAACGACCTCGTGAAACTGCAGGAGCTGGGCGATGCCGACCGTCAGCAGATTACCGAGGAAAAGCCCGTAGATCGGCTGGCGGACGGTCGCCGCATCCTCCTTCAGGTAAAGCAGCAGGATCATCATCAGCTTGCCGGCGAAGAAGACCGAAGAGCCGGGAGAGACGGTGCCGAGGGGAAGCTCGATGTAGAAGACCGCAGCGAGATAGGTCTCCATGAAATGCATGACGCCCAGTGCTGCCAGAAAGACTCCAAGGCCGAGCTGCCGCCGGAAATGCAGGAAGGCCGTCATGACGGTAAAATAGATGACGGCTTCCAGCAGAAACAGTCCGAGGTTGAACCATTGCATCGATCTGCTTTCAGCTTTGCAGAGGGCCCAAGCCTCTGTAACAGCTTCCTTTTTGGAAGCTCGAATCTATGGAATTATGGCGTTTATACGCCATGTTGCAATAACGGCCGAACCGGTTCAGCCTCGAAAGCGGGATTATCTTTGATCTACGGTCATTTCTTCGGGATGTTGCGGAGCTGGATGGCGATCGCCCGACCGATATCGCGCGCATGGAAAGGGCATATCAACAGATTGTCCAAACTATCGCCGATTTTGAGTGATTGCCGCAATTGCCTGAGATGCCGGGTCAGGCGGAGCGCGACTTTTCTCCGTCGGCAAACAGCGATGAACCGTTCTGATCGATGATCTGCTGCGCCTTCTTGATCGTGTATTCCACGGCATCGTCCATCGAGGTGAAGACGTCGGCACGGACGAACTCCCGCACCAGCACATCGCCGTTCACTTCCTTCTCGATACGGCCTGCCAACCGGAACTGCGAGCCCTCTCGAAGAGGTGCCGGATAGATCAGACAGCCGCCATGCTCGACCGGCTCCACGGAATTGCCGGCCGGATCGGCGGATTTGCTGCCGCCGGAGAAGATCGAAAGGATACTGGACAGAAACGAAGCCATGGCGGCTGCCTAGCATATTCCGCAACCGCCCGGAAGCGGTTATCTCGGAAAAGTCGCAATCGAGCCGGACCAAGATTCCTGTCCCAAATCCGATTCGGAGTGAGCCCCGCATGAGATGGAAAATAGCCGCCACGGTGCCGATCGCGATCGCCGCTGCGCTCTGGCTCGGCAATACGTCGCTGTTTTCGCAATTTCCCGAAGGCAAGCCGCTCCGGATCATCGCCCATCGCGGCCAGCACCAGCTCTTCGATGCGACCAATGTCGGCAACGACACGTGTACGGCAAGCCTCATGCCGCCGCCGACACATGACTTTCTGGAAAATACCGTCGCCGGCATGAAGGCCGCCTTCGACGCCGGTGCCGACGTGGTGGAACTCGACGTGCACCTCACGCCCGACAAGCAGTTCGCGGTCTTCCACGACTGGACGCTCGACTGCCGCACCGACGGCAAGGGCGTCACCGAACAGACACCGATGGCCGTCCTGAAGACGCTCGACATCGGCTACGGATATACCTCCGATGGCGGCAGGACCTTTCCCTTCCGCGGCAAGGGGGTCGGCCTGATGCCCGCATTGCCGGAGGTTTTCGAGGCGCTGCCGGAGGGCCGTTTCCTCATCAACTTCAAGAGCCGCCGCAAGGAGGAAGGTGAAGCACTCGCCGCCCTCCTCGATACGGAGCCCGCCTTCCGGCAGGCGACTTTCGGGGTCTATGGCGGCAACGAGCCGACCGAGACCAGCATGGCGCTCGTGACCGGTCTGCACGGCTATTCCGGCCGCTCGGCAAAATCCTGCCTCCTCAATTACCTGGCACTCGGCTGGAGCGGCCACGTGCCGGAAGCCTGCCGCAATGGCCTGGTGCCGGTGCCGGTCAATCTCGCCTTCCTGATGTGGGGCTGGCCGGAGCGTTTCTACAACCGCATGCAGGCCGCCGGCTCGGATGTCATCCTGATCGGACCGTTCGAGGCCTGCGATTCCGGCAGTTCCGGCATCGACGACCGGGAGGCCTGGAACGGGGTGCCGGACGGCTTTCCCGGCCTCGTCTGGACGAACGTCATCGAGAAGACGCGCCCCGAGGTCGATCGGCGCGGCTTCTGCGCCCTGCCCGCCAAACCGGTCATCTGCGCGAAATAGACTTTTCGCCGTCATGGAGCCTGCCTATCATCCCTCCTGTTCGGAGGGAGTGCCGGATGCGGAAAAGTTTTCTGTCATGGCGGGCGATCATCATGGTCACGATGGTCCTCATCACCGCCTTCGGAGTAATGCTGATGGCCGGACCACGCCTGCCTGCCGGCGGTTTTCCCGCTTTCGACAAAGCCCGCCTCGGCACCGACATGGATGCCTATCTCGCGACAACCGAAGGCCGCTTTTCCGACATTCGGCCGGGTGCTGCCAGACATATAGTCTGGGCTGATCCGGCGACGAAGGCCAGGACGCCCTTCGCGATCATCTATATCCATGGCTTTTCGGCATCGGCCGAAGAGGTGCGGCCCCTGCCCGACCGCGTCGCGTCCGCTCTCGGTGCCAATCTCTATTTCGCAAGGCTTGCCGGTCATGGACGCACCGCCCAGGCCATGGGCGAAGCGACGCTGGAAGACTGGATGGCCGACTTTTCCGAAGCGCTCGCGATCGGCGAGGCGCTGGGCGACAGGGTGATCGTCATGGCCACCTCGACCGGCGCCTCGCTTGCGACGCTCGCGCTTGCCGATCCGCAGATCGCGTCCCGCGTCTCCGCCACCGTGTTTCTTTCGCCCAACTACGGCATCAACAGTTTTGGCGCCTTCCTGCTGACGACGCCGGTCGCGCCGCAGCTCTCCCGGCTGCTGCTCGGCTCCACCCGCAGCTTCACACCCTATAACGAACGCCACGCGGCAAACTGGACCACGGAATATCCGACGGTGGCGCTCCTGCCCATGGCGGCGCTGGTGAAGCTCTCCCTGGAAAGCCCGATCGAGCGGACCGGGACGCCGGCCCTTTTCCTCTATTCGGCGCGCGATCAGATCGTCCGGCCGGACAAGGTGCGCGCGATCGCCGGCCGCTGGGGCGGGCCGCATGAGATCGTCGATGTCGGCACGACCGGCGATCCGATGAATCACGTCATCGCCGGCGACATCATTTCACCGGCAACGACCGGGCCGCTCGCCGACAAAATCACCGCCTGGCTGAAGAAGACGCTCGGCGTCAGATGATCAGGCTCGCGAGGATGTCGTTCTCGGTAATGTCCTGGTAGCCCATGCCGGCGGCCTCGAATCGCTCGATCAGCGCGGCGAAATTCTCCGGCCGCGTCGTCTCGATGCCGATCAGGATGGAGCCGAAATTGCGGGCGGATTTCTTGAGGTATTCGAAGCGGGCGATATCGTCTTCGGGGCCGAGCAGGTTCAGGAAGTCGCGCAGCGCGCCGGGGCGCTGGGCGAGCCGCAGGATGAAGTATTTCTTGACGCCGGAATGGCGCATCGCGCGCTCCTTGACGTCCGGCAGGCGCTCGAAATCGAAATTGCCGCCCGAGACGACGCAGACGACCGTCTTGCCGGCCAGCCTTTCGGGTCCAAGCGCCTGAAGCGCTGTGATAGACAGGGCGCCGGCCGGCTCCAGCACGACGCCCTCGACATTCAGCATATCGATGATCGTCACGCAGATGGCATTCTCGGCCAAAAGCAGGACCTGGTCCGGCGAAAAGCGCTTCAGCGCCTCGAAATTCAGGTCGCCGATACGCGCAACCGCCGCGCCGTCGACGAAATTGTCCAGCTTTGCCAAGGTGATTGGCTCACCGGCTTCCAGACTTTTCTTCAGGCTGGGCGCGCCTGCGGGTTCGGTGAAGACGAAGTTCTCCCGCGCCACCACACCGTCGAGGTAACCGGTCATGCCTGAAGAGAGCCCGCCACCGCCAACGGGCATGATGACGAGATCAGGCCGGACACCCGCGGGCAGTTGCCCGACGATTTCGGCCGCCACCGTCGCCTGGCCCTCGATGATGTCGGGATCGTCGAAGGGCGGCACCATGACGCCGCCGATCTCCTCCACATGAGCGCGGGCGGCCGCATAGCACTGATCGAAGATGTCGCCGATCAGCCTTATGGTGATGAACTCGCCGCCGAACATGCGCGTCTTGTCGATCTTCTGCTGCGGCGTCGTCACCGGCATGAAGACCACGCCCGGCACCTCGAAATGGCGGCAGACGAAAGCAAAACCCTGGGCATGGTTGCCGGCCGAAGCGCAGACGAATGTCTTGCCTTGCGCGCCGGCGGCGATCGCCTTGCGGAAAAAATTGAATGCGCCGCGAATTTTGTAGGAGCGGACGGGAGACAGATCCTCACGTTTCAGCCAGATCTCGGCGCCATAACGCCGGCTCAAATGCTCATTCAACTGCAGCGGCGTTTCGGGAAAAATCGCCCGCATTGCAGTTCTCGCGTCGTCCACACCTGCCTTCGTCACGATAAACCGTCCATTGAAATCTGAAATCGGTCCCGCTATGCCATAAGCACTCGGTCCAGACAAAGCTTCTTTCTGTTGCCGCCAACCTGGGACAACCTATTCTTGAACGCCAGTCTTCTCCGGTCCACTATCTATATCTCGGCGCTCTGCGGCCTCTATCTTTCCGTCGCGATGTTCCTGCCGGCGATTGTCGACCTTTACAACGGCCACGACGACTGGCAGGTCTTTGCCATGTCCGGTGTCATGGTGGGCGGCTTTTGCGCGGCGGCGGCACTGGCGACGCGCGGCCCTCCGCCGGTCTTCAACAAGCGCTTCGGCTTTCTCCTGGTCAACGTCCTGTGGCTGGTCTTCTCGATTGTCGGCGCGATCCCGCTTTTTCTCGCCGAATACAACCTCTCCTTCGCGCAGGCGCTGTTCGAATCGATATCGGGAATCACCACCACGGGCTCGACGGTGATCGTGGGGCTCGACGACCTGCCGCCGGGCATCCTGCTCTGGCGCTCCCTGCTCTGCTGGCTCGGCGGCATCGGCATCGTCGCGCTCGGCCTTTTCGTGCTGCCCTTCCTGAAAGTCGGCGGCATGTCGATCTTCAAGCTCGAATCGTCGGAAACCGACAAGCCTTTCGCGCGCCTGGCGAGTTTCACCCGCGCCTTCCTTGCCGTTTATGTGGCTCTCACCATCGCCTGCGCGATCGCCTACGACCTTGCCGGAATGAGCCATTTCGACGCGGTCAACCACGCGATGACCACGATCGCGACGGCCGGCTTTTCAACGCATGACGCCTCGTTCGCCTTTTTCGACAGCAACGCGATCCTGGTGATCGGCACGATCTTCCTTGCGATTTGCAGCCTGCCTTTTTCGGTGCTCATCCTGCTTGCGGTCAGGAACCGGCTTGATGCCGCGCGCGATCCGCAGATCCTCGTCTTCCTGGGCTATCTTTGCGGCATCTCGATCGCTCTTGCCGTCTATCAGCACCTGAGGAACGGCGTGGAGATGAGCAATGCACTCATTCACGCATTCTTCAACATGACGTCGATCGTTTCGACAGGCGGCTTTGCGAGCGACGATTACACGCAATGGGGACCGTTCGCCGTGCTGCTCGCCTTCTTCGCGACCTTCGCCGGCGGCTGCTCCGGTTCGACGGCCGGCGGCATAAAGGCCTATCGTTTCGTGGTAATATTCAATGTCGTCCGCGCCGGGCTCAGCCGTCTCGTCTATCCGAATGCGATGTACACCGTGCGCTATGGCCGCGTCACGGTGGATGCCGAGACCCAGCGCGGCGTCTTCCTGTTCGTCAGCCTCTACATCTTCCTGTGGGTGGTCGGCAGCATCGGCATGACGCTGTTCGGCTACGATATCCTGACAGCCACCTCGTCGGTCATTACCGCGCTCTCGAATGTCGGCCCCGGCATCGGCCCGATCATCGGCCCGGCCGGCAATTTTTCCACGATCAGCGATCCTGCCCTCTGCCTCCTTTCCCTGATGATGCTGCTCGGGCGTCTCGAAGTCCTGACCGTGCTCGTGCTGCTGACGCCGGTCTTCTGGCGGCATTAGGCCGGAACGCGCAGGAAACGGACCGGGCCGCCGGGCCGGTCGTCATCGAAGACCGCACAGGAAAGCGCGCCGCCGAAGACGCAACCGCTGTCGATATTGGTGCGGTTGCCGACCGTCCTCGGATTGCCGGAAAAGGGCGTATGGCCGTGGCAGACATGCCTTCCCCAGAAATCCGCCGTATAGTCCTCGGGAAACCGTTTCCAGAGCAGATCATGCTCCCGCTGCCGGTCAAGCGGCAGGGTTTCATCGACGCCCGCATGCACGAAAATGCGGTGATCATCGACATGGATCGCCGGCAGGGCCGCGCACCATTTGACCACGCCATCCGGCACGGTGCCGCCAAAGGAGGCCAGCGTTTGATACCCCCCGTTTTCAACCCAGATTGCCATCTGCCGACCGCCATACCGGCAGGCGCGGACCATCATGTCCTCATGATTGCCCTTGAGGGTCGTCCAGCGCCAGCCTTCCTTGCGGGGGCCTGCCATGAGGAGATCGAGCACGCCCCGGCTGTGCGGACCACGGTCGATGTAGTCGCCGACAAACACAACGTGGCCCGAAGCCTCCTGCTCCTCCACGTGGCCGAGCATGTCCACAAGCTCCCGCAGGCAGCCGTGGATATCGCCGATGGCAAAGGTAAAACCCAAGGCATTTTTCCCTGACGAGGTTCATCAAAAGGAATTCTAGCAGAAACCGCGATGGACGTGGTGCGGACGACGGGGATCGAACCCGTATGACCGAAGTCGAGGGATTTTAAGTCCCTTGCGTCTACCAGTTTCGCCACGTCCGCGCCGCCGCTTTTTCAACGTCTTAGGCGAAAAAAGCAAGAGCATGTTTTGCAGTTGATCCCTCGCGTTTTGCAAATGCCTGTTCTCTCGGCGTTCTCGCCCTATCATCTATCGGATGATAGAGATCCCTCCCCCAGCCGTTTCTCCGGGAAACGAAAACCGCCACCTATTCTGCCAGATGGCGGTCGAACTGCCATTGCAGGATCTCATAGAAAGCGCGGTCAAGGTGGGCTGGGATGATAAGGAAGTGCTGGCGTCCGTCATCGAGGTCGCGGACAATCTCATGCTGGCGGCCGGCGCCAATGCGGAGGTGGAAGCGCTGTTGCAAGGACTGAAGCGGAAGCTGGAATAGTGGTGAAAAGGAGAGATCCTTTCGGCCCGTCTATTTACATAACATCCACAGGTCGCCTGCCTATATGGGACACGCCTTGACTATTCCGGCGACGATGGCAGGTTGCACGTATGACCCCTGCCCGCTTTTCAGAGTGCCTGCTGCACATTCGCTGGACGCCGATCAACATAGCGTCGGCGCGGCAATGTGAGCTGTCATGGATCGAGGCAATGGAGGCTGGCAACGAGGAAGTGCCGGCTGGCCTTGCTGCGTGGCTTGAGACACTGGCATAAGCGCACGAGGCTCTGCCACCACCGACGACATACCGTGCCAGACCGGAACATAGCCCCTCTTCTGCAGTTCGACATTCAGGATACGCGCGTGGCGAAGTGATCTCTCCGCAGATCCCCGTTGATGAACCGCAGCGATCCGGAAGCCCGCTTGAGCTCCACTCGGCGGGGCTTCAGCTCCGCCGCAGATCAAGCTCGGTGGTGACAATCGACCTCCCCGATGACAGGTCCTTATCGATCGTCCGGATGCGAAGCCTGTCGGCGCCGACTTTCTCGATCGTCATCCTTGCGGCCCGGTCACCGTAGATCTCGTTCGCCCATGTCACATCAAGATCGATCGTATCGCCGGCCCGGCTCCCCGCCAGGGAAGACGGCTTACCCGAGACGCCGACATACGTTCCTGAATACGATCCACCGCCCGCCTTCACCTTCGCCCTGAACGTGCGTGTCACAACGACCATGGCTCGGCAACTGCCGTCCATGGAAAAGCTCTCCGCTTCCGCTGCGGACTGCATGCGGCAGGAGACGTTGACGTTGTCCCCGCCGAGCTTCGTCAGGACCTTTCCGCCACCGGTCCACTGTCCCTCGATCGACTTGAGAAAATCCTCTTCGGACGCGAACGCTCCGGAGGAAAGCAATGATGCCGCTATCAGAGCAGCAAAAGGCAAAACGCGCATCGGTCTCATCCTTTTTGTTGTTGAAGCAGAACCGATGTCTTCGATGCTTTGTTCCGACTGACATCCCCACCCTTCCAATTACGCGCCCCTCCGGTCGCTTCGGCGAGCTTTTCTTTTCCAGCATTGCGATTGACCCGCGAAAACCATACCTAGAGGTCATGGCGGCGCCCTATGGAAAAACAGCGGAATTGCTATGGCTTGGATAATTGGCGCTGTGGCCGTCATCACGACGTTCTGGTTTTCCCGCAAGGCCGGGGCCGTCGTACTCGGCATACTCGCAGCCATTTATGTCGGGCTGTTTTTCACCGCTGAGCGGGGAGACCATCAGGTACAATCGAACCGACCCGTCTCAATCGTGGCCGGCCCCGACCCACAGCTATGCCCGGACCCAAGCACTCCGGTCGCCGTCACGTTCACAAACAATACAGATAGAGCTTTGCAGGAGATATCCTTCAGCCTCATTGCCAGGCAGAGCGGACATAGCTCGACAATCTACAGGGCTTATCATCGGAGCGATAAGATCGTTGCGCCTGGCGAAAGCTTCTCGACCTGCTACGGGCTAAATCCTCTCTCTTTTTCCAATCGTACGATCCAATACAATGCTCGCGAACTGGATTGGTTCGCGGAAATCTCCCTTACGCGATTTGTGAGCCAGTGATCGCGGAAATCCCG
This sequence comes from Rhizobium sp. YS-1r, assembly GCF_000757525.1. Taxonomy (NCBI): domain Bacteria; kingdom Pseudomonadati; phylum Pseudomonadota; class Alphaproteobacteria; order Hyphomicrobiales; family Rhizobiaceae; genus Rhizobium; species Rhizobium sp. YS-1r. The sequence goes on along the minus strand of NZ_JPYQ01000002.1, from coordinate 32,488 downwards.
TGTCACTCCCCCTCCAATTACTCCCCTCGGAAGCCAACAGGGTGCATCTCCCGCCTAACTGGTTGATATTCGCTATAGTAGTGGTCGCATGGGCCGCCGCGGCACGCGTCCTATTCAACCCGCTGACCAGCGCTATGAAAGTGGGTATCTGTTCGGCGCCATCTGTCTCGCGCGGGGAACGGGAGCGGCACTGGCGATGCCCTTCGCCGACATCCTCGATGCAAAATCCAAGGACAACAGCCTCGAGAACTGCGCCGCAGTTTGCATCAAGTGCCACAAGATCAAGACTGCCAAGCACGACATCCCGACCGCCGCGAAGACGGTTCGCCAGCAGGACAAGGCGGGTAACATCAAGACTTCTCACGCCAACCCAATCCGCGGCGCCGGCTTCCCCAAATCAGAAAAAGCAGCCTATCGGCGGCCGAAACTGTCCCTTCCATACAGGCCGCTCTATCGCGAGGACCAGCAATGATTCCCTTTTTCCATAGTCTGGACATTTCCTCCGGGCGGGGCCTTACCCAGCCGAGACTTCAATCAGCGTTTCGCTGGTTTCCCCTCTTGGGGCTCAGTCGATGCATCAACGGCCGCGTCGTCACCTGGGTGGTTCTTGTCCTTGCCGGGATTTTGATACGGCTGTTGCTCAGGCTTCGGTTTCGTCTTTTCGTCATCTTTTGCAGTGTTCGGCATTTGCGCGCTCCTTGTCGCGGATCGCGACGATCACTCAATCCCCCAGTCTATAGTTCGTTCCTTATGCTTGCTATCACGGAGGGATCGGCAGAATGAGTGACCTCCTCATGAAACGCCGCGTCGTCTTCTCGGAATGCGGCCTTTACCGATACCTGCTTGAGCACGATTTCGGCGGCACCGGTCCGGTGATCTCACTTGGGATGGTCAATCCGTCCAAGGCTGACGGCGAGAAAAACGATCCGACCATGACCAAGGTCGACGGCTTCACGATGCGCATGGGCGCCAGCAAGGTTCTGGTTTGGAACCTATGCGCTCTCATCAACAAGGACGTGAAGGCGCTAGCTATCGCTGCTGACCCAATCGGGCCGGAGAACGACGCATACATCGCGAAGGCAATCAAGGGCGCCGACATCCACATTGTAGCGTGGGGGCCTTTATCAAAGCTTCCGACGCCATTGCGCACAAGGTGGCATGCGGTGGTGGACGTTTTGAACGAGGCTGGCGCCAAGCCGATGTGCTGGGGAATCGCGCCTGATGGGCAGCCGCGTCATCCGCTAATGCTTGCCTATGCCACTCCTCTCGTACCTTGGGATGCGCCATTTCCCATGCGTCGCCTTGCAGAGCAGGAGGGGACGTGAATGGCTAGATGGACCGGGCCGGAAAGCAAATGGTCTGGCGGTCTCGCTCATTGGGTTGCGGGCGATCGGGCTTTTAAGTCCCTTGCGTCTACCAGTTTCGCCACGTCCGCAGCGGGGAATTTCAATATCTTCGGATGGCGGCAAATGGAAGGGATGCATTATGGGAAAATGTCGTGCAACCGGTTCGCCGGCAGAAGCTTGGTTCTGTCGACTTTGGAGTAGCCCTGCCTACGTCTTTTTGGTTAAGCAGGGTCAATTGCCGCGCAACATCAGAGACCCCTAAAATGCCAGTTCGATGAGTGGGGTTATGTGGGGGTTGATTTTGACTGAGATTATTCCGGTAGCCTTCTCGGCTCGCTGGAGCATGCCTGTGTGCTTCGTTCAAAAGCAGCAAGTGAAGCGGATATCAGGCCCCGCGGATGCCATCCGGCATATGCGGGACTGCTTCATGGACAAATCCGGGCCGTCTTACTCGCGAGCGATTGATATATGTCTGGCCGCCCTTCGCCGGGAAACGGACCCCGATATAGCAAGGGTCTTCTTCCTCGCAGCCTATGAGGACCAACTGGCCAGGGCTCAAAAAGGTCACTAGGACATTCCTCTTGTAGCCGCGTGGACGTCATGGATCGGTAGCAGGCGAACTCGTCCTCGAACGCGCTTCATCACCGGTTCGGCGTTAATGATCGGCGACGTCTATCTCACCTGGCATGAAAAGCGCGACGATCGCTCTTCGCGCTTTTCTTCAAGGTACTATGACGGTTCAGGCCGCAAGCTTGGCGGCCAGCCTGGCGACATGCGCGCCCTGATATTTCGCGCCTTCCAGCTCGATTTCCGAAGGCTGGCGGGAGCCGTCCCCGTTGGTGATGGTCGAGGCACCGTAGGGAGAGCCGCCCTTCACCTCTTCGGTGCCCATCTGGCCGGCAAAGGCGTAAGGCAGGCCGGCGACCACCATGCCCTGATGGAGGAACGTCGGGATGAAGCCGAGGATGGTCGATTCCTGGCCGCCATGCTGGGTGGCGGACGAGGTGAAGACCGAGCCGAGCTTGCCGACCAGCTTGCCCTGCGCCCACAGGCCGCCGGTCTGGTCCCAGAAATTGCGCATCTGCGAGGCGACGGTGCCGAAGCGCGTACCGGCGCCGACGATGATCGCGTCATAGTCTGCAAGCTCATCGACGGTGGCGATCGGGGCTCCCTGATCAAGCTTGTAGTATGAGGCCTTTGCGACCTCTTCCGGAACCAGTTCGGGAACGCGCTTGACCGTCACGTCGGCGCCTGCCGACTTCGCGCCTTCCGCGACTGCATAGGCCATCTTCTCGATATGGCCATAGGCGGAATAATAAAGGACGAGAACCTTCGCCATGATCTTCTCCAATTTGTCTTTCGGTCTGAACAGGGCCGTATCTCGGCCGTAACCGGACCGACATGTAACGCGTTCCCTCGGCCGGGACAGCCCCTGCCCGGTCAACGCACCGTTCAGCATCCGGAGACGACTTTTCGCTTGCCGATCACAAATCCGTAACGAACGTCGTTTCTGCATCCGTCACAACGAAAATCGCTTCTGCCTCGAAAAAATTGGGCTTAGGAGTGTTCGCCCCATGGAGGAATATTCATGCCTGAAGCGTCGCAATCCCCTTCGATCATCACCGCCGCCATGCTTGCCATCGGCGACGAACTCCTGTCCGGCCGCACCAAGGACAAGAATATCGGCCATCTCGCCGATCTGCTGACGCTCTCCGGCATCGATCTCAAGGAAGTGCGCATCGTTGCCGACGAGGAGGATGCCATCGTCGAGGCGTTGAACGCCCTGCGCTTGCGCTACGACTACGTCTTCACCTCCGGCGGCATCGGCCCGACCCATGACGACATCACCGCGGATGCGGTCTCGAAAGCTTTCGGTGTGCCCTGCATCTACGATCCCGATGCGATGAAACTGCTTGCCGACATGTACAAGCGCCGCGAGATGGAATTCACCGATGCCCGGCAGCGCATGGCCCGCATGCCGGAGGGTGCCAGGCACATCCCGAACCCGGTTTCGACGGCGCCCGGTTTCATCATCGGCAATGTCCATGTGATGGCCGGCGTGCCGCAGGTTTTCCAGGCCATGGTCGACAATGTCCTGCCGACCCTCCGCTTAGGCGCGAAGATGCTGTCGCGGGCGCTCCCCTGCCCCTATGGCGAGGGCGATATCGGCACGCTGCTTGCCGAGGTCCAGAAGGCGCATCCGCAGACCAGCATCGGCTCCTATCCGAAATATGACGGGCAGCGGTTTTCGACCGAGATCGTCGTGCGCGCCCGCGACCCGCAGATCCTGGATGCAGCAGCTGAGGCTGTTGCGGAAATGATCGCCGGCATCGACCGGGCGAAGACCCCGACCAATCCCACCGCGGACGCGTGAGCCCGTTTGTCGCGCTATGGTTCTTCTTGACCAGTGTCAAAGTGCGACCCACGTTATTGTCTGAGACTGGCAGTCAGTTTCAGCGCCGTCAGGAGACATCGCCATGGCCTACAAAACCATTCTTGCCGTTCTCGATACCCCGCAAAATGCCACTCAGATCACCGATTTCGGTATCGCGCTTGCCGAACAGTTCTCCGCCCATCTGGTCGGCGTCCATGCCGAAACACTGGCCGCGGTGCCGCTGATCGCGCCGATGGAAATTCCCGATCCCGCCGCCGTGCAGGTGCTGCAGGAAGTGGCGCAGAAGGAAACCGCCGAGGTCGAACGCATCTTCAGGGAGCGGACCGCCAAAGAAGGGCTGTCGACGGAATGCCGCAGCTTCATCTCCTCGGCCGGCTACGGCTCCGTCTCGGTCATGGAAACCGTGCGCAGTTCCGACCTGATCGTCGCCAGCCAGAGCGACCCCGCGCACGCCGACCACCGCGCCGACCTCGAGACCTTTCTCTTCGAAAGCGGACGACCGATGCTGCTCGTCCCCTATACGATGAAGACGCCGCAGCCGATCAGGCGCGTGCTGGTCGCCTGGAACGGATCGCGCGAGGCGACGCGCGCCACCTTCGATTCGCTGCCCTTCCTGAAGGCTGCGGAAGCGGTCGAAATCCTTCTGATCGACCCGCCGGAACGCAATGACCAGACGCCGGAACTGGCCGGAACGGAAATTGCCGCGACGCTTGCCCGGCATGGCGTCAAGGTGACGCTGACGACGCAGGAGACCAGCGGCGGGCTTCCCGCGGCGGCGGCGATCGAAAACCGGCTTGCCGACAACAGCATCGATCTCCTCGTCATGGGCGGCTACGGTCACTCGCGCTGGTGGGAGATGCTGTTCGGCGGCGTCACCCGCAGCCTGCTTGATTCGATGACGGCGCTGACGCTGCTTTCGCGCTGACCCATCGCGCAGCCAGCCGGCCTCTGGACCACGGGGCCGGCGTCCGCATACATACATTGCGAAAATGCACAGCAAATGTCAGCAGGCCTGGCCCGCGATGGCAGGTTTGCGGCCATGCACGAACCCGCTTTACGGGAGTGTCGCCTGGTGCTGAGGTGGCGTCGTATTCATAGCCTTTGAGCAAGCCGAGGCTGCAATCCGACCATGGAGTTCCCTTCAACGAGAGGAACTTGTCATCGCTCCCCCCTCGATTGAGGTCGCTCGACCGGACCATCCGCTTGAGTTCCTAAAAGCCATCAGTCTGCTATGCCAGAGGCCACATCCGGAATGCGCCAAACAGCAGCCGTTGGGCGCACGGCGCACTTTCACGTGGGGGCCGCTAATGGCCCCGAAAGTCATGATTGCTCTCGGGATTTCAGAATAAGCTAGCTCCGCCAATGGGAAAGAGGGCGTGCAAAATTCAGCAGTTGCACGAAATAAAACTGCGAGGCCTTTTGGGGAAAACTGGTACAGGTCGAGGCTATTCCTTTCAGTGTACACGGCCTATGACATTCTCTATCAGTTTTCGCGAACGCATCGCCCTCTATGCCCTTCTGACCGCCCTGACCTCCGTCAGCATCGACGCGCTCTTGCCCGGGTTACGCCAGATCGGCGAAGAGCTTGGTGTCGCACCTCCGCTATCCACGCAGCACGTCATATCGCTCTTCATATTCGGTATGGCGTTCGGTGAACTGCTGTTGGGGCCATTGTCCGATGCGATGGGGCGCAAGAAAGCGCTCGTGCTCGGCCTCGGAGTTTATGCGGTCGGAACTATGACTGCCATGCTGGCGGGATCGCTCGAAATGGTGATCTTGGGCCGGTTCCTTCAAGGTGTGGGCGTGTCCGGCCCGAAGATCGCAACGCGCGCCATGATCCGCGATCAGTTCGAGGGCGATGCGATGGCTCGCGTCATGTCCTTGATGTTCACGCTCTTCATTCTCGTGCCGATGCTGGCCCCCGCCTTGGCACAGGGTGTAATCTCTCTCGCTGGGTGGCGCAGCGTCTTCGGCATCTATCTCGTGATAGCGGGGCTGCTCGGCCTCTGGCTGGTGATGCGACAACCGGAAACATTGCCCGCCGAAAAACGGATAGCTTTCCGTCCGAAATTGCTGCTCCGGAACGGCCGACGCATCCTATCGAAGCGCCGTGTGGCCTTGCTGATCATTGCGACCGGCATCGTGTTCGGGGCGCAACTCCTCTATCTCAGCACGGCGGCCGATTTGTTTTTTGACGCCTATGGAATCAAGGAAACCTTCCCCTTCTATTTTGCAGTATTGGCCACAGGAATAGGACTTGCTTCATTTCTCAATGCAAGGCTCGTGCAGCGTTTCGGGATGGATGCCATGGCGCGTGCCGCCTTCATGGGACTGGCATCGGTCGGTTTTCTGATGCTGCTGGCATCTATGCTTTGGGACGGTCGCCTGCCTCTTGTCGCTCTGATGGGGTTCGCGTTCTCGGCCTTCTTTGCCATCGGGATCCTGTTCGGCAATCTCAATGCCATGGCAATGCGCTCCCTCGGCCAGGTTGCGGGCTTGGGCGCATCGCTGATCGCGTCGGGATCGAGCTTAATCGCCACCGTTTATGCCGTCGGCATAGGAAACTTCTACGACGGCACGACCGTAAATTTGGCGGCAGGCTTCTTTATCTCGGGCGTCAGTTCGCTCATTCTGGCGGAACTGGCGATACGGAGTGACACCTCGCCAGTCGAAGCGGTTCGATAAGCAGAAGCAAAACACGACGGAGCGCACCACGCCGAATGACGATCTAGTCGGGGCTGTCGTTCGATCTCGTTTGATGCTCGCGGCGTCTGTCCAGTTCGCTCGCCTGTTCGCGGGTTATCCCGAGGTCGTCAAGCAGACGGTCGTCGAGTCTCGATAGCGGCCGATTTCCTTGCGCGCTGCGCCGCCCGCAAAGCTTGCGCCTGAGCGCCGCCAAAGCGGTTCTGAACAGGCCACCGTTCACGGAAGCAGCGCCCAAATTCCGTCGAAAGCATATCCGATCGCCAGCGAGCCGATCGCAGCAAGCGTCACGAACCGGCAGAGCGACATCCTGCCGATGGCGCGTTTGCGGCTTCGGGGACCGTGTGGTGCGTGAGACGAATTCCTCCTTGCAGCAACCGCACAATATCTCAGGAGGCTGGCCAAAGTCAGGCCACCACATGGGGTCATTGCCCCATGAGAGCAGAACAAATCGATACCTCGCGCTGGGGCGCCGGGCGGAGTGGCGTACCTACTCGGCCCAATTGATAGAAACGAGCGGACGTACAGCCAATTCTAGGATTTTTTTCAACGGTATCCGCCAATAGCGGTTAATCGCAAACACTTCGATCATGACCGAAGCTTGACCCCCTGGAAGCTGCAATAAGGGCCAATCACCATTGGAGCCCACGTCATGACATCTCTACCTACATCCAACACCGCACCATTTTTCGGCTGGTACGTGGTCGCTGCGACCTTCGTTCTGGCAATATTCGGCTGGGGCGTCGGTTTTTATGGACCACCTATTTATCTGCAGATGGTGGTCCAGCGAACGGGATGGTCCGTCGCACTCGTCTCCACCGCCGTAACGCTGCATTTTCTTGTCGGCGCGGCAGTCGTTGCAAACCTTCCTCGACTTTATCGGTTTACGGGCGTTCCGGTTCTAACCGTCACTGGAGCGGTCCTTCTCGCCCTCGGTGTCGTCGGTTGGTCTGTCGCCGATCAGCCGTGGCACCTATTTGCAGCCGCTCTCCTGAGCGGAACGGGCTGGGTTGCGATGGGCGCTGCGGCGGTGAATGCCATTATCGCTCCCTGGTTTATCCGGAGCCGTCCGGCAGCACTATCCATGGCATATAATGGAGCGAGTGTGGGTGGCATAATTTTCTCACCCTTGTGGGTCATGCTCATTGCTTCGAGCGGGTTTGCACAGGCAGCCATCATCGTTGGTATCTCTATGGTCACCGTCGTGGCCGCCTTGTCTATTCTGGCGTTTTCCAAATCTCCTGATGTCCTGGGTCAATCTCCGGACGGAGCACAGTCAGATCAAGTGGTGCCAAGGACGGCTCCGTCGCTCGCTACGCCCGTGCCAGGCGGTTCGCTGTGGCGCGACCGCCGCTTCATAACGCTGGCAGCGGGTATGGCTGCCGGGCTGTTTGCGCAGATCGGCCTGCTGGCTCATCTGTTTTCGATCATGGTTCCGGTCTTCGGATCACAGGCAGCGGGCCTGCTGATGGGAGGTGCTACCGTTTCGGCAATCGTCGGGCGCACCGGCATCGGTTGGCTGATGCCGCCTTCGGCGGACCGCCGTCTGATCGCGTCCGCAAGCTATGGCGTTCAGATCATCGGCTCCCTAATGCTTTTGGCGACGGATGCAGAGAACGCCGCTACGATGGTTGTCGGTGTCCTGCTTTTCGGCCTCGGCATTGGCAACGCGACGTCGCTCCCGCCTCTGATCGCACAGATGGAATTCGACAAAGCCGACGTCTTCCGCGTGGTGCCGCTGATCGTGGCTCTGAGCCAAGCGACGTATGCCCTCGCACCCGCGCTGTTCGGCATCGCCAGGACCGTCTCTGACCCCGCCGTGTTTATACTGGCGGTGGCGATCCAGTTTCTTGCGGTGATAGCGTTCCTGTGCGGACGGCATAAATGACTGGTTTGGGCCGACTGCCGTCCTGGCAGGATCGCGCCAGGAGCCGTCATTGCGGCAGTGACAGAACGCTGTGTTTTGCGAACTCACGAAATTGGCTGCAATCCGAGGACGGCCCTTGAGACTACGACGGGACAAGATCATGCTCGACTTCGATCCGCTGTATTCCACGTCGAAGATCGCGTCGATCGACGCGTTTATCAACGAGCATTATTCCCTCGGAGGACCGGTTTCTGCAGATTACTTCAACACGGGTTGAACGATGTTTATCTCTCTACCGTAAGCGGTCGCGAGCGTTATGTTTTCCGACTTTCACACCACCGCGCGCGGGCCAGCGGACGTCAAAAGTGAGACGGCATTCCTCAACCATCTTTCGGAGACCGGGGTTCCGGTCGCTGCGCCTCTGCCCACCCGCGACGGCACTTTCTTCCTGCAGGGGTGCGTGCCGGAGCTCGATTGCGAGCTTTCTGTACTGACGGCGACGCGGCGAAGGTCGTCGCGGGCATCGAAGCGGGCTTCGCAATCGGCATTGTCGCCTCGCTGCTCGGCGTGGCGGGAGGCGAGTTGCTCATCCCGACCCTCATGCTGCTGTTCAGCGCTGATATCAAACTGGCGAGTCTTTCACTGGCGGTGAGCCTGCCCACCATGCTGATAGGGCTCGCGCGATATAGCCAGCACCAGAGTTTTTTTCGACCATCCGCCGCAATGGCAGGTTTGTACTGTTCATGACGGAAGGCTCGACTGTCGGCGCGTTCCTCGGTGGCCAGCTCCTCAGGATGGTTCCGAGCTTTGTGCCCCTGCTGCTCTCGGCGGTCAATGTCTGGCGGCGTCAAGAAACGAGACGCTACGCTCTCTGTGTGGAGCTTATGTGCCGGACTTGCGGCCGGTGGCCGCTGACCATCAAGCCCGAGCCAATTAGTGGGTACCGGCTGGTTTCGTTGAAGATCAAGAGGGCGGTCGCGTGGTATGATAAATTCTAGCCGACAATAGGTTCTAAGCCCCCCCGTCGGTCCCGCTGCCCGCGTCGATTGCCGCTAGGATTGCTGTCTGCACGGCCTTGTCCTGCGCCGCCACGGCGGCCGTCAATTTCAACAGGCGATGTCGGGTCTGGTAGAGCTGATCGACCAGAGACAGCAAAACCGGCAGTGCCTCCGCGCCGATCTCCAGTTCATAATGCAAAGTACAGATCAGGCGGATACGTGCGCATTCCATCTCCGAAAAGACCGGAGTACCATCCTCATCCTGTGGCGAGATCAGCGCGTCGCGGATCCAGGCGTCGAGATCGCTTCGCTGAAGCGCATCTATCTGCTCGACAATTTCGTCTACGCGGATCATTTCAGCATCTCCTTGCGCGGCTCGTCCGCGGTCTTCGGCTGCCAGGTCTCTAGGAACGCAGCCAATTCTGGCTCTTCGTCGGCGGGCAGAACGACTTTCAAGGTGATCAACTGGTGCCCGCGCTTGCCGGTCTTGCGGTCGAAGATTCCCTTGTCGCGCAGTCGCAGCGTCTGGCCGGTGTTTGCGCCTTTCGGAATCGTCATTGCGACCGGGCCACTGATCGTCGGCACGTTGATGCGCGCGCCCAGTACGGCTTCCTTCAGCGTGATTGGTACCTCCACATGGATATTGTCGTCCTTGCGGTGGAAAAATGCATGCGGCTCGACATGCAGCTCGACAAAAGCGTCACCTGCCGGCCCGCCGCCGAAGCCGGGCATGCCCTGGCCTTTCAACCGCAACATCTGCCGGTCGTCCGCCCCCTCCGGAATCGACACATTCAGCGTCTTGCCCTCGGGCAATGTAATGGTGCGAATGGCCCCATTGGCGGCATCCATGAAGCTGACAGGCAGTACATAGCTCACATCCTGCCCCCGCGCCCGGAACGGGCCTTGCGACCGTCGCGTCCCGGCCCCGGCACCAAACGCGCGAGCCAGGAAATCCTCCAGATCCTCGTTGCTGGCGAAGCCATCCTGTGCAGCGTGCGAGGCGTAAGCAGGTCCATCGGCAAAATCTCGGTAGTACCGCTGCTGGGGCTTCTCCGCGCCGCTGGCGTCGATCTCGCCCGCATCGAACCGCCGACGCTTTTCCTTGTCTTTCAACAGGTCGTTTGCCGCCGAGATGGCCTTGAACCGCGCCTCGGCCGTCCTGTCATCCGGATTCAGGTCAGGGTGATATTTGCGCGCCAGCTTCTTGAACGCGTCCTTTATCTCCTTGTCGGTCGCGGTGCGGGCCACGCCGAGGATCTCATAAGGGTCGGTCATGCTTTGATCCCATCTCATGCGCATCTTGATCGGCGAAAGGACCTATCAGGGGCCGAATTGCCCGATTGGCTCGCCTGAATCCTGTCTTTCGAAACCTATTCAGAGCGGCGGCGAGACGCAATGGACACGGCAATTATCTGCGCTTCACCTCGCCAGGCGAGGCCGGCTGCGCCCTATCGCTCGATCATCGTTTTGCCGCCCTGGAAATGCAAATAGAAGAGCGCCTTCACAAAGCCGGCTGGTCTGAGGAAGGGAAAATCCCATCTTCTGCGGCAACAGGAATGATTTCATCGGTGGCGCGGTGGCCGACGCTCAAGGCCCGCTCTGGCCGATCTGCCCGTGAGCTTGAGCCCATTGCGCAGGCCGCAACCATTGCCGCGGCGGTTCTCAACTCCGTATCAAGAGGGTTTTCCACACACCGCATTGCAGCTTGAGAATATCCGAAGCACATCCAGTAGGGACGTATCGATCTGCGTCTGCGCGAGGATGGTCCCAGTTCCGAAACGTCTTGCCGCTGCGGATTTCCACGGGGAAGCGGCAAAAAGCGGCGAATCCGCCGGGTCACGGCAGCGACAAAACGAACATCAGTGGTCAGCTCCCACTGGAGCGCGCGAAAGCTCGTCGGTTTCCAGGCGACCGTCGCGCAGCCGGTAAATATGGTCGAAGCGGTCGAGGATCATCTCGTCGTGCGTGACGACGATAATAGCCGCGCTCTGGTCGATCGCGATCCGCCGTAACAAATCCATCACGATGCGGGCGCGGGCGGAATCAAGCGGCGCGGTCGGTTCGTCGGCGAGGATGATGCGCGGCCGATTGGCGAGCGCGCGAGCAATGGCCACCCGTTGGGCTTCACCGCCGGACAGTTGCGCGGGCATTGCGTGCTTGCGATGGCCGACCTCAAGATAATCAAGCAATTCAACAGCATGCTTATGGGCTGCCGCGGCGCCTAGTCCCGCAAGGTGAAGCACCACGGCGACATTGTCGGTGGCGTCGAGGAACGGCAGCAGATTGGGATACTGGAAAATGAAGCCGATCTTGTCGAGCCGCAGCCGGCGCAGGTCTGCCTTGAGCCAATGGTCATCATAGACGGCTTCGCCGTCGAGCGTGAGCTGGCCGCCGCTTGGCTCCAGAATGCAGGCCATGCAGTTGAGCAGCGTGGTCTTGCCCGAACCGCTCGGCCCCATGAGACCGACAACCTGGCCGGAAGGGACCTCGATGTTGATATCGATCAGCGCGTCGACCCGCGCACTCCCTGCGCCGAAATGCTTGGAGAGATGTTCGACCCTTACGACCGCTTGTCTGCCTGGTTCGGTCATGATCTTACCCTGCCGCCGAGAGTGCTTCCGCCGGGTCCACCTTGAGCGCGAGCCGGATGCCCAGGGTGCTCGCGGCAAGGCAGACCACGATCGTGATCGCGAACACGGCCATAACGCTCTCTGGATCGAATACCAGCCGCCGCGGAAAAAAGGGCCTGAAAATAAAGACAAGCGCGAGCCCGGCGACGTAGCCGGTGATTCCCAACGAAAGGGATTGCTGAACGATAAGGCCGACGATGGTGCGATCAGGCGCTCCGACAAATTTGAGTGTGGCGATCGAGCGCACCTTGTCCATAGTCATCGTATAAATGATCAGCGCGATGATGACGGCCGACACGATGATCAGCAGAACCATGATCAGAAGCTGCTGCTTACGCGCCTTTTCGATCACGAACTTGCTCAGCAAAGTCTCCTGCTGGACCTGCGTGAGAGCCGTCAGGTGCTTCCACCGCGAGAGCGCCGCCGCTGTCTCGGCGACCGGAACATAGGGTGACACCTTGGCTATGACAGCGTTGATCTGGTCGTTGGTCTCCATGGATCCCCCGCGCGCCTGCTCGCGCCGCGAAGCCGGAGGTGCCAATTCGAACTGGAGCGCTTGTGCGTCACGCAGAGTAACGTAGGCGACGGGATCGCCGGAAGAAGTGACTTCGTTGCGCATCAGTCCGACAACGGAGAATTTGTGATCACGGGTCCCCAGCATGACTTCTTGGCCCAGCTCAAGACCGGCGGAACGGTCGACGATCATTTCATAGTGGCCGCGCAAGATGTCGCGGCCAGCCGAGAGCTGGCGCGGTCCGCCGGGCCTGCCTGGCTCGAAGCCGATGAGAAACAGGCGGTGCGGTGCACCGTTCAGCTCAGTCTGGACCGATTGATATGTGACAGACCCGGCGCGCTGCACACCGTAGACCCGGCTCACCAGTTCCCTGGTGTCGCCCGGAATGCGCGACGATTCAGCGAACGGCCCATTGGTCCCGGCCTCGACCACCCAGAGATCCGCATTGGCCGCGCGGGCCTGACGCAATGCGTCATCGATCAGGCCGCCATAAACGCCGGTCATCATGATGACGATACCCAATAGCAGGCTCAATCCGAAGTTGGTCAGGACGAAACGCAGGAGATTGTGTTTAATGTCCCGGTAGGCCAAGTTCATCGACTTGCCCCTTCGGCGACCTTTGCTGCACGGCCGACGCGCAGCCCGCTGCGCAACATCTTGAGAACGAGGGCGTGCTCCGGGACACCACCGGTGACCTCAAAACGCCCGTCGAGCAGCCGGTGCCCGAGTGTCACGTTGCGCTGCTCCAGGTATCCGTCCTCGATGGTCCATACGGTCCCGTGATTGCCGCCGAGCCCGGCGATGGCCGTTTCCGGGACCAATAGCGCCTGCGGAAGGCGGACGGTCGTGATGTGAGCCTCAGCCTGTTCACCGAGATACAACTCGTCGGGCTGCGTATCGAACGTGATCTCGACCCGCCGCTCCTCGTTGACCCGGTCGCTTTCCGGCTGGATACGCGCGACGTGGCCGGCGATACGCCTGCCAGGCTGAGATCGCAGCACGATCTCAGCGGGCTCGCCGACGGTGATCTCGCCGGCCTTGCTCTCGTCGACGTAAGCGAGCGCCCACACGGTCTCTGGGTCGATCAGCGTGAACACCGACTCACCCGCGCCGAGCGCGGAGCCGAGTTCCTTGAGGCGCGTGGTCACCATGGCATCGTAGGGCGCCGTGAGGGCGTAAAAGTCCAGTATGGTTGATTGCAGTTGCTGTTGCGCCTTGGCGTCGCCAATATTGGCCTTGGCCACCAGGAGATCGCTTTGCGCCAGATTCACATCGGCCAAGGCTGCGTCCTGTGCCGCTTGTGCTGTCTGCGCCGCTTCAAGCGAGGTGGTATTGCCCTTTAGCAGCGATTGCCGGCGCTCGTTGATGCTCTTGGCATTCGCGTGGTTCACACGAGCCTTTTCGAGACTTGCCGTTGCCCTTTGAAGGTTGGCATCAGCCTGTGCGACGAGCGCGGCCGCGCGGGCAACCTGTGCATTCTGCTCGCGGTCGTCAAGGCGGGCGAGAACCGCGCCCTTGGCAACGCGATCTCCGACATCGGCGCGCAAGTCGATCACTACGCCAGACACCTTGAAGCCAATCCTTGAAGTCACCCGCGCCTCGACCGTCCCGAGACCGAAGACCTGCACGGGCACGTCTTGCTCGGTGCTCGCAACCTGAACCTCGATCGGGCGCAGGAGCATCGCCCATGCGCCGAAACCTGCGCCAATGGCTACGGCCAGCACGACAACGAACGCGTAAACACGAGCCGATCGTCGCCGTGTCCTTCCGATGGCTTGGTCCTGTGCCTTTTCGATGACTGAAGGGTTCTCCTTCATGATCGGCTTTGGAACTTCAAGCATATACGTTCCCTGCGGTGGGGGTGGAGACAGCTCATGCTATCTTTGCTGCGCCCTGGCCGCGGCATTCGCAATGATCTCGATCAAACTGCGGCTTCTGTTTGATTGGCAAGTGTGCGGAGGGGCGCATATGCCGTCGGCCTCCTGTTCAACATGCCGTTTCACTGCGACACACAAGCAACCCGTATGATGAAGGACGTGAAGGTGCTCGGGTCCGGTTGCTAGTGCTGCGAGGCCACGGAGGCGATGATGAAGGACACCGCAGTCAAATTCGGCGTCAACGTTAAGGTCGAGAAGGCGATTGACCATGCCGAGATCGCGAAGTTCGGCATCGCCTCGGAGCCTGGCATCGTCACAGACGGCAAGATTGTCCATACGGACCGCAGAAGGAAGACGCCCTCAAGACGTGGCTGAGGGCATGATGCTGGAATGTTCTATAGAAGCACGCCGCATCGACGCAAACCGAAGCCTCACCACCACGAAACAAGCGGAAATTACGCTCGACACCGACGTGAGCGGCCGCTTGGACGCCTTCAACCCGGCCGAACTCTTCCTCGCAGCCTGCATGATCAAGGGCGTTGAACGGGTGACGCCGATGCTGAAGTTCGATTTGCGTGGCGTCGAAGTCAAGCTCCACGGCGTCCGACAGGACGGCCCGCCGAAGATGATCTCCATCGACTATGAAATCATCGTCGATACCGACGAGGAGGATCGTCGCCTCGATCTGCTGTACACCAATGTTCGCAAGTTCGGTAAGCGATCTCTTGAAACTTACGTGAGAATCCAGGTTCCCCAAGCAAGCCATTTTGGACCTGTTTCCTCTGTTTGATAGCTACCATTCCCCACCAGAAAAGTGACGTCTTCGCAGATGCTTGGCGCGATTTCGCGTTTAAAAATCATGTGACGTCCTCCAAAGCCCGGCGATGCCTGGAGCTCTATAAAAAGACGGCTGGGGACCCACTCCCAAAAGAAAATTCTTGTTGTCAATGACTCGAACGAGCTGAAAGCGGAGCCGCTTCCGGGGTGCCAAAGCACCAATCAGCACGCAGCTCCCATCATGCCAAGGTGGCAATGTCATGCAGCCGAACGGATGTCCGTCTCGGTGAAGTCGTTGCCCTTAAATAGCAACGGCTCATCGAAATCCCTGGCGAGAGCATAGGCAAAGCAGTCGCCCAAATTCAATCCAGATTTATGTCTGCCCTTCCGGCGGCGCGCAGACCTTTTCAGCTCGCCACAAGATTGGCTGGGGCCACAGAGGCGTCAGCAACTTCTTCGGTTTGCGCCGCCTTCGAACACGATACTGCAACCTCGTTCTGCCGAAATTTTTCAGTCTGGGTAGCGACCTCCCGCCGCCTGCCAAGACGTTGTTCCGCTTCGATCAATCCGTCGTGTCCGCCGACCTCACATGGGCAAGAAGCCCGTGTCCTCCACGGACGATGTCCTCTTTAATCGCGTCCTGTGCCGCTGCTGCATCCCCTGCCCTCAAAGCTGCTATGATTTTCTTGTGCGGATGTGGTTCCCAATCAGGCAATCCGCCGTCATAAAGGTGTGACAAGATCGGGCCGCAGCGCATCCACAAACCTTCCACAATATCGTAGGTAATCGGCATTCTTCCTGAGCGGCAGAGGCCGAGATGGAACTCGGTATTAAGAACGATCGCCCGCTCGAACTGCTGGAGGCGATGACACTCCGATATTTCGGCGTGGATTGCCTCCAAAGCATCGATCTCTTCTTTCGTCGCGGATTCCGCTGCCGCGGCGGCCGCCCTTCCCTCCAGATCGACACGGATACTGCGGATTTCCACAAGTTCATCAAGGCTCAGGGTCGGAACGACGACGGTGCCTCGTGCGTCCAAGGTTAGCGTCTTTTCGCTCACAAGGCGCAGCAGGGCTTCGCGCATCGGTGTGGCGCTTATCCCGAAGCGGGCAGACATCGGCCGCAATCTCAAACGTTCCCCTGGCTTCAGCTTGCCGTGCATGAGCGCATTCTTAAGGTCGGAGTAGGCCCGCTCGCTGAGGTTTTCTTTAACGATCGGACGCGCCCAATCCTCACCATCGCCGCCCTGCTCATAATTTTGCACCAGCCTTCTTGACACCCGAGATCCTTTGCGAAAAAGTGTTATAACAAATTACATATAGCACCCACTGACGGTTAGGCGAAGCCAAATTTGCTGATGAACCTGGACGAGGAGGTCCAAAGCGGGTGCAATGGGAGGAGTGACATTTGCTTGCCTTTCGTAAGACGGCGCCGGCTTTCGGTGCCGATATCGTTACAGTTCCTGAGCCGACTTTGCCAGCAGCCGGCATGGCGACCATCGAAGTCGCGGCAGCCGGCATCTGTGGCAGCGACATTCATGCCTATGAGTGGACATCCGGCTACGAGTTCATGCAGAGATTTTTGCCCCTAACACTGGGCCACGAGTTCTCTGGTATCGTGGAGGCTGTCGGAGAGGGCGTGCAAGACATCCAGGTAGGCGACCGAGTTGTCTGCTGGCCAACGATCGCCTGTGAAAAGTGCCATGCCTGCTCAGCCGGGCGCCCTCAGGATTGCAGCGATCGCCGTATCATCGGCTTTCATGTCAACGGCGGCTTTGCTGGTCGCGTGACAGTTCCCGCAATCAACTGTCGGGTGGTGCCGACCGATCTTCCATTGGACGTAGCTGCATTGGCCGAACCGCTCGCCGTTGCCGTACATGCGGTCAACACCGCCGACATCTCGGCCGGTGACCAGGTTGTCGTCCTGGGCCCGGGCCCCATCGGGCTGGGTATGGCTTTCGTTGCATCGAAACGAGGCGCCGAAGTCCTAGTCGCTGGTTTCAACGACGATGTGCGCTTGAAACATGCGCGGGACCTTGGTGTCGCGGCAACGGTAGACCTTGCACGGGAAACGCTGCGTGAAGCTGTCGAGCAACATTTCGGTCGGCCTGTGGATCGAGTTCTGGAGGCAACCGGCATCTCCACCTCTGTCGCAGAGGGGCTCGCCGTCCTTCGCTCGAGCGGCATCTTCGTCGTAGCGGGCATCCATTCTCGGCCGCTGGAACTCGATCTGACACGCTTCGTACGCGAGAAGAAGCAGCTCCGCGCGGCCCATGACACGACAAATGAGGCATTGTCGGAGGCAATCTCCCTCCTGGCTGATCATGCACAGGTTCTATCGGCCATGGCGACGCATCGGTGCCCGCTTTCAAAGGCGGCCGAAGGGTTCGAGCTCGCTCGCAGCCGGGAGGCCGTCAAGGTCCTCCTAATCCCTGACGGAGAACAGGAATGACCTCCACTATGCAAGCTGTGATTGCCAAACAGCCGGGCGGACCGGAAGTGCTGGAACTGATCAATCGCCCCTGCCCCGTTCCGGGCGACGGAGAAATGCTGGTGCGGGTTCGTGCGGCCGGCATCAATAGGCCCGACGTCATGCAGCGGCAGGGCAACTATCCTCCGCCTCCGGGAGCATCCGACGTTCTGGGACTCGAGCTTGCCGGAACGGTGGAAGCCGTCGGCCCGAATGTCCAGCGGTTCAAGCAAGGAGACCGGGTGATGGCGCTCGTTCACAGCGGCGCCTATGCCGACTGGGCCATCGTTCAGGAGGGCGCCACACTCCCGATCCCCGACTGCCTCGAGTTTATAGAGGCCGCCGCCTTTCCCGAAACGTTCTTTACGGTTTGGAGCAATGTCTTCGAACGGGCCCGGCTGGCTCCGGGTGAGACCATCCTGATCCATGGCGGCACCTCGGGGATCGGGACAACGGCGATTTCACTCGCCAAGGCTCTCGGGTCACGCGTGATCGCTACGGCGGGTTCGCACGAGAAATGCAAGGCGTGCCTCGATCTCGGCGCTGACGCCGCCATCAACTATCGCGGCGAGGACTTCGTGACGGAATGCAAAGCGCTCACCGATGGGCGTGGCCCCGACGTGATCCTCGACATGGTCGGCGGCGACTACATCGCCCGAAATCTGGAAGCAATCGCCGTCGACGGCCGGATCGCGCAAATCGCTTTCCTGGGTGGAGCAAAGGCTGAGGTCGACTTCACGCCCCTGCTGATGAAGCGCGTCACCCTCACCGGATCCACCCTTCGCGCTCGGCCGATCGAGATGAAAGCAAAGCTCGCGGACACACTGCGCGAAAGGGTCCTGCCGCTCATCGAGGCAGGCAAGGTGAAGCCGCTGATCGATTCCGTCTTCCCCCTCGAAGACGTGCAGGAAGCACATGGCCGCATGGATGCGGGCACTCACATCGGGAAGATCGTTCTTTCCATGCAGAACGGCGAAGGCAAGGCACACAAGGGAGCAAGGGCATGAACATGGTCGCCAATCATCCGGTCCAGTCTACGGGCAGCAACATGACAGGGGCCCATCTTCTGGCGGCTGCCCTGAAACGTCATGGCGTAAAGGAGATCTTCGGGCAGAGCATTCCCTCCGCATTGTTTCTTGCGGCTCCGGACTATGGCATCCGCCAGATTGGCTATCGTACCGAGAACGCCGGCGCCGCCATGGCAGACGCTTATGCGCGGACATCCGGGAAAGTTGCAGTTGTCACCGCCCAGAACGGCCCTGCGGCCACGCTACTCGTTCCTGGCCTCGCTGAAGCCTTGAAGGCATCGATTCCCATGGTGGCGATCGTCCAGGATGTTTCGCGGCGCTTCACCGACAAGAACGCGTTTCAGGAGCTCGACCATTTTGCCTTGTTCAGCGGCGTCGCCAAATGGGTTCGTCGCGTCGCCGATCCACAGCGGATCGACGATTATGTTGACATGGCGTTCACAGCGGCCGCAAGCGGTCGCGCCGGTCCTGCGGTCCTGCTGGTGCCGCTCGATGTGCTGGACGAGCGGCCTGATCTCGTCCCTGCGACGCCGCAACGTTCCGCCTCGCTTGGCACATTCCCACTCGACCGAACGGTTGCTGATCCGGAGAGGGTCTCGGCTGCAGCCGACATGATCGCCGCCGCCAAAACGCCGATCGTCATTGCTGGTGGCGGAGTTCATTCCTCCCAGGCGTGGGCGCAATTGGAAGCCGTGCAAGCGCTCGGTCTTCCAGTTGCTACCACGGTCATGGGGAAAGGCTCGGTGGCGGAATCTCATCCGCTTTCCGTCGGTGTCGTGGGCTATTTCATGGCCCCTCGGAGCCGTTCGTCACACCTGCGCTCGCTGGTCACAGAAGCCGATCTAGTGATCCTTGTCGGCAACCGGACGAACCAGAATGGGACCGACAGCTGGTCCCTTTATCCAAAGAACGCCACCTACATCCATATCGACATCGAAAGCAGCGAGGTTGGCCGAAATTACGAGGCCTTCAGGCTGGTCGGTGACGCCAAGCTCACTCTTTCAGCCCTGGAAGCCGAATTGAAGAAGCGGGATCTCTCGGCGATCACATCTAGACGCCCGACACTCGAAGCGACAATCGCCAGTGGTCGGGCAGCCCACAAGGATGACATGAAACGCCTGGTCAACATGGACGCCTCCCCGCTGAGGCCGGAACGCATCCTTGCAGACATCGACACCGTCCTAACACCCGAGACTATCACCGTAGCCGACGCGAGCTATTCGTCCATCTGGATCGCGAACTTCCTGACTGCACAAAAATCAGGTCAACGCTTCCTCACGCCGCGCGGCATCGCCGGCCTTGGTTGGGGATTGCCCTACGCTATCGGCGCGAAGACGGCGCGTCCGGATGCGCACGTCATCTGCCTCACGGGCGATGGAGGCTTCGGGCATGTCTGGTCAGAGCTGGAAACCGCGCGACGCATGAAGCTGCCCATCGTTGTGGTCGTGCTCAACAACCAGATTCTCGGCTACCAAAAACACGCAGAGCTCAGCCTCTTCGGCGGCTTCACCGATGTGTGTGACTTCGAAGCCGTCGATCACGCTGCGATCGCACGCGCAGTCGGCTGCGACGGCGTCCGTATCGAAAGCCCAGCAGACTTCCTGCCTGCGCTGAAGGACGCACTGGCGAGCGGCCGGACGACGGTGCTGGACGTCATCACCGATCAGCGGGCCTATCCGCCTATCACCAGCTTCGAAGGCAAGGACGCCCTGAATTACTGACACATCAGCCCCATCAGCAACGACGTTTTCACGGGAGGAAACAATGAAACTGTCGTACCTACTGAAGACCACAGCTATCTCTCTGGCTTTTACTGCCTCCGCGGCAAATGCCGAGGTCAAGTTTGGCGCGCTTTATCCTTTCAGCGGGCAGCTTGCCCTGCTGGGTGAAGAGAGCGCTCGCGGCCTTGAGCTGGCTGTAGAGGAGATCAACGCCGCGGGAGGCATCCAGGGCGAGCAGATCACGTTGGTGCGGGGCGATGCGGTAGATAACAATCAGGCCATTGGTGAAGCACGACGCCTTACTTCACTGGAGGGCGTAAAGGCAATCTTCGGCACCTATTCCTCGGCTCGCTCGATCGCTGCCAGCCAGGTGACGGAACTGGCAGGCATTCCATATTTTGAGCTCGGCGCCGTGGCCGAAGAAGTCACCGGCCGCGGTCTCAAGTACCTCTATCGCACCAACCCGACCGCCGACGACATGGCCAAGATGATCATCCAGATGGTCGTTGAAAAAGTCGGCCCCGGTATCGGCAAAGGGCCGGCTGACCTGAAGATCGGAATTATCCACGAGGATTCCAGCTACGGAACATCCGTTGCTGAACGGCAGAACGCTTATGCCAAGGAAGCCGGCCTCAACATCGTCAACACGCAGGCATACCCAGCCGCCACGGTTGACATGTCGTCGCTTGTTCTCGATCTGAAGAACCGTGAGGTCGATATCGTCCTACAGACCTCGTATCAGAATGACTCGGTGCTTTTCCTGCAGCAGGCAAACGAGGCGGGTTATAAGCCATCCGCCATCATCGGCGGCGGCGGCGGTTATTCCATGCAGCCCACTGCGGACGCGGTCGGGCATGAGGTAATCGAAGGCGTATTGGACGTCGACTTCACCCAATACAGCGTCAACACTAGTTATACTCCGGGCCTAGAAGAGTTTGTCGAAGCTTATCAGAAGAAATATGGCTCGGCGCCTCGTTCCGGGCACTCGCTGAACAACTATGTCGGTGCCAAGGTCGTCCTGGAAGCTCTCGGCAAAGCGTCCGACTTCGAGCCGGACACGATCGTAGAGGCCGTCAAGTCCATCGACATCAAAGCCGGCGTCACAGCAACCGGTTATGGCTTCAAGTTCGGTGAAGACAACCAAAACGAACGCGCCGAGATGATGGGAATGCAGTGGCAGGATGGCAAACTTGTCACCGTCTTCCCGGACTCAGCCGCCATCACGCCTATGAAACTAGGCGAGTGAGCCTTCTGACCGTGCCGGGCGGCCACCGCCCGGCACCCTTCTGTCCTGGGGAGGCCCGATGAACACGTTTTTGCAAGTTCTCACCAACGGGATCATGCTCGGTAGCCTGTTTGCGATCGTCGCTGTGGGGCTGACCTTGATCTTCGGCATCGTCAAAGTCGTCAATTTCGCTCATGGGGAATTTCTCATGGTGGGCATGTATCTGACATACGTGCTGACGACCTGGATGGGGATTCATCCCTTTGCTACCGTCATCCTCGTCGCGCCAGCCCTCTTCGTCCTGGGTGCCCTGACGCAGCGGTTTTTGATTCAGCCGCTCATGTCTGCGGATGACGATCACATTCAGATCTTCGCGACCGTCGGCCTTTCCACAGCGCTAATCAACATGGCCCTACTGATCTTCGGTGCCGACATTGCCAGCACGCCCGCAAGTGGGCTCCGCACGCCCTTGCAGCTTGGACCCGTACGCCTGCTGTCAGGGCAACTCGCAATCCTGATTGCTTCCGTTGCAATCGTCTTGGCTCTCCAGCTCTTCCTTTCCCGCACACAAACGGGCCGCGCCATCCGCGCCGTGGCTCAGAACCGCGCTGCCGCCCAATTGATGGGCATCAACGTCAACTGGATCTATATCCTGACGTTCGGCGTCGGCGCCGCCTGTGTCGGGGTCGCCTCGGTCCTCATCGCTCCTCTTTATCCCACGTCGTCGGGCATCGGCACATACTTCGTCTTGACCGCGTTTGTCGTCGTGGTGCTTGGGGGGCTTGGCTCGATCGGCGGGGCCTTCGCAGGTTCGATGATCATCGGCCTGATCGACAGCTTCGCCGGCTTTTATATCGGCTCCGACCTTCGTGAGGTCGCCGTCTTCAGCGTATTCCTCCTGATCCTCATCCTGAAGCCGTCGGGCCTGTTCAGCTCGCGTCTCAACCTTTCGCACGTGTCGCCATGACAGATATCTCCGCCACTTCCGCTCAGTCTCAGGCACTCTCGAATGGCCGGATGCTGAAAGCGCTTCCTCTCGCGGCGATCCTGGCGTCGCTGATCGTAATCCCCTTCATGGTTGGCGATCAGTTCGTCTACCATATCTTCATCACGATCTGCATCTTTGCAGCCTTGTCGACGGCGTGGAACATAGTGGGCGGCTTTGCCGGCCAGCTTTCGCTCGGCCATGCCATTTTCTACGGGATCGGCGCCTACACTGGCGTCATCCTCATGAACATGGGGATCAGTCCCTGGATTGGCATGTTTGCGGGAGCCTCGATTGCTGTGGTGGCCGCGGTGGTCATCAGCTACCCCTGCTTCCGCCTACATGGTCCGTTCTTCGCTCTTGCTACTATTGCGTTCTTGGAAGTGTTCCGAGTTCTCGCCCTTCATTGGCGTGACTTGACCGGCGGCGCCACCGGGCTGATGATCCCGCTGCAGATCGGCTGGGAATGGATGGTCTTCCGTGACCGCCTCCCGCAGTTGCTGATCGCATTCGGTATGCTCCTCCTGACACTGGCGGTCGCCTGGTGGATTCGCTCAAACCGCATGGGCTTCTACCTTGTCGCAACACGCGAAAGGGAATCGGCGGCGCTTGCCGCTGGTGTCGGTACAATAAG
This sequence comes from Rhizobium sp. YS-1r, assembly GCF_000757525.1. Classification (NCBI taxonomy): domain Bacteria; kingdom Pseudomonadati; phylum Pseudomonadota; class Alphaproteobacteria; order Hyphomicrobiales; family Rhizobiaceae; genus Rhizobium; species Rhizobium sp. YS-1r. The sequence goes on along the minus strand of NZ_JPYQ01000002.1, from coordinate 9,319 downwards.
GGTCCGGCTCGCAGCCGTGGCGGTATCCGCCGCCCTCACCGCCTTTCTCGGCACATTCCATGCGATGTATCTGACCTTCATCGAGCCGGCTGCGATGTTCTCTCTGCAAACGTCGATCCAGATTGCCATGTTTGCTCTGATCGGCGGTTTGGGTACAGTATTTGGCCCCCTCCTCGGCGCCGTCCTTCTCGTACCGATCAGCGAGCTTGCGCGCGGCTGGCTTGGGGCGCATGCACTCGGTCTTCACGGCTTCGTCTATGGCGTCGTTCTGATGCTGGTCGTTCTGTTCATGCCGAACGGCCTGATGGGCCCAGTCTCCCGCTTCATGAAGCAGAAGCGGGAGCGCGGAGTGTCTGCCGGCACCGTTGCTGCCAGCCCGGCCGCGGCAACCCCAGCAGAACGGGCACCGATCGGTTCCGACATCATGCGTGTAGAACATCTGCAGAAGCGGTTCGGCGGCCTTCATGTCACCAATGATGTGAGCTTCACCCTCCGAGAGGGCGAAATCCTCGGGCTCATCGGTCCCAATGGCGCCGGCAAGACCACGGTCTTCAACATGATCTCCGGCTTCTTGAAGGCGGACAGTGGCTCGGTCACCGTTCGGTCGCCCGACGGCGGTTGGCAAAGTCCGATCACGCCTGGCGATTTCGCTGCGATCGGCGTGGGGCGCACGTTCCAAATCGTTCAGCCCTTCGCCGCGATGACCGTTGAAGAAAACATCATGGTCGGCGCATTCCATCGCTATTCGGACGTTGAGGAGGCCCGTGAGGTTGCGCGCGAAACGGCAGAGCGGATGGGGCTGGCACCATGGCTTAATGCGGAGGCACGCGGCCTGACCATTGGTGGCCTGAAGCGGCTGGAAGTGGCGCGCGTCATGGCCATGAAGCCACGGATCCTCCTACTCGACGAGGTCATGGCCGGAATCAATCAGACGGACGTACGCCGGGCAATCGATCTGATGAAATCTATCCGCGACAGCGGCGTCAGCATCGTCGCGATCGAACACGTCATGCAGGCCGTCATGTCTCTCTCCGATCGTGTCATCGTTCTCAACTCCGGCAAGATCATTGCCCACGGAGAACCCCGCGAGGTGGTCAAGGATCCCCTGGTCGTCGAAGCTTATCTCGGAAAGGAATTCATCGATGCTCAGGCTTGAGAACGTCCACGCCGGCTACGGCCCGACAACGATCCTGCACGATATTTCACTGACGGTTGAGGCCGGAGAAGTCGTAACAATCGTCGGCGCCAATGGCGCCGGCAAGACGACTACTTTGCGCACCATCGCTGGGCTTATCCGTCCGGCGGCGGGAAAGATCACGTTCGAAGGTGAGGACGTCACGCGGCTCTCCTCGCATGACACGGTGGATCGCGGTATCACCCTGATCCCGGAGGGGCGGCAGCTCTTCCCGGACATGACGGTCCAGGAGAACCTGCTGATGGGCGCCTATCGAAAGGCCGCCCGACAGCATAAGGACACGGCCTTGGAGGAGGTCCTGTCGCTCTTTCCGCGAGTGCGCGAGCGTCTTGCCCAAAAGGCTGGTTCACTGTCGGGCGGCGAACAGCAGATGGTCGCGATCGCTCGGGGCATGATGGCGCGGCCGAAACTTCTGATGTTCGATGAACCATCGCTCGGCCTGGCGCCTATCATCGTCGCACAGGTTTTCGAAGTCATTGAGACGATCGTGAAGACGGGAGCAACCGTCTTGATCGTCGAGCAGAACGTCTTCCATACGCTGAAAGCAGCCGACCGTGGCTACGTCCTCGAGAACGGCGAAATCGTTCTGGCCGACACGTCCGACGCACTCCTCCACAACGATCACGTCCGTCAAGCATATCTGGGAATCTGAAATGTCGAATCGGGAAATCAATCCGGAAGAAATCGCCACCAGACCAAGCCACGCAGGACGTCGGGTCTTGGTAACGGGGGCCGGACGCGGTATCGGGCGCGCTATTGCCCAACGCTTTGCGGCCCGTGGCGCAACCGTCGGCGTCGCCGACATGAACGAAGCCGACATCAACGAGACGGTGCGATCGATCCGTGGCAATCGCAAGGGGGCAGCGGTTCCACTGGTGCTTGATGTCTCCGATTACCCCTCGGTCGAGAAGACGCTTGCCCAAGCAGCAAGCCAGATTGGCGGCCCCTTCGACACAGTGGTGAACAATGCCGGAATTTCTCCGAAACATGACGGAGTTGCGCACAAGATCTGGGAGATGGAGCCCGACGAATGGAACCGGGTTGTTGCGGTCAACCTCTCCGGCTGCTTCAACACCATCCGCGCGCTCTCCCCCAGCATGCGGGACATGAAAGCCGGCTGGATCGTCAACATGTCGTCGGTCGCGGGCAAAACATACTCGCCCATCGTCGCCTGCCACTATGCTGCGACCAAATCGGCACTGATCGGCTTTACGAAGCATCTGGCCGCAGAACTCGGGCCATTCGGAGTGCGGGTCAATGCCATCGCGCCTGGGAGGATCGAGACGCCTATGGTTCGCGCGGTTGCGGGCGAGGTCAACGACGAACAGGTTCGGATGACGCCAATGGGACGATTGGGCGCTCCCGAGGAAGTGGCCGATCTCGCCCTCTACCTCACCTCGCCGGAAGCAAGCTTCGTCACCGGGCAGACTATCGACGTAGCCGGTGGCCTCTACATGACCTGAATGCGCAGGCCAATGGACACGTGTCGCTCAAGACAACGGACAGGACCTTCTCATGAACTCTCCGATCGTTGGCGAAGGCCAAGCGCTCCACCGGGGCTTCCTGCCACCCGTCACCGGACGCACCCGCATCTACGGCATCCTCGCCGACCCGATCTACCATGTGAAAACGCCAGAGGTGATGAACGCCCTGTTGACATCACGCGGCGTCGATGGGGTGCTCGTCCCTTTCCACGTCAAGCCCGATGGTTTGAAGACGCTCGTTGATGGCCTTCGGCGCATGGAGAACTTCGGCGGCTTCATCGCCACCGTGCCGCACAAGACGGACATGCTGGCGCTGTGCGACGAGGTCACGGGTGCCGCGCGCAATATTGGGGCGGTGAACTGCGTTCGCCGTGAGGCGGACGGCCGCATGGTCGGCGCCATGCTCGACGGCATTGGCTTTGTCGAGGCCTTGCGCGTTGCAAATGCGGATCCTGCGGGGATGAGCGTCTACCTGGCGGGCGCGGGTGGTGCCTCCAGCGCAATCGCCTTCGCGCTTGCCGAGGCGGGGGTGGTTCACATCACAGTGGCCAACCGAACGATAGAACGTGCCAAGGGCCTCACCGAGCGTCTCAGAGCGGCCTATCCGGCACTCACGGTCGACACGGATGCTGATCGCATCGCGAACCACGATCTCGTCGTCAACGGCACCTCCCTCGGTATGCGTTTGAACGACGAGCCGCCACTCGATTTGTCAAGGCTGCGCCGGGACCAGCTTGTCGCGGATGCCATCATGGAACCCGCCATGACCCCGCTGCTCAAGGCGGCAGAGGCCAAGGGGTGCCGGATATTCCCTGGCAAGCCGATGCTGGAATCGCAGATCGTGCTGATGGCGCAGCATATGGGCGCGCTGGCATGACGGACCGAAGCCAACTTCTCTCGGCGCTTGCTGACGTCGTGGGCGGGCGCTACGTCCTGACTTCAAACGAAGATGTCGCGCCTTACGCAACGGATTGGAAGCGAAGCTCCACGGGTGTGCCGGCTTGTGTGGTACGGCCCGCCTCAACATCAGAAGTCGCCGGAGTTGTCCGGCATTGCCGTGAGCTCGGCTTCACCATCGTGCCTCAGGGCGGCAACTCCGGCCTTGCCGCAGGGGCCATTCCTGACAGTAGCGCAGGCCAGGTTGTCTTGTCTCTGAATCGCATGCGAGCAATCCGCTCTCTCGATCCGGTCGGCATGACGATAGAAGTAGAAGCGGGTGCGATCCTCCAGACCGTGCGCGAAAACGCTTCGGAAGTAGGTCGCATGCTGCCAATTGCCATAGCGGCTGAGGGCTCGGCCACCATCGGCGGGGTGATCGCCACGAATGCCGGTGGGCTCAACGTCCTGCGCTATGGGATGACACGCGACCTTACTCTTGGACTTGAAGTCGTTCTCGCCGATGGTAGCGTGGCAAGCGGCTTGCGTCATCTGCGCAAGGATAATGCCGGCTATGACTGGAAACAATGGTTCATCGGCTCGGAGGGAACTCTCGGCATCGTCACCGCCGCAGTCATGCGGCTCGTCACTGTGCCCCGCCACTCGGTCACGACACTCCTCAGCGTCACCAACCTTGACGCGGCGATTTCGCTTTTTGAACTCACTCAACAGGACATCGGCGAGGCGCTCTCGGCATTCGAGCTGATCTCGGCGCAATCGATCGATCTCATCGAGCGCTACGCCCAGTTAAAGAGCCCGATAGCGGCAGGTGAGTGGTTCATCCTGCTCGAAGCGACGTCCAGTTTATCCGGTCTACGGGATGCAGCCGAGGCGGTGCTTGCCGCTGGCTTCGAAATCGGATGGGTAGTTGATGGGGTTGTCGCGGAATCGGACATGCAGGCGCGCCAGATCTGGGCTTTGCGGGAGCACGTCACGGAGGCGGAAGCACGGCGGGGTTCGAGCCTGAAGCACGACATTTCCGTACCGCTCACGCGCATGGGAGCCTTTCTGGCTGATGCCGAGGCTGCATTGGAAACCGTGGCTCCCGGCGCCGGCCTAAACCTCTTCGGCCACCTGGGCGATGGCAATCTCCATTACAATGTCCTCTTGGAACCCGATCACGACCAACAGGCGATCAATCGGGTGGTGCACGATGTCGTGGTCAAGCACGGCGGCTCGATCTCCGCAGAACATGGATTAGGACAGTACCGCGTCGATGAATGGCTGCGTGTCGCCCCGGACGCCGACCTGCGTCTCGCTTCCACGTTGAAGACGGCGCTTGACCCAGACGGTCTGTTGAATCCCGGCAAGATCCTTCCTTCCAAACTCTCCCACTCCAAAGCGATCGGAGAAACGATTTGATGCAGCATGCCCCCGACTCGTTCGACTACATCATCGTGGGTGGTGGCACGGCTGGTTGCGTGCTCGCAAATCGTTTGACAGAGTCAGGAAAGCACACGGTCCTGATGCTGGAGGCCGGCAAGGCCGCCCGAAGCTTTTGGGTGGAGATCCCTGCCGGCTTCAGCAAGCTCCTCACCAACCCGGCCTTCAACTGGCGCTTTCAGACCGAACCTGAGGAAGCGACCGGCAACCGCATCATCTCCGTTCCGCGTGGCAAAGGGCTTGGCGGCTCCACATTGATCAACGGCATGATCTATGTGCGGGGCCAGCCGCAGGACTATGACGGTTGGGCGCAACAGGGCTGCCGGGGCTGGAGCTTTCAGGAGGTGCTCCCCTATTTCCGGAAACTTGAAGACTATGACGGTCCTGCCTCTTCGCTGCGTGCCCGAGGCGGTCCATTGCCGGTCACGCAGGTCAAGGAACGCCCTCTCATTGCCGAAGCCTTCATTGCCGGAGCGAGGAGTGCGGGCTTTGAGCGTAACGTCGACTACAATGGACAGAGTCAGGATGGCTTCGGCTACTACCAGGTGAACCAGCGGCGTGGCCGTCGGGTCAGTGCGGCCGCCGCTTATCTTCAGCCAGCGCTGGCCAGGCACAATCTGGACGTCCGAACCGACGCCCACGTGACCCGCATCCTTCTCGAGAACAGTCGCGCGACAGGAGTCGTAATACAATCGGGCAGCCGCTCCATTGAAATCCACGCACGCCGGGAAGTCATCCTTACCGCCGGCGCTGCTCAGACGCCGCAATTGATGGAGTTGTCTGGTATTGGCGATCCACGGGTCTTGCAGCCGCTGGGGATCGAAGTCCAACACGCCCTACCAGGAGTCGGCGCCAACTACATCGACCACTTTTGTACCCGCATGAATTGGCGCGTTAAGCGGCCGGTCACGCTCAATGAGCAGACACGTGGCATTAGGCTCGGGCTGGCGGTGACGCGCTACTTCGCGATGCGCAGTGGAATCCTGACACTCGGAACCGGTCTCGTTCACGGTTTCGTCCGCACCCGCCCCGGCCTTGAGGGGCCAGATGTCCAGTATTTCTTCATGCATGCGAGTTACGCCAATGCAGCCGAGCGTAAGCTTGACCGGCTGCCTGGCATGACCATCGGCGTCACCCAGCTTCGGCCGGAGTCCCGCGGAACCATTCATTCCAAATCTCCAGACCCCTTTGCGGCACCAGCCATCCGCCCTAACTTCCTGGCAACGGATGAGGATCGCCGGACGATCGTCGATGGAATGAAGATCGCGCGAAAGATTGTCGAAGAGGCTCCCATGGACGGTTTCCGCGACAAAGAAATGAGCCCCGGTTTGGATTGCAGAACGGACGAAGACTGGCTGAACTTCGCAAGACGTGACGGCCAAACTATCTACCATATCTGCGGCACCTGTCGGATGGGAACGGATGAAAACGCAGTCACCGACCCTAGTCTCAAGGTTCGCGGTGTCGACGGCCTTCGCATCGCCGATGCCTCGATAATGCCGACCATGGTCTCAGGGAATACGCAGGCCGCCGTTTTCATGATCGCAGAAAAGGCTGCAGACTTGATCCTTCAGGATGCAAGTTAAGGACCAGGTTGCGGCAAGCGCCCGCTTTGGACAACAGGAATCAAACCATGAAACTCAAGGATCAATCTCTCTTCCGTGAAGCCGCTCTCGTGGGCGGAGACTGGGTCGAGGCGGATGCGAACAGGCGCATTGCCGTCGACAATCCGGCAACCGGAGAGATCATAGGTCATGTGCCGAAGCTTGGGGCGTCGGACACCCGAGCAGCGATTGAAGCCGCCCGCACCGCTCAAAAGGACTGGGCCGCCCGCACCGCCAAGGAGCGCGCCGGCACCCTGCGCAGATGGTACGAACTGATGATGGAGAACAAGGAGGATCTCGGAAAGATCCTGACGCTCGAGCAAGGCAAGCCGCTCGCCGAGGCCATGGGAGAGATCGCATACGGCGCAAGCTTCATAGAGTGGTTTGGGGAAGAAGCTCGGCGTGTCTATGGCGACCTCATTCCAGGACACCAGCCCGACAAGCGGATCATGGTGATGAAGCAGCCTATCGGTGTCGTCGCGGCAATCACACCGTGGAACTTCCCGAACGCCATGATCACGCGCAAGGCCGGTCCCGCGTTCGCGGCTGGCTGCGCCATGGTGCTGAAGCCGGCGTCGCAGACACCGTTTTCAGCCATTGCTATCGCCATTCTCGGCGAACGGGCCGGGCTGCCCAAGGGGCTGTTCAGCGTCGTGACGGGCTCTGCACGCGAGATCGGTGGCGAGATGACCCAAAATCCGGTCGTGCGAAAGCTGACCTTCACCGGCTCGACCGAAGTGGGCGCAGAACTCTACAAGCAGTCGGCGCCGACCATCAAGAAGCTCGGCCTCGAACTCGGCGGGAACGCACCCTTTATCGTCTTTGACGACGCTGATCTCGATGCGGCGGTCGAAGGCGCAATCATCGCAAAGTTCCGTAACAACGGACAGACCTGTGTCTGCGCGAACCGCCTATACGTACAGGACGGCGTCTATGACGCGTTCGCGGACAAGCTGGCTGGCGCGGTCGGTAAGCTCGTCACGGGTAACGGCTTTGACGAAGGTGTCATCCTCGGGCCGCTGATCGACCAGGCGGCACTGGAGAAGGTCGAAGAACATGTGGCGGATGCCCTGAACAAGGGGGCCCGCACCATCACTGGAGGCAAGCGGCTTCCACTCGGGAAGGCTTTCTACGAGCCCACAGTGCTTGCAGATGTCACGGCGGATATGGCGGTCGCGCGGGAGGAAACTTTCGGACCGGTCGCCCCGCTGTTCCGCTTCCGGGACGAGGCAGACGTCATTCGACAGGCCAATGATACTGAATTTGGTCTAGCATCGTATTTCTTCGCAAAGGACATGGCACGGGTATTCCGGGTCGCAGAAGCTCTCGAGTATGGCATGGTCGGTGTGAACACAGGCCTGATCTCAACCGCCGAAGCCCCGTTCGGAGGCGTCAAGCTCTCCGGCCTCGGACGCGAAGGGTCGCGCTACGGAATCGAGGAATTCCTGGAGCTAAAATACGTCTGCCTCGGCGGTATAGCATGAGGTTGGCTGCTCCCCGTGATAGCGGCCCCTTTACTGCCTGAAGACGACCCGGTCAGCTTTGCACGCCTCCGGTAATATACGAGGGGTGGAAATGACAGCTTATGGCGGCTCTTTGATCTGAAGGCGCCAAGAAAGGGCCGAGCGCCTGGAGGCAGCAAGCCCAAGTCTTTCCTATTAGAAAACCGTTGCAAGAGCGGAGATAATTGCCGTCGGAACCGCATGGGCCGGATCGCGTCCTGCCTTGAGGCAGCACATCCCCTTTTGCTGCAAGACGACGAGGCTGTCGAAATCAAAACGCGGTCGAATTCAGCCGACCGAAGAGCACGCGGCGCTATCAGGCCTGGTGGGCGAACAATGACGACTTCCAATCCATGATCCAAAGCCTCACCGGTGCCGTTAGCAAGGCACAAGCCTCAAAACCCGCACCCCTTTCGCGCGAGCGGGCTCGTTCCAAGGCCGGAAGCCGTCGCGTGTGCGGCACTCGTCACCTGCACCGTTCCCATCGGCCATTTTGCAATCCACAGCCGCGAATCGCCGGCTTGCCAGGAAGCCGGGATTGCCGCTATTAGCGAGAGCCAACGAAAGCTCTCGCTGATTGGCTGAACCATGTCTCTTCCTGAAAAAGCATTCCCCGTCTCCTGGGATCAATTCCACCGCGACGCCCGGGCGCTTGCCTGGCGGCTCGCCGGTCTTAACCAGGAGTTCCGCGCCATCGTCTGCATCACCCGCGGCGGCCTCGTGCCGGCGGCGATCATCTCGCGCGAACTCAACATCCGCCTGATCGAGACCGTCTGCGTCGCCTCCTACCACGACTACGTCAACCAGGGCGAAATGGCCCTGCTCAAGGGAATCACTCCCGAGCTCACAAAAAACGAAGGCGTCGGCGTGCTCGTCGTCGACGACCTGACCGATACGGGCAAGACGGCTTCCGAAGTGCGCGCCATGTTGCCCAAGGCGCACTTCGCCTGCGTCTACGCCAAGCCCAAGGGCGTTCCGACTGTCGATACGTTCGTGACCGAGGTCAGCCAGGACACCTGGATCTATTTTCCCTGGGACATGGGCTTCACCTATCAGGAGCCGATCGCCAAAGGCGCCAAAGGCTGATTCTCCCCGCCTGCCCGAGTTCTAACGCCCTGTCGAGAACCCGCCCTGCCGCAGGCCGCGCGGGCTCTTCTATTCCTAGAGCGTCGGGCGGCTTTTGTGAATCTGTGGATTCCACTGGCTCCGATTTTA